>JAQTXD010000029.1 GCA_028688955.1 Desulfuromonadaceae bacterium
TTCCGTTCTCCTGCACCGGTAAAAGCCCCTTTTTCTGACCCGAACAGCTCACTTTCCAGAAGATCACGAGGTATTGCAGCGCAGTTGATTGCAATAAACGGTTTTCCGAGGCGACCGGCATTGTAGTGGACAGCCCGTGCGACCAGTTCCTTGCCGGTGCCGGATTCCCCCTGGATCAGGATTGTAACATCGCTGACAGCAACTTTCCCGATGGTTTTATACACCTCCTGCATGGCGGATGAATTACCAACGATGTTCTTTTCGACCTGATAGCGATCTTTCAGTTCCTGCTTGAGAGTAACAACCTGCCCGGCAATGTCGCGTGCCCGTGCGACTTTTTCGATAATGGCGTCAATGACATCAAGATCAAACGGCTTGGTGATGTAGTCATATGCCCCCCGTTTCATCGCTTCAACGGCGTTCTTCATGCTGGCTTCGGCGGTCATGATGACTACCAGGAGGTCACTGTTCCGTTCACGAATCTTATCAAGAAGGTCCAGTCCGGTAATGCCGGGCATCTTGATGTCAAGGATGGCCAGGTCATAGCAGTTGTCTTTTATAAGTTCCAAGGCGTGACGGCCATCATGTGCCAGGTCGACACTGAACCCCTTTTGTTTGAGAGCCTTTGAAAGTACCCAACGGATACTTTCCTCATCATCGGCGACCAGAATTCTGTTAAGTGGCATAGTGGACCTCAGTGTTAGTTTATCGTACCAATGGCAGTAATACCGTGAATTTAGTTCCATGCCCAGAGTCTGATTCGGCCTTGATCATGCCGCGATGTTCTGAGACGATTTTGTGACATATTGTCAGCCCCAGTCCGGTCCCGGTCGACTTTGTACTGAAAAACGGTGTCCAGATATTTTCCAGATCCTCCGGGGGGATGCCGGGGCCGTCGTCAGCAACTTCAATGACGACCATTCGAGAGTGCCGCTCATTCTGGGCCATACGATAATCGGAAAGCACCCTGCTTGTCACTGTCAGACGACCGTCCTGTCCCATGGCGTCAATGGCGTTACAAATCAGATTCAGAAACAGTCGGGTCAGCAACTCTTCGTCCGCCATTATCTCAGGGATACTGGGGTCAAGATGCTTGATAAACAGGATATCCCTGTCTGCGACGGCCTGGTTCTGCAACAGCAGGATATCACCGAGAATCTTGTGAAGATTGACCGGGGCGAGCTTCAGAGACCGTGGCGAAGCCAGTTCCAGCAACTCGCGTATGATATGGTCGATGCGTTCCGTTTCACGGATCATGACCCGCGTATATTCGAGCATTTCGCTTTCAGGCTCAAATTCCCGCTCCAGCAATTGGGCAGCACCTTTGATTCCCCCCAAAGGATTTTTGATCTCGTGAGCCAGTCCTGCAGCGAGGGTTCCGAGCGTGGAAAGGCGGTCAACCTGGCGTACCGCCGCTTCCAGTTCACGAATGTAGGTAATGTCTTTCAACGTCAAAATTGCGCCGATATTTTCGCCGCTCCCTTCAAGCAGGGGATAACAGGTAACGGCAACCGGTGTGATTCTGCCCGTGGAGCGGACCACGACATTCTCATGATCCGAGATAGTGATACCGGTACGTAATGTTTTCGCCAGCATTTCGATCAGAGTCGTTTCAAGCGAAAACAACTTGTCAAATGCTGCTCCCTGGGCCTGCTTCTGCGAAAACCCGGTGATTTCCTGGGCTGCCGGGTTGCACAGGGTTATCCGGCCGTCACTTGCGACAACGATAACGCCGTCACCGACACTGTCGATGACGGTGGCGTAATAGTCATCACGTATTTTCTGTCGCTGTTCACTCGGCATAGTAATCGGGAGCGTGGTGTGCATCGTCGGATACGCTCCGTATCCGATCTGTCAGTGTGTGAATATCTGCAAGTGATTGTGCCGAATTGGCAGTACGGCGAATTTCGGATGCCCCGGCAAACCCTTTGGCATACCACCCAATATGCTTCTTGATCTCCCGAACCGCAATTGCCTCACCACGTTCCTCAATAAAAAGGTCAAGGTGCCTTTCAATGGTCTCAGCCCGCTCTGCGGTCCGTACCGGAGCATAGCTGCCGGAATTTCCCAGCTCCTGCACCTGTCTGAATATCCAGGGGGTGCCAAGCGCACCACGGGCAATCATAACCCCGTCACATCCGGTTTCGCGAAGCATGCGCAGGCAATCTTCGGGAGTAAACAGGTCGCCGCTTCCGAGCACGGGGATCGAAAGAGCCGCTTTCAATTCCGCCAGCTGGCCCCAGTCCGCCTGGCCGGAAAACATGAGACTGCGGCTGCGGGGGTGGAGAGTAACGGCATCACACCCCTCGGCTTCGGCAATATGCCCGACTTCCTGGAAATTGTTGTCTCCGCAGTGCCATCCGGAACGGATTTTTATTGTCAATGGCAGAGTCGTTGCGGTGCGTACTGCGCGGACAATGGCGGCAATCTTGCGAGGGTCCTGCAGGAGTGCGCTGCCTGCACCGGTCCCAACGACTTTGCGCACCGGGCAGCCCATATTGATGTCAAGAAGGTCGCCGTATCCCTCTACCATACGCGCCGCCTCGGCCAGGTCAGCAGGCCTGTCACCGAAAAGCTGGATGCCGAGCGGGCGATCATTGGACGAGCTTTTAAGGAGTGCCACCGTTTTTGCACCTTCGCGAACTAAACCATTGACACTGACCATCTCAGTGTACGCGAAGGCCGCCCCTTCCTGACGACAGATCAGGCGAAACGGTAGGTTTGTAATTCCCGCGAGAGGGGCGAGCACGACATTGTGCCGGAGAACGAGAGAGCCAATTGTTAATGGTTTTAGCATGATACACACTGGGCGATGCGAACCGGACGGGAAAAAACGGTCTTGATCTGCCTAAATTTTGGGCATGATAGCACAGCAGGAATAAATGGCAAGGGCAAAAAACGGCGTAAAAAGCAGAATTCTATTGCCAACGGAAGCATTTCCGTTTTTAATACGAGAAACTATTAACTGTTGAACGTTTTAAAGGGAGATCATCATGTTTGGAATTGGTATGCCGGAAATGATAATAATTCTTGTGATAGCCTTGATCGTTATCGGCCCTCAGAAATTACCTGAACTGGCCAAAACCCTCGGCAAGACACTTGCCGATTTTAAGAAGGCATCGGAAGGATTCCAGCAATCGGTTCAGGAAGAGGCAAACAAAGCCTCAGAACCGTTCAAGACCCCTGCACCCCAGGTACAGGACGCTGCGGCAACCGTTGAATCCGTTTCTGTCCATACGGCAGTGGTTGAACCCGCAACACTCCAGACAGCAGTTGCTACCGAAGTACCTCAGGCGGCAGCAGCGACTGCGCCGGCTGAACCGCTTGCCGCGCCTGCTTCGGGAGCATCCGTATCTCAGGCGGTCAAGGACGTGCCATCAGCCGAAAAGAAAGAAACGCCGCTCGTGTGATGACTGGACAACAGCTCCCCCCAAACTGACGAGAGCCGGGGTTTTTCCCGGCTCTCGTTCCTTTTCCAGATAATGCCAACTCACTCTTACTTTACCTGAATACTGATCTGCTTTGGTTTTGTTTCCTCTTTTTTGGGAAGAGTAATCGTCAATATCCCTTTGTCGCAATTTGCCTCAACCTTCTCCTGATCCACCGTTGTCGGCAGACTGAAACTGCGTGAGAACGTGCCAAAATACCGTTCAATACGGTGATAGTTTTCTTTTTTTACTTCGTCCTCATGTTTTCGCTCGCCTTTAAGGATCAAGGTGCTGTCTTCAATGCGAACATCAATGTCTTTCCGGTCAACATCAGGAAGTTCTGCCTTGATGACGATCGAATCAGCAGTCTCATAGATGTCGACCGCCGGCTGCCAGAGACCCTCTTTAATGTCTTCACTGGGCAGATCATGGTTCCAGGAAAGATTGAGGAGCCGGTTCATCTGATCCTGCATGGTGCGCAACTCCCGTAACGGACTGTACTTTACAAGTGCCATGGCTGTATCCTCCTTACATTTCGGTATAGGCTGCTACCTTACACCAAAAACATAATCATGATTTATATAATGTCAAGTCCCTGCACGGGATGCGACTCTAACCGCAGGTCTGCTGCAGGAACTCGAGACTTCTGAATTTTCTTGACGTGTGAGTTGCAAGTGACTCGTCCAGCAGAATACCGGCCATCTGCAGCGAATCCAAATCAAAGGCAACCTGTCCGAAGCGACTGGTAGTGAGGCAGGAATCCAGTTTTTGCAGTGAGTCCAATGACATCAGGCGACCGGTGGCAGCACAGAAACGACATGCAAGTTCTCCCCCCGGTTGTATCAGTGCACCACGGGCATCGAACCCGGAACCGCAACGACTGCAGTCATGCAGAGAAGGCCGGTAGCCAAGGATATTAAGCAGATTAATCTCAAACATTCGCCGGTCGGCGTTGAGGCCGGAATGATGAGGAACGGGATGATCGCCGCCTTTCAGACTGGAATCCAGACGTTCCAGATAGGAGGCCAGCAGTCTATAGAGCCGTGGTATCGGATGCCCTTCCGGCGTGAGGGACTCAATCAGTTCACAGGCATACAGCCCATGGGCAATGGCACAGAGCTCGCCCCTGATTCCGGGATAGAGGGTGATGACATCAGCGCTGCGCAGAGAGGAGAGACCCTCTTTGTGGGCAAGCTGGAGATTGATGCGGGCAAATGGTTCCAGTGCAGGACCGAATCGTTTGCGGCTGTTGCGTGCCCCTCGGGCAAACCCCTTCAAACGGCCATGCTCAAGCGTGAACAACGATACGATCCGGTCGCTTTCACCATAGTCGGAGTTTGAGAGTACAAAAGCCTGTAGCTTTTCCAGATGCATGGGAGTCTCTGATCCTCCACTTGAGAATGTGGCACCGAACCACAAAACTATGATACACTTTTCTTCAGTAAACTCCTTATAACACACAGGTTCCCCACATGATAGCTTCTGAAACGCTTGCCCGGCTCGAATTTACCACACTTCTTGCTGAAATTTCCCGACATGCACATAGTCCCTGCACTAATGAGCGCATCAGCAACATCCGCCCCGGCTCCAATCTTCATGAGATCAGAACAATAGCCGGGAGGATTACTGAAATCCGTGCTCTTGATCGGTCCGGAATCTCGCTTGCACTGGGCCACTTTGATGATATCCGGCCATATCTCGAACTTCTGAGGCCGGTCGGAGCGATTCTTGCCCCGCTCGAACTGCTGTTGTTCATACCGGTGCTGCGGCTGTATACCGCACTGTCTCGCCAATGTGTACACCGGGATGATATGCCGCTATTGAAATCAATTGAGCCGCAGTTGCGCGGATTTGCCGATATTCTCGAACCGCTTGTCGCATCCATTGACAGTGACGGCAGTATTATGGATTCCGCCTCGACGCTGCTCAAGGAGACCCGCCGTGCCAAGCGGACTCTGGCAGGTCGAATCCGGAGAAAAATCGAGGAAATTATCCGGGACAGCGGCATCGAAAAATTTCTCCAGGATGATTTTATCACGCAGCGTTCCGGCCGCTGGGTTATTCCGGTGCGTATGGATTCCAAAGGCATGGTAAAAGGGGTCGTGCACGATGTTTCCTCTTCGGGCGAAACTGCCTTTATGGAACCGCTGGAGATCATTCCATTTGTCAATGAACTGGAAAATCTGGCTGCAGAAGAAAAGGCTGAAGAGATTCGCATTCTGCGCCAACTGTCTGCCTGGCTACGCGAAGATGCAGATCAGATTGCTGCCTGTTTTGAAACGCTGCTTGAGATTGACCTGTTGAACAGTGTGGCCCGTTTTGCGATTGAATTTGACCTTGAGCCTGCCACGATAAATGAACAGGGTGAACTGCGCTTGTTTGAAGCCCGTCACCCATTGCTGCTGCTGATGCAAAAACGGGGGAGACTCAAAGCTGTGGAGCCACTCGGCCTGGCGTTAGGTGGTCCTGCCGCAGAGTCGGCGTCAGTCATGGTGATTACCGGTCCCAATGCCGGCGGGAAAACGATCGCTCTCAAGACGGCCGGGATGCTTGTCCTTATGGCACTCTGCGGTCTACCGGTGCCGGCATCCCCGCGCTCTACGTTCCCGTTTCTGAACGCGCTGCTGGTTGATATTGGTGATGAACAGTCCATCGAGCAGAGTCATTCTACGTTCTCTGCCCATGCTGCCCGGGTTTCGGAGATACTCCGGCAGAGCGGAGCGCGTACACTGGTGCTGCTGGATGAACTGGGAGCCGGCACCGAACCGTTGCAGGGAGCGGCAATCGCCTGCGGTGTTCTCCATGAGCTGCAACTGCAGGGATGCATGGTAATTGCGACTACGCATCTGAGCGATATTATCGGCTTTGTCCACCAGTCGCCACGGATGATCAACGCCGGAATGGAGTTTGATGATGCCAGCTTTACTCCGCTGTACCGCTTGATAGTTGGTGAACCGGGGCAATCCCACGCCGTGGAAATCGCCCGCCGTTTTGGCATGCCGGAGCGGGTAATCTCGTTTGCCCGTCAGATGCTCGGCAATGCCGGCAGTGAGTTTGCCGGATTATTGACAGAACTGCGCCAGAAGAGGAAAGATTTCGAGGATCTTCGCGCGGCTCTTGCCGCACGTGAGCAATCGCTTGACCGCCGGAGCGCAGATCTTGATGCCCGGGCTGATGAAGTCTTGCGGATTCGTAAAGAAGCTGCTGAAAAGGGATGGAATGATGCCAAAGAGCTTATTTCAGCCACGAGGCGGCGTACGAATGCACTGCTGGACGAGATGAAACGGGAGAAGCGGAGCGGCATTGTCGATGAGTTGCGTCAGGCGGAAACGGAACTTATTGCGCAGCTCCAACCCCGGAGTGCCATGCCGCAGCGGCGTGCGCTGAAATCGGTTAATCCGGGTGACACGGTCCATATCGCTTCACTGGGGTATGACGGCATAGTACTGTCGCTTGATGGCCGTCAGGCCAAGGCGCGCGTCAGGGTCGGACGTATGGAGTTGGATGTGGCGGTGTCCGATCTGTACGTTCCACAGGGAGCGTCCGGGAAGAGCGGGAATAAACAGCCGGCCGCGCCATGGAAAACCAATATCGGTGAGAGTGAACAGCGTGAGATCAAGCTGATCGGCATGAGGGTGGAAGAAGCCTTGTCGGAGCTGGAGCCGTTCATCAATCACGCTGCTGCTGCCGGTTTGCGGGAAGTGAGGATAATCCACGGGATCGGCACCGGTCGGCTGCGGGATGCAGTACGGGGAGAGCTTGAGCGATACCCGCTTGTGGAGGGGTTCCGGTCAGGAGAACCGCATGAAGGGCGAGATGGTGCTACGGTGGTAACCCTCTGTATTTAATTAAAATAGGTGCATGCAAAAAATTCCCGTACAGATTGTCGGGTTTTTTTACAGATGCAGCTTTTTGAGTATTTCAGAAGCGGCACGATTTATTTAAATGTAATAATATAAGACTGTTATGTGATTGGCACACAATAAGCAGATGTTTGTATGAAACTGATTACAAGCCTGTTTATTGAGGAGGCTGACCATGAGAACGTTAAAAATTGCATTCGCCGCAAAAATAGCAGTTGCTGCATTTATTCTGGCCGCTGCGACTTTGCTTGGTTCCGGGAGTGCCTACGCGACACCATACGGAACTGAAATAACCAAGTACGATGGTCTCGCACCGAACGGACTTGGTGCGGCCAAGGAAGACAACGAAGCGGAAAGTGGCATGGTGCAGAGCCAGGTATGGGATCTTGAGGGTTTCTTCCTGAAAAACAAGGCGCTTACCATCGCCGGCGGGTACAACTTCTACACCGGGCAAGAGGGAATGGCGGCGGGCGATATCTTTATCGATATCAACGGTGATGCCGTGTATGCACCTAATTTAATCCCCAATTATAACTACAACCCGGGTTACAAAAATGTCAGCAATAGCAACTTTAAATATGACTACGTGCTTGATGTTAACTGGGGCAATGGGACATTTGATCTTGTAAAACTCACCGACAGTTCACTTGTCCAAGATACCGAGTATGGAGCGCAATACAACAAAGCCTCAAATCCGTGGCTGTATGTTTCAGGTGGGTCCGTTATTTCAACGGGTAGTTTCAATACCTATGGTAAGGTTTCTAAGGATGATACCGGTTTCTCCGGATGGGGCACGGACAACAGGCATTTTGTTGCAACCTTTGACATCAGCCCCATCGATCTCAGCAATGGCGCGCTGTTCCACAACACCATGCAGTGCGGAAACGACAACCTGATCGGCCAGTCTGCTCCGGTTCCAGAGCCCGGTTCGATGGTTCTGCTTGGGCTCGGAGTCTTCAGTCTGGCAGTTTATGGAAAACGCCGTATCAACCGTGACTAACACACGCACTTGATTGAATTACCAGAGCTTAACGAGGAAAGGCGCTGCAGATGCAGCGCCTTTCCTCGTTGTGAGACACTTCTGCTGCACATGAATAATCCTGAAGAATGCAGTTCTCAATAACACAGCGCAATGGAGCAACTGAGAAATCAAAGCGTTACATGAGACACACCGCTCGCAAAAAAAGGTGAGGCTCAAAAAAAATTATCAAGAAGATTATGCTCTGATTTTACTCCGCTGCTCCGTGTTTCAAATGCGTATCCCGGGATACTCTGTTTATCGGGACGAGTTAAGGCTCCAGACAGTAAGCTGCGCCACCGTATGTTGAAACTTTCTCCGCGTTTCGCGAATGACAAACGGCACATCCTGCGGTTCTCCCACCAAATCGAAATGCGGCGCCAGCGCATTTTTCAAGCCATCCAGACTCCAGACCGGCTCACCGGCATCACGATAACCTCCCAACCACTCCTCTTTTTTTGTATATTCTGCCAGCCAGGTGTAGGGTGATGTCACCACCAAAAGTCCACCCGGATTCATCCGCTGGTGAATCATGGAGAGAAACCGGCGTGGTGAGTAGAGCCGGTCAATCAGGTTGGCGGCCAGTACCAGATCATAGCCGCTGAATTTTTCCGGCAGGTTGCAGGCATCCCCCTGGAAAAACTGGACCCGGTTGCTGGTTGCTTCCAACCCTAGATCTTTAAGCCCAATTTCATGGAATGAAACAATGTCGCCCTCTTCCAGAAGGGCGTAGCGCAGATACCCATCATCGCGCATCTTATCGGCAAGACGGAAGAAGCGGGTGGAAAAATCCAGACCGGTCACCTGAGCAAAGCCCCCCTGAGCCAGCTCGAATGATGCTCTCCCCAGTGCACAGCCAAGATCAAGGGCGTGACCTTTGGTGCGTCCCCCCATCTGTTCCAGACAGATCTGTGCACAGGCCTGCGGGAAGTTGGCAACGTCAAAATGCCGGGGGCCGTAGTGGGCATCACAGTACTGTGCTGTCAGGGCATCGCTCTCATAGTGATCATCATGGATTACAACCGGCGCAGAACTTTCAACATAGCGGAAACCGGCATGCTGGAAAAAGTGTCGTCGGAAAGCGTATCGGGCATCACGGGTTGCCTCGTTGCCGGTGGAAATCCAGGAACCACCCTTGATGAGGTTATGGCGGGTGTCAAACGTCGGCGTTGAAAAATCGTCGTACCAGGGGTGGGTCTTAAAACCGTGAAACGGGTAAATCGGGGTTTCGGTCCATTGCCATACATTGCCGATAACGTCGTAAAAATCACCGCATTTGAAACGGTCAATCGGGCAGGGGGATGCCCACCACTCCAGGTTGATGTTGCCAGGAGCCCTGGTCCAGTACGGTTGGTCGGGGAGCTTAGAAAGATCACGCAGCCGGGTCCACTCATCTTCACTCGGCAGGCGGATCGGGGTGCCGGTGTGGGCCGCTTTCCAGGTGCAGAACGCCTTGGCCTCAAGGTAGTTTACCTCAACGGGCCAATTCCACGGCATATCCAGCTCCGCTGCCATCGTCCGCAACTTCCATTGGCCCCCGTTTTTGATCCAGAACAGTGGGTATTCGGCCTGTTTGAACTCGCGCCAGTTCCACCCCTCCTCGGTCCACCACCGCTGCTCCCGATAGCCCCCCGCCTCGACGAATGCAAAAAACTCCCGGTTGGAGGTAAGGTGTTGTGCCGCCTTGAAGTCCGTCACTGCTGCGGAATGGGTGCCGTACTCGTTATCCCAGCCGTACAGTGGATGATTCTTCTCTTTGCCGAGTGCAACCGGTCCGCCTGCGATACCAATGAGAGTATTAACAGGCGGTTCGCCCGCATCCGGGCAGGTTGCCCAGGGCGGGAGCTGCCGCACCATATTGATCGGGAGCTGACGAATCAGCACTGAAGATGTCTCAAGGTGGATGCGCTGGTGTTCGATTCCCATCATTATTGCCCAAACCGGGTCATTCCATGCGATCGGCAGCGTCAAGGGCAGGCGCCGGATTAACCCGTCAATTAGTTCCCGGACGCGGTCGCGGTACTCTTTGACCTCAGCGCGAGTCGGCATGTCATAGTGGGTTTCATCAAGGTCATCCCAGGACATTTCGTCCACACCCACGGCAAAGAGTGACTCAAATCGCGGGTTGATGCGGGCGTCAATGACCCGGGCGACGATCAGCTTGTTGATATAGAAGGTTGCGGTATGGCCAAAATAGAAAATCAGCGGGTGACGCAGGCGGTCAGCGCGGCAAAAGAAGGCATCGTCGCAGGCAAGCGTCTCGTACAGCTGCTCGTCAATATCAAAGGTCGCATGAAAGTATGCGAGGATTTCATCCCGTTTCTGCTCCGGGTCGCCTTGATTCAGTATTGTCGTGCGCGTGCTGCGTAATTCCATGTGCAACCTCCTCTGTACTGATGCGTATGGTGGAAGTATACGTGAATCTCATTTTGCAAACAATCCATGTTGCAGAATATTCAGGTTTTGCTGATGACAGCGGCGTGCGGAGCATGTACTATTATCGGCTGTAGTTTACTTACACGGAGGATTCCCCGTATGACACAGAGCATTCTTTCCGCACTTTCTGAACGTATTCTGGTGATTGATGGTGCCATGGGAACTCAGCTGCAGGCTTGCAATCTGACTGCCGCAGATTTTGGCGGCGCTGAATATGAAGGGTGTAACGAGTATCTGGTACTGACCCGCCCCGATGTGATTGAGAATGTCCATCGTGCCTATCTGGCGGCAGGGGCTGATATTGTTGAAACCGATTCATTCGGTTCAACGGATATTGTCCTTGCCGAGTATGGTCTACAGGATCAGGTGTTCGAGTTGAACCGGCAGGCGGCCTTGATTGCCCGACGTGCCTGCGATGCCTTCTCCACCGCTGAAAAACCGCGCTGGGTGGCTGGTTCCATGGGGCCGACCACGCGAACAATCACAGTTACCGGTGGCGTGACGTTTGACCAGCTTGTACAGGCCTTTCGCGGGCAGACGCTGGGACTTCTGGCTGGCGGTGTGGATCTGCTGCTGCTGGAAACGGCGCAGGACACTCTGAATCTGAAGGCTGCTGCAGAGGGAATCCGCGTGGCCTTTGAGGAGTGCGGTCAGCGGGTGCCGATCATGGTGTCAGGTACGATCGAACCGACCGGGACCATGCTTGCGGGGCAGGGGGTTGAAGCGCTGTACACCAGTCTGGCTCATCTGGAGGACCACCTGGGATTGATCAGCATCGGTCTGAACTGTGCTACCGGGCCGGAATTCATGACTGATCACCTCCGGACATTATCTGAGCTTGCCTCCTGTCATGTATCGGTGTATCCGAATGCCGGTCTTCCTGACGAAAATGGCCATTATGCGGAATCACCTGATTCGTTGGCGGTAAAGCTGTCCCGTTTTGTGGATGCAGGATGGCTCAACATTGTGGGGGGCTGCTGCGGTACAACTCCGGATCATATTGCCGCTATTGCCCGCATGGTCGCCGGTAAACCGCCTCGCCGTCCGTCAGTTACGTGCCGTCGCGCAGTTTCCGGAATTGAGACGTTGACGATAGAAGAAGATGTCCGTCCGGTGCTGGTGGGCGAACGAACCAACGTGATCGGATCCCGTAAATTTAAAAACATGATTGTGGCGGAACGTTTTGAAGAGGGTGCCGAGATTGCCCGGGACCAGGTCAAGGGGGGTGCCCAGGTGATCGATGTCTGCGTGGCCAACCCGGACCGCGACGAAACATCCGATATGACGCGGCTGCTGGATTTTATCCCCCGCAAGGTGCGCGCACCGATCATGATCGACTCGACCGACCCGAAAATCATGGAGCTGGCACTGCAGCGGCTGCAGGGGAAATGTATTCTCAATTCCATTAATCTGGAGGATGGTGAACGTCGTTTTGCTGCCGTTTCGAGGCTGCTGCATCGCTACGGCGGTTCGGTGGTGGTGGGATGTATCGATGAAGACCCGCAGCACGGCATGGCGATTACCCGTGAGCGCAAGCTGGCTATTGCCCGCCGTTCCTACGATCTACTGGTTACTACATACGGTCTGCGCCCGGAAGATCTGATTTTCGATCCGCTGGTGTTTCCGGTGGGGAGCGGCGACGCCAGTTATATAGGTTCGGCGGTGGAAACAATTGAAGGTGTGCGCCTGATTGCAGAAGCATTTCCCCGCTGCAGTACCATTCTCGGAATATCAAACGTTTCTTTCGGTCTGCCGCTGGCGGGACGGGAAGTGCTGAACGCAGTTTTTATTCATCACTGTGTCAAGGCCGGCCTTACTTACGCGATTGTCAATACAGAAAAGTTGGAGCGTTACGCGTCAATCCCGCCGGAGGAGCTGCGCCTGGCAGAGGATCTGATTTTCTGGCGCGGGGGTGATCCGGTTGCCGCCTTTGCCGCGGCATTTCGCGACAAGCAGCAGGTTGTACACGTCCCTGCGGCTGACCTCCCGCTTGATGAACGGTTGTCCCGGTACATCATCGAGGGGATCAAGAACGGGCTGACAACCGATCTGGATGAGGCCCTGGCGGGTGGTGACAAACCGCTGGATATCATCAATGGCCCGCTGATGGCCGGCATGGCGGAGGTGGGACGTCTGTTTAATGACAATCAGCTGATTGTGGCAGAAGTACTTCAATCGGCAGAGGCGATGAAAGCCGCCGTAGCGCATCTGGAGCCGCATCTGGAAAAAGGTGAAAGTTCCAGCAAGGGTAAGATGCTGCTGGCGACAGTCAAGGGTGATGTTCATGACATCGGTAAGAATCTGGTCGAGATTATCCTTTCCAATAATGGTTTTCAGGTAATTAACCTGGGAATCAAGGTCGGACCTGAAGAGCTGATAGATGCTGCGCGGCGTGAACAGCCGGACTTTATCGGGCTCTCCGGGCTGCTCGTCAAGAGTGCCCTGCAGATGGCGATCACGGCAGCCGATCTGAAGGCTGCCGGTATCAATGTCCCGCTGATGATCGGCGGTGCGGCCCTTTCCCGCATGTTTGCCGACACGCGCATCGCTCCTGAATATGGCGCGCCGGTCATCTACGCGAAAGATGCCATGGCCGGCCTGGAACTGGCTAACCGTCTCGTTGATCCGGTAGAACGCGGCCCCTTTCTTGAGGAACTGGCGCAGCGGCAACAAACCGCCTGTGCGGAGAGGGCTGCTAAAGCCGCGGGAGCGTCTGATGCAGCGGCCACCTCCTCCGGTCGATCCGGGCTAAAGTACGACGCAGCGATTCTTGCCCCACCGGATTTCGACGCTCACACGCTGCGCGATATTCCGTTGAAGCAGATACTCCCTTTCCTGAACAGGCAGATGCTCTATACGAAACATCTGGGGTTGAGCGGTTCCGTGGAAAAACTGCTGGCGGCGGGTGATGACAAGGCGTGCAAGCTGCATAGCGCCGTTGAGGCCATGATTGCGCGTGCCGAAAATGAAAGTCTGATCCTGCCCCAGGCAACCTATCGGTATTTTCCGGCAAACAGTGATGGGAACGACGTGATCATTTTCGACCCGGAAGATTCGGAACGGGAAATCATGCGTATCAATTTTCCACGTCAGTCTGCTGGTGAGCGTCTCTGTGTGGCAGATTTTGTCCGTCCTCTCTCTGGTGGGGGTCGTGACAATCTGGCATTGTTCGTCGTTACTGCCGGTCGGGGTGTCCGGGCTAAGAGCGAGGAAATGAAAGAGGCGGGAGATTATCTGAATTCGCACCTGCTGCAGGCGCTGGCGCTGGAATGTGCGGAGGCGACGGCGGAGTTCCTGCACAAACGGATTCGCACGTCGTGGGGGCTTGTTGATGACCCGGCACTGAGTATGAAACAAATTCATAACGCTGAATATCACGGGATCCGTGTTTCGTTCGGCTACCCGGCATGCCCGGAACTGGCAGACCAGCAAAAGCTGTTCCGCCTGCTGGGACCGGAGGCCATTGGCGTTCAGTTGACCGAAGGCGACATGATGGACCCTGAAGCCTCAGTATCCGCTTTGGTGTTTCATCATCCGCAAGGGCGCTATTTCGATGTTTCCCGCTGATGGGTGAGGTCGAACATTTCTGTGTGGAGCATCAGGAGAGAGAAGCCCCTCATATATCCAACGTGCCACCTGTCGCGGGCAGGTGGCACGGCTCGAAATGAGTAACGCCCCATTGGAGGATGTCTCTGCAGGAAAAATTGGAAAGTTCGTGCGGGGGATTCTGGCCGAGAAAGCGGAGTGTGGCAAGGAGCAGAGACTGCTCCTTGCCTGCTGTATTGCCCAATTGGTGTGAAACAAGATGATCCCGCTTGCTCAATTTTGCACCGTCAGCATCCGTAACCAGCGGCAGATGGCAGTATGTCGGGTGTGGAAAACCGAGGAGCTGCTGCAGGTAAATCTGGCGCGGAGTTGACGGGAGCAGGTCTTCACCGCGCACCACCTGGTTGACCCCCGTCAGATAGTCATCGACAACAACCGCAAATTGATAGGCAAATTCACCGTCTGCTCTTCTTAGAATAAAATCCCCGGAGACTGCAGGGAGCGACTGACACACCTGCCCCCGACGCAGATCGAAAAAACAGATTTCCTCATCAGGCACCCTGATTCTCCAGGACCGGACTGGTGCACCCGCTTTCATTCCAGCCCGGCAGGTACCGGGGTAGGGAATACAATCGTCTCCCGGATGGGGAGCCGAGGCGCTGCGGGCGATTTCAGCCCGCGAGCAGCCACAGGAATAGACAGTGTCCGGCTGTCGCAGCGCGGCAAAAAAATGTTGATACGCTTCACCGTTTTCACTCTGCCGGGAAATGACCCCATCCCAGAACAAACCAAACAACTCGAGAGTTCGCATGATATCATCAGCTACACCGGTGGTCTGGCGTTGCCCATCCAGATCATCAAGCCGCAACAGCCAGCTTCCGCCGGCCTGTTTTGCCATCAGGTAGCTCCCGACCGCCGCAACCAGTGAACCGGTGTGCATCGCGCCGGTCGGGGACGGTGCAAACCGCCCAATAACGCGCGTATCCACGGTCTTATTTGACTATCAGTTGCCGAAGGTACAACAGTAGTCCGTTACAACAGGTACCTTCAGCATGAAGACGCCATTTGCCGGTATTTTGAATGATTCGCCTTCAACCGCCTTTTTCCACTCATGCTCTCCCTCCAGTTTCCACTTTAGTTCACCGGAGAGGATTTCCATGGTTTCAGGAAGCGCAGTAGAGAACTCGTACTCTCCCGGCTGCATGATGCCGAGGGTTTTTTTTGAGCCGTCAGCGAAAAATACCGAACGACTGGTAACCTGACCACCAAAAAAGATGTTGGCCTTCTTGACAACGGTAACGTTTTTGAACTCTGACATGGTTCCTCCTCAAATGGGTATAGTGCGGCACGTTATATCAACATTGGCTTATGCGAAGCAAATAAAAAAACCCACCGAATAAATTCAGCGGGTTTTTGCAGAGACAGGTGTGCAGGTGAATCAGTTGAACGTGCCGCGAATCAAATCAGCTTTCCAGGCAACTGTTGTCTGTCCGGAGGAAGGCGAAACAACCAGTTCCGGGACAACGGTCGGAAATGCAACTTTCACACGACCATTCTCGACTTCAGCAAATGCGCGAGCTGATTTTGCAAGGCCGTATGCCGTGCCGATAAGAACGCCGGACGCTGCACCGTATGCGATATAGTTAGCGTGGTCGAGTGGTTTTGACTTGAAAACCATGAACGCACCGCCGACAAGACCACCAATGGCAGCGCCGTAAAATGCATCGGTAAATACTTCCCTGAGCGTGTCATCCGCTGCAAATGCGGAAGAGGTTGCCGACAAGAGCGAAACCAGCGTCATTACTGCAACAAGTTTCCTGAACTGTTTCATGGTGTTGTATCTCCCCGTCATTTATTTGATTCTCTACACCCTTTTAGTAGCATGCTACTGATTCTTGCGTCAAGCCGGTTTTTTATAACTATCGGTTATTGTTGATGTAGTCTCCGTGCAGTTGATAATGTGTTGTTTATGGTAACCGCTAATGCCACTTCGTCCTCACGCGTGCTGACTTCACCGTCAAGACGCGCATACAGCAGGCGTTCTTTAATATGACCGAACAGTGGACCGGGCTCAAGCCCGAGTTTACTCAGCTCCTCTCCGCTCACCAGTGGCAAAACGGTGCGCAGGCGGGTCAGGTACAGTGACACGAAGCGTCTGATCTGCTCGCTGTTGGCACGGGCTGCCAGATACAGGAGCATCTCGAGGGTAAGTTCGGAGAACCAGACGTATAGCTGGCTGTTGCGCAGTTCGCCGGCATGTTTCAAACGCCGCTTGATAGCATTGAGGGTCGTAAAAGCAAGGTGGCGTTGACTCTGGAGTCGTGATGCAAGGCGCCCGGGAAGTGCAAGGCGTCCGCACGTCTCGCGAAACTCTTCAGGCTTCAGCGCGTCACACAATGCGAGGAGATACACCTGCCAGGGCTCACACCGGTCTTCCAGATAGAGCAGACGGAACCAGGCCATGACCTGTACGGTCTCTTTTAGTACCCGTTCCGTCGCTGAAACCAGTTTGAGTGCTGGATGAATAACGGGGAGAAGTCCAAACGAGGACATGCGTCCGATAGCCGCCGTCGGTTCCTTTTCACACATAATCTGCACAAGTTCGTTCAGAAGCCGTTCTCCGCCCAGTTTGTCGAGGAGGCGCATCCGCACGGCACTGCGTATGAGGTTTTCGGTATGAGGAGCGATGTGAAAACCGAGGCGCTGCTCAAAACGAATAGCCCGGAATACACGTGTCGGGTCTTCGATAAACGAGAGGTTGTGCAGTACCCTGACAACCCGCTCCTGAATATCCTGCTGTCCGCGGAAGTTGTCAGTCAGCTGCCCGAAACGTCCACTGTTGATGCAGAGGGCCAGGGTATTGATCGTGAAATCACGCCGGTACAGATCATGGCGAAGCGAAGCGCGCTCGACCGTCGGCAGGGCACCGGGGGATTCATAATACTCCAGGCGGGTACTTGCTACGTCGATTTTGCATCCGTCGGTCAGGACCAGTACAGCAGTACCGAATTTCCGGTGACTGCGAACTCTGCCGCCGTGTCGTCCCGCAAAAGTTTCCGCAAAGAAGACACCGTCTCCTTCGACGGTGATATCAATGTCAAGATTATCAATTCCCAGCAGCAGATCACGCACATACCCGCCAACCGCGTAGACGGACATTCCTAAACTGTCACCAACCGCGCCCAGCGCGTGGAGGGTTTCCCGCATTTTTTCAGGCAGTCGCTTGCCAAGGAGTCCGGCTATTGAACGGATTCGTGTCGGGACTTCCAGCGATTCAAGGTCATACAGTGCGCTGCTTTGACCGCGCCGGCCTCCATAAAAATGGCGCATCAGATCGGTACGGGTTACCGCTCCGATCAGCGTGGTTCCATTGAAAACCGGCACAAAACGGCGATTGCCGGTTACCATGTACGACTGGATTTCCGTCAGCGGTGTATCAACTGTCGCTGTCATATATTCGGTATGCATGAAGTCCGTCACCGGTGACTCGTTCAGTCCATGGTACAGCGCTTTTTCGACGGTTTTGCGGGAAATAATGCCGATCATTGTTTCCCCGCTCATGACCGGCATGGCGTTGCAGTTGTAGCGGGTCAGATATTCCCGGGCCCTGCTGATGGAGAGCGAGTCCGGCATTATCTTGACCGGGGCCGACATGATACTTCCGGCGGTGGCCTGCGCTTTCACCGAGAGCTGCAGCAGCCCGTCAAGTTGTTCCAGCACCTTTTTCAGCGGTTGGTCGTGGACCACGGCAGAAGCGGCAGTGGCGTGCCCGCCCCCTTGAAAGTTTTTCATTATTTCGCCGGCATCGATTTCAGGAATATGGCTTCGGGCTACAAGATAGACATGGCCTTCCATGGCGACCGCAACGAACAGGGCGTCCATGTTTTCCATATCTCGCATGAGATGTGCGAGCGAGGCAATATCAGCGATATAGTGATCGCATGAAGCGTATGCCATGGAGATGACGACTCCGTTGACAGTCGTGGTTTTGAGAGTCGTGAGCAGCTGTTTCAAAAGCTTCATTTGCGCTCTGTTCAGCTCCGGAGTCAGTGCATCGTTGACAACGGACAGCCGTGCTCCCCTTTCAAGAAGCCAGCCGGCAGCCCGGTAGTCGTCCGGTGTTGTTGAAGTAAACAGCATGCGGCCGGTGTCTTCATGAATGCCAAGTAAAATCAGCGTTGCCTCTTCATGACTCAGAGACGTCTCTTTTTTCATGAGAGATACGGCAAGAAGAGTTGAAGCGGATCCGCAGACCCTGATTGAACCACCGGTTGGCAGAATACTATCGGCCGTTACCGGGTGGTGGTCATAGATGTGAACCTCCAGTCCGGGGCGACTCAGAATCTCTGCAAAGCGGCCAATGCGGGAGGCGTGCTGGCAATCGACGATGATCAACCGGGAAATTGCGTGAAGGTCGACATCTTTTGCACGGGTTAAATTTGGCAGGTAGTCAGGATGGCGCTCAATGAAATCACGTACCCCCTTTTCCTGAGAACCGGGAAAAGCGAGCAGGGCGCCGGGGTACAGGTGTAAAGCTGCGGTCATTGCGCCCAGACAGTCAAAGTCGGCATTTGTATGAGTGGTAATCACGTCCATCAGATCATCACTATCCTTTTGGGTAATCTGGCGGTTACGCTACTCTGTCTATTCAGTTTATACTGCAAAAACGGAGAAGATGGCACAAGAAAAGGCGTTGCACAATGCAACGCCTTTTCTAACTCAGCCAACTATGTTCTTCTCTTAAGCGTCTTTGTTCATACGTCGCTTGCCATAGATTGCAAGTCCGAACATACCGGCTCCGAGCAGCATCATAGTACCCGGTTCGGGGACCGGGGTGGTTATGGGGGCCGTCTCAATGTTAAACGTAATACCGTCATTGTAGTAGTGACAGTCCGGATCAAAGCCGAGTCCGAAACTTGCATAGGGATTTGTTGATGTTGCAAGCGGGTTTGCGGAAGTGATATTTCCCATGAGGACTGCCAGTTCAGCTGCACTGAAATTATATGTCAGGTCGTGCCCGTAATAGGATTTGCTGCTGATATTTGCGGTGGTCGTATTCTCATTTCCTTGCGTATCTACAACAGTGGTCGTTACAACCCCTTTGTGCTGCAAGTCCACAGCATCTGTCCAGCGCCATAATTCAGTAATTGATTCGAACCGGAAATTGGTGTTTGCCACCGTCTGCCCTTTGGAATTCACAACGGTCTTTTGCATAAACAGAGGATCAGTCAATTCCTGCAACTTTCCTGGAGTGGTTGAAGTCCCCTGATTGTCTGTCGCGGTCCACACATCAATACCGTTATTGGTTTTGTCAACAACCTTTGGGTTGTCGACAAGGTACACCTTCAGAATATCATTTGGTTCATTAGCCCAATTGTAGATATTTTTGAAGGAGATTGATGCACCAATAATCTTTTCGTTGTTGGCTGCGATTGTTTGCATTGTCGATGCCGGGTCTATGCCCCAGACATATAATTTGTAGTGGTCAAGGTCATTCAGGTCATTCTTTGTATTGGATCCATCATTAGAACTGAAAGAATAACTTGTTGCGCCAGCCGCGGCAGACAATGAAAAAGCCAAACAAAATGCCAGGGTGATACGTGCTGCAATCTTTGAAACGTTCATCGGTACACCTCACAGAGTGAAAATAGGATCGTTTAATGTTTGATTAGCTTAAATCGTGCCAATTTGTAAGTATCTGTAATTAAATTAAAAATTTGTAAATTGGAGGGTGGCTACTACGGGCTTGTAAAAAATACCGACAAAACCATTAAAAATTAGAATTAGTTTGTTAATGAAAGTTCGTCTCAGAAGGTGGGCATATCGGCCAAAAGGGCGTAGGAATTATTTTGACGGTGTCTTTTTACATGTGCTATATCTAATGCAATAAAAGATAACACCGTATTGTTTGGAATATATTTATAGTATTGCCGGCTGATTATTTGCTTGTTAATGTAATTATATATATCTGTAATTACAAATATATTATACATCTATCGGTTCGATATGTGATGAGAACAATATTTTGTAAGTATAGATGTGAGCAGGAGATGCTATGTCAAAAAAATTGATTGTTGTGACCCACGGGATCGGTGATGCAGACAAAAATTTTCATGAAGAGTGGGCAACGGTTATCGCCCAGAATCACTCCATGGCAGATATTGTGGTAAAGGGCCTCTGGTGGGAAGACATTCTGCAGAAGGTGGAGGAAAAGTACGATATTATTTCCGGAACCATGGGTGATCTTGTCGGGATGTGCGGTTTTCAGGATCTGGAGAAGTGGGCAGGCAGTGGTCAGGCGAAGGTGTTCAAAGACTATATGATGGATGTACTTGTGTACGTCGGATTACCGGATATGTGGCTGATGATACAGGACGAATGTGCACTCAGACTGGATGCGCTGCGCAAGGATGCCGGCGGTGTGGAACAGTTTGACGAGTCTGATACGATTCTGGTCGCCCACTCGCTTGGTGCCGCCATGATCCCGCATCTGGTATGGCGTGAATACGCGTTTACCGGGATAATCCCGTACCGGGGAATGATTCTGCTCGCCTCTCCGCTTGGGTTCGAGTCGCCGATACCTCATATCTGCCAGGATTTTCTGCAACGGATGGGTGGCATTTTCGGCGGTGACCGGAACAGCACATTGGGACGGTTTGCTCGTGCCTGGAACATGGGAGGGGCCGGCCGTCTTCGTTTTATCTGCAATGAAAACGATATCGTCTGTTCGGATGTGAAATATCAGGTCCCCGTTACCGGTCAACTGGTTGATCTGATCCCGATACGTCAGGGGTTTAATCCTGCCGAAATCGGCATTCTTAATACCGAGCATCCGGGGGCTGTGGAGTTTATTTCCTTCGGAGAGAAAAACCCTGCGAAAATTGTTGAAAATCATGATGCACTCAATTATTTGCGTCATCCTGCATTCAACACGGCATTAAAGGCGATGCTGAGTGGAGGTGCTGCGTGAGCAAGGTATTCTGCCGCTTCATTCTTCTGTTCCTGCTTTTTGTGCCGGTGGCGGTTCTCCATGCCGGTCAACTGCCGGCATCACTTGAACAGTATCAGACGCAGACTGCCAATCTCCTTACGGGTGAGGAGGACGAGCATGTCAGGAAGTATCTATCCGAATGTCTAGAGGCGTCCCGCCATCTGAACGGTATTGAGGCCGAAGATGTACGGGTGACAACAGCGTTTCAGGCACTGGTGGCGGCACGTCTTGCTGCCGCAGGTGGACTGACAGCGGAAACCAGCGGTGCTCCTGGAATACGCACCGAACAGCGCCTCTACACCACGCACGTGCAACCATATCTTAAAAATGAATATATAAGTCTTGTGAGATTGCAGGATCAACTGCTTCAGCGCAAGTATTTCCGTAATGAAACGGCCAAGAACGCCAACTTCATTGAAGGGGCTGTCAACAGCTACTGGTCGCTGACCCGTGCTGACCACACTGATTTGAAAAACGTTGCTGCTGACCCGCATCTTGGTGTTTCCCCGTGGGAAGCTGTTTTTCGTCTGGAACCGACACTTGCGGTGCATCATGGAGGGCAGTTTGCGGTAATGGGAAGTGCCGGTCTGAGTTACGCATTTTTTCCTGACGTTCGGCATAACGGCACAAGCGCCGTTTTTAATGAAACATTCTGGTCAAAATGGTTGCAGAAAAGTGGCGGACGATTGGGTGTCGGAGCAGGACAGGTGGAGAACAAGACCCGCTTTTTGGCGGGAGCCGGGGTACAGATTGCTTCCGCAGGACTGTGGGGGATATATGAGCCGGAACGTCGCACTTTTATGTTTGGTATCAGTGCTGCTGATCTGAGTAAACTGAAGAAGGTTGTTTCCTGGTTGGAGTAACATAATCAGATTGATATTGTGTGCGACACTGCGGACGTCAATTCAGTAAAATAGGGAGGCACGTATGGGAGCATTTCCAATAATCTATGTTCGTGGCTATGCCGGGACACAGGGCGAAGTGGAAGAGACGGTAGAAGACCCTTTTTACGGCTTTAACAAAGGCTCGACACATGTCAGGATCGGCCCTCAGGGAAGTGCCAGGTTTTATGCGTTTGAAAGTCCACTTATTCGGCTGATGGCTGATTATGGATATAAAGACGTTTTTGAAGGGGACCTTCAGACGATTACCAGGGCGCAGGGCGGTAACCACCAGCGGACAATATGGATTTACCGCTATTACGATACAACATCAAAAACATTTGAGGGATATAAAGGGATCCGGCTCTCTATTGAAAAGGCTGCCGAAGGGTTGCGACAGTTTATCGATCAGGCCATGGCCCAGACGGGATGCAGCAAGGTCAATCTGCTGGCCCATTCAATGGGAGGGCTGATCTGTCGTTCACTGCTGCAGAAAATTTATCCGGAAGCCGGATTAAAGGGTGAGGACATTGTCGATAAGCTCTTCACCTACGGTACACCACATGGCGGTATTCATTTTGATATTCCCGGCGGCTCGGTGGTGGAGTGGATTCGGGATAAAATTGGCTGGAATAACTCGGATGATTTCGGCAAGGAACGGATGTATCAGTATCTGCTGCCGGAATCCCGTATGGATGCTGGAGGAAATAAGATAGGCGCTGACGATTTTTGCCAGAGTTCACTGTATGGGTATTTCCCTCCCGAGAAGGTATTTTGCATTGTAGGTACCAATGCAAAAGATTATGACGTGGCCATGGGAATGTCACGCCGCACTGTTGGTCCGCTGAGTGACGGTCTCGTGCAGATAGAGAGCGCCTATGTCAAAAACTCGAACCGTGCGTATGTGCACCGTTGTCACAGTGGTCGCTATGGCATGGTGAATTCTGAGGAGGCATATCAGAATCTGCGGCGTTTCCTCTTCGGTTCACTGAAGGTATCGGTTGTTCTGGAAGGACTTGCCGTTCCCAGTTCAAGGAATTCGGACGACAAGTATTATCAGGCTGAAGTTGGCGTTTCTATCCGCGGAATGCCGGTGCTGATGCATGAACGGAGTATAACCAACAGCTGCCCGATTATTCTGCAGGATGGCACGACACTCCTCAAGGATAATCACCACCTGTATACCTTCTTTCTTATTCCCCGTCTTACGGACGATCCTAATGTGACATCTGCTCGCTATGCACTTCGGTTGGCATTGTACGAATTCAAAAAGTCAGGCTCATGGCTTGATTTTTCTGACCACATGGAGCAAACGCCGATTTGGAATGATCACCTGCTGGTAGATATCAGCTGTGCTCCGGGAGAGAAGCTTGATTGCAGTGGTTGTTATTGCTGGAATTCAGAATCACAAAACCCGACGACACCACTGGTTGAAGACGCTGTCAGCAGACAGGTGGCTGTACCTCTGCCCAGGCAGGCGCAGAACGTTGTGGGAACATCGGCTCGTATCGTTTTTGAACTGGCTCAGTGGGAATAATCAAGCCAATTGAATATAGATGCAGTTAGAATCATATGTTTGGTCACAATTTCGGCGTGGTGAGTGATATGTGGAAGATGGTTACTCACCATGCCGGTTTAGATGATCGAGCGACCTTCCCAAACATCTACTGGAAATCTGTGGCTTATGCCACAGGTGAAAATAATGATCCATCCATACCTCAATTACCAATTCAATAAGACGAAGTCGGTCCCCTCACATAACAATTTGTTTACCTGTTTGCTCAAATCTATCCGTATCTGATTCCCGGCTTTTGAGGCGAAGAGTGGTTGCTCGGCAAAGCGGACCGAACTGCAGAGCTGTAGCTGTCGCGCTGCATACTTCATTATGCGGCCTGGATCCATGACATTAAACATACTCCGCCTGGTACAGATGTGGTCTCATTAGAAAATATTATACTGTCGAACTCCTTTACATCTGGCAGAGCAGAACTGTTGTGACAATAAAATATTATTATATTTCATATAGTTATCTATTTGGTGTAATAAGTGCATCGAAATTGACAGCCGCTGATTTGTAGTATAAAAGGAGTACGTTATGAAAAAGATAATCCTGATGCTTGTGACTGTTTTGGTTACGGCCAGTTACGCATTTGCAATACCTTCTCTTCAACTTGATGTCTCAGGCGGTACATATGATGTGGCGACCGAAACGACAGTGGCCAATAGTAATGTTTTCGATCTTTATGCTTTGCTACAGGTATCAAATAAAACGCCTATAACAGAACGGTACTATATTTCCGCAGCCCTGACCCCCAAAACCGGCTTTACCACAAACGGCATTGATGTCGGTTCATTCAGCTTTAACGGAACAACTATAAACGCGACGCGTGATATGGTTTATGGCGTTCCTCCACTAGAAACAAATCTTGCTTTTACATCCGGTGACTTGTCTAAACACAACATCTATGAAACTTATTTTGCGGAATTTTCTTTCTTATTCGATGCCACACAAGTTAATGCGTATAACACGATAGATGGTAGTGCCGCCACAGGCATGCTTAACCAGAAAACTTTCACAATAGATCTCTCAAACCTTGCAGACGGTTACGGCATCCACTTTGATCTCTATTCTGAAAGCACGAGAAATGGGGACATTAGCATAGACAAGTTTGCTCCATTTTCACACGATGCGGAGGGAACACACATTACTACGGTTCCGGAGCCAGGCACCGTGATGCTGTTTGGAATAGGCATGTTCGGACTTGCAATCTTCGGTAAACGCAAGATGTATAATTAGGGCATAAATGGTTGTACATATGTGGTTTATAAAAAAAGGCGCTCCTGAAACAGGGAGCGCCTTTTTTATCAACGTGTGGATAAACTACATGCTGCACATTGATATCCGCCTTTTCCCGCGAAAATCAATGCCAGTGTCAAAAACACCAAAGGCCGGATTCCCCCTCGAAAGGAAACCGCACTTTGTACGGTGTCTGAGTTATTATTTACTTCCCATTTTAAAAAGAGCATCAGCAATTACTGATTGCATCTGACCAATTCTTTTTTCATCATCCTTAAGGATACTCTCCATTGCCGGTGTTCTAATGAAGAGAGCAGAATTGCTCCCAAACATTCCGGCACCTGCCCCTTTGTTCAGATAACCAAACTTGAAGCCCCCCCTTGATGAGTACATCAATTCGGTATACGGTTCCTTTTTCTCGGTTGCATACTTTTCAGACGTTAATTTAATGAGGGCCACGGCATCAGACAGGCTCTTAACTTCATCAGCATCGAGGTACACCGACGAGGTAACATTCTTGTCGCCGATGATGGTAACTTTCATTCCCGTTGCGACCACACTCGCTTTGGCAGGGTCAGTAATAACCATCGCTGTGAATTTAACATCAAGACTGCCGCCGATGGTGCCAACCTCATAACTCTCATATTTTAGAATCGTCTCGTTGTTCAAAACCGTTGTTTCAAGTTTGGTGATTTTACCTTGGTCTGACTCTGACGCCATGGCATTAATTGCCAGCAAGGATGTTAGCAGCACAGCAGAAAATATTCGTTTCAATGTACACCTCCGGTAAGATTTGTTAGCGGCTTGAAGTATGCCGGAACTGTTAGCTCGGGGCAAGCATAATGAAGTCGTTGATTTTTGAGAAAATATCACCATCAGGGATGATAATTAATAATGCAACCACGGTGTTGACACATTGAACCTGTTGGAATTAACCCGCGACCGCACTCTTCAAATATATTGATATTGCAGCACTCAAGCGCCTTGAATATATTGGCCTTGCCAGAGTGCCAGAGGATATATGAACAAAAAAGGAGCTACAGCAAACGCCGTAACTCCTTAAATTTTCTGGTCGGGATGACTAGATTTGAACTAGCGACCCCCTGCTCCCGAAGCAGGTGCGCTACCAGGCTGCGCTACATCCCGAGGAGTGCTTTTTCTAACGCCAACGGTACAATTTGTCAAGGGGAAAGACTGGAAAAATATGGCGTCCTCAAAGCCTTATCCCTCCGTACAGATGTTTCCTCCTTATCCCCAGAAGAAATCGACTTAGCATTTCAGCTGTGAATCGTCGTGCAATATTGACCCACCTTTAGCCTTAATCGGCGTCCAAAATTGACCCACCTCAGCACCCTCCTCCATACTCTCATGATTCGATGAGAGAGGAGATTTAAGGAGATGCTGAACGTGGAAACTATTCGTAAAGTACGTCAGGCACATTTTAGAGACGGGAAGGCGATTCGTGAGATATGTCGCGAATTCAACATTGCCAGGAACACCTTCAGAAACATTATAAGGAGCGTCATCACCGATCAGGTATACGAACGCAGCGACCAACCGCGTCCCAAGCTCGGCAGCTTTATTGAGCGACAATCAGAATTATTGACAGAAGACACTGGCAAACCGCTACGCCACCGCAAGAGTGCCCAGATCCTCTTTGAGCAGCTACAGCGGGAAGATTATGAAGGTGGCTACGATACCGTTCGCCACTATGTTGGCACCTGGAAGAGAGAAGACGGCACCGCTTTAGTCAGGGCCTTTACCCAAGTGGAGCTATCACAGCCTCCCTGTTTTTTTGTCAAAAGGAGATAGGGACCGGAGGGGTCGGCGTTTGGGCAGGGCAGGAGTGTGCGACAGCTTTCTGAGAGTTGCAATGTGTTAACCAGAGATAGGCAGGTAAGTGTGGAATAGAAAAAAGGGACGCTGCAGCAGCAACGCCCCATTGACGTATCTAACTTAGGCTCCTTTGCTCATTCGACGTTTGCCATATATAACCAAGCCCGCCATTCCTATTCCGAGCAACATCATGGTGCCGGGCTCGGGTACCGGGGTTTGGTCATTGGTTTGTAGGGTAAATCTGCTAAACAGCAAATCGTTAGAAAACGATGAAGAAGCAGTTCCTCCTCGGTAAAAACCATTAATCCCGTCTTGCACAGTGGCTGCTTGCTCCATTATTCCATTAATCAAAGATTGCTCCAAGAGGTATTTACCGTCATCCATATAGAATATAGGGTTGTCTTTTGATAGTTCAATTATAGAATACTTACTCGTTCCAGTCAGCGTTAATGTAGTTGCGATCCCACCGTATTTCACTATCGAGTCTCTATCCCATTCGAATTTACTAAAACTATCACTCATTACCACTGCATCTAGGTTGGATGCGCTGAACATAGTAGTTGAGTTAAGCAGCATTGATGAATATATGTCTATCTTAAGAGGGCCTAAATATTTATAACCATAGGTGTAGCTTGGTGAAATATATCTGTAATCATAAGTTGTTGCTTGGGACTCTGCGATTTGAAGCAAATAAATGAGTAAAAACGTAAAGATTACTGCAC
The DNA here is from genome assembly GCA_028688955.1 of Desulfuromonadaceae bacterium. Taxonomy (GTDB): domain Bacteria; phylum Desulfobacterota; class Desulfuromonadia; order Geobacterales; family Pseudopelobacteraceae; genus JACRCG01. Next base: position 27,519 of record JAQTXD010000029.1, read on the forward strand.
TAAACTTAAAAAATTTCATAACTTCCTCCATTTTTTTAATTCCTCCGTTGCATGCAACGAAGGATTGCTCTCGGTATATTAATAGCAACAAATATACCAAAGCATGCTACGTTTTAACATACTAATAATTAACGATATTTTGTTGTTTGTAATCCAAATGTAAGATTTTTTTACACCAAAGAAACATCCAAATTCAGTAAGTCACTATATTTATACATATTTTATTATTATTAGAAATCCGGAAAAAAAACGAATGTCGGATTATTTTACAAGCTGACAATGATTTCGTTATAAATAAGGAGAAGTTCCTGTTCTGCTGACCGGCCCAAAAACTTTTTGTCAGGCTTATGGCGTTGAAATAAAGCCTGTTTTTACCAATGTCCTGTTTTATCGGTATCAGTACCATAGCGAGTGTAGTTAGCCCACTCACCGGAAAGTTTCAAAAATCAGGTGTCGTTGCATAGACTTTTCATCAATCAACTCAGCATCAAAACAAACAAAGACATTAAAAGCCATGTGCGATTAGTAAGGCCCAAAAAAATACTTACATAATGCACATCCTCACTAACCCCGTGGCCATCCGCTGCGGGGTTTTCTTTTTGCAAAAACTTGAATTCAACCACCATGAACCATACCGCTATAGTCAAAAACTATCCCATCTCTCTCTGCCCCCTCAGAGGTCATTTTCACTGTCACCATGCAGGACGTTCATCAGCGGCATAGCACTCAACCTGTCAACTACAGACACCGTGACCTGAGATAGTTCGGAGAGTGTTTTGGCGTCAGTTTCTTTTGCATATACGCTTTTTAACTTAGGAACAAATTCATTAGACGCGATAAACTATGGGGTTGTGGACTTGGATAGATTCTTGCTCATGACATAACCGTGTAATTACGAGGGAATTCCCCGCTGGAGGGTTACTCAACCACTCCGTTGCTTCCCGCAAGGTCGAGGTTGTTTGTATCAAGAGTTGTCGATGCAGGGGCCGTTCTTGCAGCTGCTTTATAGGTTGCCAAGAGTGTGTCCCTGTAATAGTCAGCACCGATGGAGAGAAGCGGCTTCGAGCTCTGATCAATGTCACCTTCACTGTGGGCAAATGCCCCAAACGGATTGACAGTTACTCTTGCCGCAACGGCACTGTTGTTGCCCGCGCGGTAGGTACTCTGCCTGACACCGCATAGATTCCGACATCGTAAGTAAACAGTGAGTCGGCAATTTTACCATTCAGTTTCACTCCGGTGTCATACGGAAGCATCTTGCTAACTTGCTTCACGTTCTTACGAGACAAAACTGGATTGATATCACCTGACAAGACGCTATTCTAAACATTATGGATTATGCTATAGTTCTGAAGCTGTGTTTATAGATACAGCTTATTGGTTATACACATACTTAAAATAATCCCTGACGGTGCTAGAATGGAAGACGGCTTAACCGCATTAAGTAAATTATTTCTAAACAGCCCTGCATGCACCTATTGCAGACAGTATTTTCTCCATCTTCACACGAACAGTATCTTGTTATTGCTCATTCTACTTTTTGTAATGACAACTGTATATTTCCTTAGTCATAACCTGCGGATCTCAGCCAAGATGTCGTGGACGGTCGCTGCACATTGTTACAGTAACCGCGTTTATTACGAAAAAGTACGCTGGGCAATTGCGGCAATGATCAATCCCTCTGCCACAATAATGTGGTTCAAACAAATGGATAACAGTTGTTATTTACCTTTTCTTAAAATCAATCCTCGTCTAGCGTTAAAACCCACCCGAGTTTATATGTCTACCCGTTGGAAGATCAGTAAAAAAATAAAAGTACTACAAGATACTTACAATTTTATTGATCAACATGACGACTTTCTAAAAAACACCTTACTCAAAAAAGATGGAGGCGCGCTGGCACAAACCTCTTTGGGTAAGGATGCTGACGTTACAATTACACTCAGCTATGATTCTCGATTCAGAAAAGAAGGTGAGTTTGTATTGTCTTTGTGGATTAGCTCCTTAACAAGGGCTGTCGCATTCCTTTCATTCTCACTGGAAAGTCATCCAGATGGGTCATGTTCCTGCTACATTGGGTGTCTGCAAGGCGGAAAAGAGGGAAATCAAAAAGACGATGTTGTTACTGCCTCAAAAGCCACACACGGCCTAAGACCCAAAGCTGTAATGGTTTTTGCAGTTCAAGAAATGGCACGCGCTTTTGGTGCGAAAGAGTTACTGGGAGTTGGTAATGACATTCAAGCCCATCGACGCAAGCATATTATCCATATCCCTTTTCTGCATGACTACTCTTTTGACTATAACGCTACATGGACTGATGTTGGAGGAGTTCCTGATAAGGACGGGTGGTACCGCTTACCCTTAGAAACTCATCGTCACGCTCGTGAGTCGATCAAGGCTAATAAACGCTCCATGTATCTTAAGCGGTATGCAATGATGGATGACATCGCTCAGCAAATTAAGATATCCGTTATTAAGCCAGCAATTAATTTACACTAGTTTGGTGTGTAAATTAACCACCTCCTAAGCCCCGTGGCAAACCGCTGCGGGGTTTCTTTTTACCCAAAATTCAGCACGAAAGAAGGTGAACCAATGTGAATCAACTTATCTTCGCAGATAACGTAAAATATTTTTCGCTTTTTTAAAAAGAGTCACGGCAGTGTTTCAAATTGGTTAGAATTGTGTCGCCAAACGCAAATCCCACCATAAAGGAGAACACTGCCGTGGCCGAACATTCTACTAAAAAGACGCAAATAATCCAACTGAATGAGAGTGCCATTCGCGACCATCTCGGTGAAATGGTCAGAAATACAGTTGAGGAGACTCTCAATAACATGCTTGATGCCGAAGCGGATCGACTTTGCAACGCTGAAAAATATCAGCGCAACGATGCCAGAACCGATACCCGGGCAGGCCATTATCAGCGCACGCTTCACACCAAGGCAGGAGAGGTAACCCTCAATGTTCCGAAACTGCGGCAACAGACCTTTGAGACAGCGATTATCGAGCGTTACCGCCGCCGGGAAGCCTCAGTTGAGGAGTCGCTGATCGAGATGTATCTGGCCGGTGTTTCTGTCAGACGCATCGAGGATATAACCGAAACCCTGTGGGGCACTAAGGTTAGTCCTGGCACCATCAGTAACCTCAATAAAAAGGTCTACGCCAAGATTGAAGAATGGCGGAATCGCCAGATTACCGGCGAACATCCGTACGTATACCTGGACGGCATAGTCCTGAAGCGCTCCTGGGGCGGCGAAGTCTGCAATGTCTCCGTATTGGTCGCCATCGGTGTCGATGACCAGGGCTTCCGCAAGATTCTCGGTGTTTGTGAAGGAGCAAAGGAAGACAAGGCCGGTTGGTCTAACTTCCTGCACCACCTTAAACAACGGGGTCTGACCGGTGTCCGTCTTTTCATCACCGATGCCTGTATGGGCTTGACAGAATCTCTGGCAGAGTTCTATCCGGAAAGCAAATGGCAACGCTGTACGGTCCATTTCTACCGCAACATCTTTAGTGTCGTGCCAGCCAGGCGGATGTCGGAAGTAATGAACGGTTGCTTTCGGTGCAGGAAGTGGATCCGAAACATTTGGAGTTTGTCAAGTATGAGGCTGAAACCAAGACAGATGCGGAAGTGATAACTGCCATAACCTCCTGCATCAAGGACGGTATTATTACCAAGATGGAGTTGGCAACACATGCTGCCGAACGTGCGAAATGCAGCAGAAAGCATGCATTGCGTATTGTTGAGAAATATTCCGGAAACGATCCGGCCATTCATCTCTGGTTATATGTAGTTCGCGGTCGTGGTGCAAAAGTATTTCAGCTACTACAGGAACAAAAATCAATGACTGCCCAGTAGACGGCACCCCGGAAGGGGTCAGGTTTCCAGTTTTCAGGTTCTCCAGACCTGCGCAACTGACGAGCTGAACTGGCCCCTTCCGACTCGCTATGTGTTTTTCTGAAAACCTGAAAAATCTGAAATTCTGGAATATGCTATAGAAGCCAACATCTCAACGCTCAAGCGTGCCTTTGGTCTTGATCGATGCACATGGAAAGGTTGGGAAGGATTCAGGCGTTACGTCTGGAATTTGATCATTGCCTGCAATATGCAGATCATCGCTCGGATAAACTGGAAGCAGCATAAACAGCTATCTATACGCTATGAAATAAACTCTAGGCGGGAGTAGTGCGTTACAAAATTGAGAATGAGCAGAAGAAACTGGTTACAAGGTAGTCAAACCACCTCAAAAAAAATGGCTACCAACAATGACCGGGAATCCAGTGCGTCTCAAACTGGGGTTTCCGGATGAACACTACGTAGATAATCTGTCGGCATGTTTCGTTTATACTCTTCAATTAGATGGTCAGGCTGTCTTTAAGGACAGAGTTGGAAAAACCAGTCGGTCTGTAGCGCTGTCCGCAGTGCTGCGCAACTGATTAAATCACATTGGGAGGTGACAGACTATACGCCGGGGCCCAGGGAACTTTCCTATCAGGACGTCTGAAGCAAGATGGGGTCTGGCTTCTAAATGTGGTATCTGTCACATTAAATTTAAACTGATCGTCTTTTGAACTGGTGAATAAATTAATCTTTGGTATTGTTTAAAGCGGTTACATTTCAGAAAGTCTTTTCTAATGTACTTCGGATCACTATTGGTACAATTATCGGTCCTATATATCAGTGACATTTCTTCAGTACCTGCCAATTCTATTCACCCAAAGAAAACGGAAGTGACGTTAAAATGGACCTCTTTAAATCAAAATATAAATTTTTTCCTGCATTATCAAAAAACAGACATAAGGTGGCATTTCTATTCCCCGTATTCGCCATAGCCTACCTTTTTCTGGCACTTTTCAGTCATCAGAAAATGGAGAATTATGCCATTGCCGAGGCAAAGAAGACTGCACTAGATGTGTTGCTCAACCATAAGGCTGTTCATCGTTATGTCACAGACATTCAGCGACCGGAGATTTATCGCCTTAAAGACGAAGGAAAGCTGTACCAGGAATACTTTTCACCCAAAGTTATGTCCTTTACATTCATAGCGCGTAACATCAAAGAATTATTGGCTGATGAACGTAAAAAAGCCGGACTGCCACCTCTTTACTTTAAGCTTGCCACTGACAATCCCCGTAATCCGGTAAACCAGGCTGATGTCTATGAAAGTGCCCTGTTGAAACGGATGGACTCCAATAAAATCAAAGAATTTAATGAGGTCGTACAACAAGGTGGGGTACCAACCCTCCATGTTGCTATCCCGGTTGACCGGTCAAGCAAGGGCTGTCTCAAATGTCATGGAGATCCTAAAAACGCACCATTAGAATTAATTGACCATTACGGTGCTGTGCGCGGGTTCAATGAGAGTGAAAACAGTATTCGAGCATTGATTTCCATTAGGGTGCCGTTGACACACTATTTAAAGGAAGCCAACAAAACTGCCCAATTGATACAGCAAATTACGCTAGTTGTTTTCATACTAATCTATGGACTGATTTACTATTTCATACTTTTAATTGACCGGGAACAACAGACTGTCATTGCTAATAGTAACGCCAAGAGTGAATTTCTTGCAAATATGAGCCATGAGATCCGCACACCGATGAACGGTGTCTTGGGTATGGCACAGTTATTGGAAATGACCGAACTAACCTCAGAACAGCGCGAGTACGTAGCTGCACTCAAACTTTCAGGTAAAAACCTGCTGTCTCTTATTAATGACATCCTTGATCTTTCAAAGATTGAAGCAGGAAAGATAAAAATTGAAACCGCAGAATTCAGCCTGGGCCATTGTGTCAACGATATTATTCTCATGCTGAAATCCGCCGCTTATGAAAAACGCATCTCGCTGAATGTGGATGTGGCTGAAAATATCCCTGAGGTGCTCCTTGGAGATCAACTGCGGGTCAAGCAGATCATCCTCAATCTTTTGGGGAATGCTGTCAAGTTTACCTCTCAGGGGCAAATATCGGTCTCGGCACATGTACTTGAACGGCATGACAACTTGGTGCTTGTTCAGATCGCAGTGCGTGACAGCGGTGTCGGTATCTCAGCTGAGGCCCTAGATAAAATCTTTTTGCCGTTTGTCCAAGAGGATGATTCCATAACCCGTAGCTACGGTGGAACCGGTCTTGGCCTGACCATTAGTCTGCGTTTAGCGGAACTAATGGGAGGAAGCATTGCCGTGGAAAGCACACCGGGAGTTGGTAGCTGTTTCACCATAACCCTCCCTTTTCCCTGCATAAACCAAGATGTGATTGTAGCTGATACTCACATAGTTGCGCCGTATATCTGGGATGGACAACCGTTACGGATACTATTTGCAGAGGACAATCCAACCAATATCAAATTCGGAGTAGCGCTGTTTAATAAGCTGGGCCATAAAGTTACTGTTGCAGAGAATGGCAGGCAATGTCTTGATGCATTGAATCAAAATGATTTTGATATTGTATTGATGGATATCCAGATGCCGGTCATGAACGGTAATGAAGCGCTGTCTGAGATCCGCAGGAATGAGCAGAAGACAACTGTGCATCAGCCTGTTATCGCCCAGACTGCTTACTCAATGCGTGGAGACAGAGAGAAACTTCTGGAAATGGGCTTTGATGGTTATGTTTCCAAACCACTGATTATGAATGAGTTAATTAATGAGATGAGGCGGGTTTTAGGCCTTGGTTGAGTACTCTGATGCAGAATAATCGGCAATAACAAAAAGTTCTTCTGGTTAATTCGGTGCCAATTTCAAGCCTTTGGCCATTCTCGGCTAGGGGCTTTCTTTTTGCCCAAAATTCAGCAAGAAAGAGGTGGACCAATGTTATCTTGCTCAGTAGCAACCGCCGATGTCCTCAGAGCCCTATCACACGGTATCGATATTTCTCCCTATCCCTGAAAAATAGAACTTCCCTCGCCGCCGGAGTGCAGAAGAAGTCAGGGAGAGAGCCAACCTGATAGTCGCGCACATACGCCTGTACGAAGACGACCTCGTCGAGGCGACGAAAACAGCAGGATCACCTTTCATTGAGTGACTTAACAACATGGCCAAAGTGATCAGTCAACGGGCTTACGGTTTCTGAACGGCAAAGAACTATGTTATCAACTTGTAACACTGTATGGGAATTCTAGCCATGCCAACTACTTTGCGCAATTTTGTGAGAGGAACCGGATTTTCAATGCCCTTCTCAATGAGTTTGCCAACAGGAAACTCGATGTTCCATAGCATGTAACTCAGTGGAATCAACTGTCTGCAGACTCCTGGCAGTGTTGTCAACTCTTGTATTATTTAAAATGTTCAGGTAATGTCTCCGGGCATATCATCCCTGCGGGAGTTGAGGGGTGCTAATGCTTGAACGCTATCGGTTCTGGCTGAAATTCGTAGAATCAAGGAGAAGACCATGAAAATCAGGAGTATTACTAAATGTATCGCAGCATCACTCGCTGTTGCCCTGTTGTCAAGCGGCTGTGCGACCAATCCTGATGGCAGTTATGAATTTAAAAACACTGCTATCGGGTCCCTTGGTGGAGCGGCTCTTGGTGCCGGCGTCGGTGCATTGGTTGGCGGGAAGTCACACCGTGGACGTAATGCTGCTATTGGCGGGCTTACTGGTGCTGTTGTGGGAGGTGGCATTGGTAATTATATGGATCGCCAGGCAGCAGCGTTAAAGAAGAACCTGCCTGATGCGGAAGTCGTGCGTGATGGCGACAAGGTGTATGTTGCGCTTCCATCCGGGATTTTGTTTGATACCGGCAAGGATGTGCTGAAACCAGCAGCAAAAGATTCTCTCAGCAAAGCAGCAGCCACGTTGAAAGCATCTGATACTAATATTATTGTACAGGGGCACACCGACTCGACCGGTTCTGCAGCAGTGAACCAGCCTCTCAGCGAGCGGCGTGCCAATCACGTGCGGGATTTTCTTGTATCCAATGGAGTGCCCTCGTCCCGATTGTCAGCGGTCGGCTACGGCTCCAGCAGTCCCGCAGTCAGTAACGACACCGAGGCAAATCGAGCTCTGAACCGACGTGTCCAGTTGGAAATCAGTCCTACGGAAAAGCTCAAGGCACAGCAAAGCGGTAATAATTAAGAACAGCCGTTACTAATATGTTTCCGGACTGACACTTATCATTCGGCTCAGGGGAGAATCCATGAAAAAATCTGCAGTAGCTGTTGTTGCTGTTCTGTCGTTACTATCTGCGGGCGTTGCTTCCGCCGAGCTTGATGCTCTCAAAGGCTTTGGCAAGGATCTTGGCAAAGAGGCCGGCAAGTCTGTGACCGCAGGGGCCAAAGGGAATCTGCTGAGCGCAATAACAAAGAAACTCAAAAAAGTGCAGAACGAAAAAGGACCAATAAAGTTTAAAACCGGTAAGGCGGAGATCGATCCATCCTGCGATAGGTCAATGGTTGCCATTGCAGCTATTATGGCAGATTATCCCGGGTTCCATGTCCAGGTTGATGGTCATACGGATAACGTCGGAAATCCGGAAGCAAATAAAAAACTGTCACAGGACCGTGCTGATGCAGTCGTGAAGTATCTTGTGGAGAAAAAGAATGTTGACGCAAAACGCCTTTCAGCAAAAGGCTTTGGCGACACTCAGCCAATAGCTGATAATAAAAGTAAAAAAGGGCAGGCCAAAAATCGTCGCGTCGATTTTACTGTGACACAATAGAAATACCGGCAAACTGTGCGGTGGGGCAGCCTGTCGGTATCCCCACTGCACACGTGTATTGCGGTGGATGTTTATACCGGAACCAGATGCTGCATAATGAGGGACGTATACACTTGAATCTGATGCAGGAGCTGAATGCATGAGTGATGCTATTAAACAGCAGATTAAAAATCTCCTAAAAGAACACAATGCCGTACTTTTAGCTCATAATTACATGCGCGACGAAGTGCAGGAGATTGCTGATATCACCGGTGACTCCCTTGCGCTCTCGATTGAGGCAGCCAAAACTTCTGCTGATGTTATTGTCTTCTGCGGCGTGCACTTCATGGCTGAATCCGCCGCAATCCTCTCTCCTGGTAAGAAGGTTTTGCTTCCCCGCCCCGATGCGGGCTGTCCGATGGCCGACATGGTGACGGCGGAAGAACTGGAACTGCTCAAGGCCAAACACCCCGGCGTGCCGGTTGTGACCTACGTAAATTCGTCGGCCGCGGTCAAGGCCCATTCCGATATCTGCTGCACCTCGGCTAATGCCCTCAAAGTGGTACGCTCGCTGAAAGAAGAAGAACTGCTTTTTGTCCCGGACCGTAATCTCGGACGCTGGATAGCCAGGTTCGTACCAGAGAAGAAGTTTATTTTCTGGGAGGGATTCTGCCCGACGCATGAACGGATGACCGTAGCGGCGGTGCTGCAGAAAAAAGCTGAACATCCGGATGCGCTCTTTATCT
>JAQTXD010000030.1 GCA_028688955.1 Desulfuromonadaceae bacterium
CCGTGATGACGTTGTCACCCTTTTTCATTGAATCAAGAAGGGCCTTATGCTCTTTGGCCTTTTTCTGTTGTGGACGGATAAGCAGAAAATAAAATATAGCAAACATGAATACCAGCGGTATTACCTGCTGAAAAGCTGCCATTCCACCTCCAGCGGCTCCTGCTCCACCCGGAGCACCTCCCATCGCAAACGCCAATCCAAACATCAGTTATCCTCCTCTTTCAGTTTATTGCCTCTGTTACATTGTTGACTTAAATTGTCTGCGAAATTCATCAAAACTGTTTACTTGAATCGCTTCCCTGATTCTCCGCATAAGGTCAATATAAAAATGAAGATTGTGATACGTGTTCAACTGTGAAGCCAGAATTTCACCGGACCGGTACAGGTGTCTGAGATACGCCCGGGAATAGTTTTTACATACTCTGCAACTACAGTTCGGATCAAGCGGTCCGGCATCATCTTCGTACATTTTTGCTTTTATATTGATTCGCCCCTGGCTGGTGAAAAGCATACCGTTGCGGGCATTTCTGGTTGGCATAACACAATCAAACATGTCATAGCCATGCCAGACAGCCTCTACCAGATCTTCCGGCGACCCGATTCCCATGATGTAGCGTGGGGCATCCTGAGGTAGCAGGGTAGAACAGCACTCCATCACCCCGTACATCTGTTCCTTCTCTTCACCGACCGACAAGCCGCCCAGTGCATAGCCATCAAATCCGACCGAGCAGATGTCATTGACGCTGCGGGCCCGCAGATCGTAATGCATCCCCCCCTGAATAATTCCGAACAGCTGTTGTCCTGCACAGGTGTGGGCATTTTTGCAGCGAGCCGCCCAGCGGGCAGTCAACTCAAGGGATTGGCTCACATACTGATAATCGGCACTGGCAGGCGGACATTCATCAAAACACATGATAATATCTGCACCAAGAGCCTCCTGAATTGTGGTCGCAAGTTCCGGAGTCAACATATGGTATGAGCCGTCTATGTGTGACTGGAATTTAACTCCCTCTTCACTGATTTTTCGGAGTTCCCCAAGACTGAACACCTGAAAACCGCCACTGTCAGTAAGAATAGGCTTGTCCCAGTTCATGAAGCGATGAAGCCCCCCCATCTGCTCAACCAGATGATGTCCCGGCCTCAGATAGAGATGATAGGTGTTTGCCAGAATTATCTGGGCATTAATTTCATGCAAATCCTCCGGCGTCATCGCCTTAACAGTAGCGTTTGTCCCAACCGGCATGAAAATCGGCGTTTGAATTATACCGTGAGCAGTTTTGAGAGCGCCACGCCGCGCTTTACAGGATGTATCGCTATGAATGACTGAAAATGTTTCTGACACACAACCCCTCATGAGATGAACATTGCGTCACCGTAACTGTAGAATCTGAACTCACGGGAGACCGCTTCACGATATGCTTCAAGTACCGCCTCACGACCGGCAAGTGCAGAAACAAGCATCAGGAGCGTCGATTCCGGCAGGTGGAAATTTGTTATCAGAGCATCAATAACTTTGAAACAATACCCCGGATAAATAAATATGTCAGCGTCACCGCTGCCGGAAACTACCTGCCCGAACTGCTGTGCTGAATACTCAAGTGTCCTCGCAGATGTTGTACCAACTGCTATGACCCGGCCACCGGCTGATTTCGTCCTGCTGACCGCCTCTGCCGTTTCCTCCGGTATGATAAAGCGTTCCGTATGTATCTGATGCTCTTCAACATGCTGGACGCGAACCGGCTGAAACGTTTCGAGACCGGTATGGAGGGTAACAAAGGCAATCTCAACCCCGCCGGAAGCCAATCGTGCCAGCAGTTCGCGGGTAAAATGGAGTCCGGCGGTCGGTGCGGCAACAGCTCCCGGTTCCCGCGCAACGACCGTCTGATACCTCTCTCGGTCGCCTGAATTGTCATCACGCTGGAGGTAGGGCGGTAACGGTATGTGCCCTTCACGCTCCAGCCACACATCAAACGGCTCGTTCCCCGAAAACTCAATCAGCCGGTTTCCTGAATCCGTGCGGGACTGAACAACGGCCACCATGCCGGACTCAAGAATAATCTCCTGACCGTCTCGAAATTTTTTTGACGACCTGAGCAGACATTCCCACCGTTCACCATTTCCATTCAGCCGGCGCAGCAGAAAAATTTCCACCATGCCACCGGTAGGCTTACGCCCGAACAATCGAGCCGGAATCACACGGGTATCGTTCATTACCAGCAGATCACCCCGTCGAAGGTGGGACGAAAGGTTGCTGAACATGTCTTCCGCAACTGAACCTGACGAGCGGTCAAGCAGCATCAATCGCGAACCATCACGATGTAGCAGCGGATGACGGGCAATCAAATCCTGCGGAAGATGAAAGGTAAAATCTTTGACGAGCATTACATCCACATTCAACGAATATCAGAGAGCTTTTTCAACTCGGTACCGGGGTAATAATAGGAAAGTATCTCTTCAAATCCAAAACCATCCAGTGCTCGCTGCTTTGCACCCCATTGGCAGAGGCCGACACCATGTCCGTTCCCGCTCCCGGAAAAACTGACTTCACCTTTTAGTGTCTTCATAGTAAAGCGGGTACTCTTAATTACTCCGTATCCCATGGCTTTGCGGAACTGCTCCCCGCTTATAGCCACCCCGCCCCTGGGCGTCAGTACGGTAATCTGTTTCAGGCGACCACGCGAATTTGTCGCACCCGGTTTAATGTCATACACCCCTGAAAGCTTATGACCGGCCGCCCGCAGACGTTCTTCAATCTCTTTCAGTGATGCCTTGTATTCCCAGAGTGCGGCTGTCGGTGATGTGAGGCAGTACTGGCAGTCAACACCTTTCAAGTATGGTAACGAAGCTCCCCAGATGTTTTCAGAAGCTTCCGTATGCCCACCGCAACTGGAATGATAAAATGCCTGAATTATATTCCCGCCGAATGTAAGCACTTCACCCGCCGTTTCAAGAACCGCACGACGGGCTCGACTGTCTTCAATAAGACACCCTTCATATACCTGATCGATAACTGATGATTCCAGATGATACGGGGAGGAAATGCGGGCTATTTTCCTGTTTATTGCGTATGTCCTGGCTATAATTGCCTGGGCTTTTACAGCTTCAATCGGCCATGCAGAAGAGATTTCACAATTTATCAACCCAACCAGATATTCCTCGAGAGGTAACTGGTTTATTACCTGAATCCCCTTATCCGCTACTGATAGTTCTGCAAGTCCACGGTAGGGCTTATTATTAATATATACGGCAGAAGAAGCAGAAAATGAAAGGCGACGGAACATTTTCCCCGCCACCAGCAATGAATCTTTTATCGGCGTCACCGTAACGGGAAAAGACATGACAAGGGCTTCGCCTGCTTCATTTGTTACAAGAAGCCCGTCACCGGCAACCGTCACTTCAGGAGCAGATTTAACTATGGCAATCCGGATTGTTTCATCCAGAGTTGCTGCGTATGTCCCGCTCTTTTCCGGCCACAGAAAAATGGCTGTTACCATCACAAGAAGGACACATATGATCATACGATACAATGGCTGCAAAACCTGACGATAGAACCACACAATAGCGTATTGTGTCAATTTTTTTTGATGGCCGGTATTTTAATGTAATGAAGAACACGAATTGTTATTGCACAATTCAGCATCATTACTGTAAGTTCTCACCGGTACGCTCGCAAACAATAAAACGTGCTAATAGTTTGTTATTACTGTGAAGAATATTTTTTAACGGCACTGGTACATCTGGATGTATTTCTATGACTGAACTGCTTACAGTACATAACCTGCATATCTCTTTTCCAACAGAAACATCTGTCTTTCACGCCGTGCGCGGAATATCCCTATCTCTTTCGCCCGGTTCCGTACTTGCTCTCGTTGGCGAGTCCGGGTCAGGAAAGACTATGACAGCCATATCCCTCATGCGGCTCGTCCCCCCTCCCGGATACATACGCGAAGGGGAAATCGTTTTCGAAGGGCAGAATCTGTTAAAGCTTCATGAAGACGAACTGCGAAGAGTCCGTGGTCGCCGCATTTCAATGGTCTTTCAGGAACCGATGACATCTCTGAATCCGGTGTTACGCATTGCTGATCAGATATGTGAACCGCTCAAACTGCATTTGGATATGAATCGGAAAACGGCTCATGAGCGCGCGACCGAACTGCTGACAAATGTCGGGATTTCTTCTGCTGCTGAGCGGATGCGTGATTATCCGCACCAGTTGAGCGGCGGTATGCGGCAGCGGGTCATGATAGCAATGGCCCTTGCATGTCAGCCATCACTTTTGATTGCTGACGAGCCGACCACAGCATTGGACGTTACCATTCAGGCCCAGATTCTGGAACTACTCGATGCTCAGAGAAAATCAAGCGGATTATCGATACTGCTCATTACCCATGATCTGGGAATTGTAGCCGAGCGCGCAGACCACACCGCTGTCATGTACGCCGGACAGATTGTTGAGTCTGCACCCACCCGCACTCTCCTTACCTCGCCACGGCACCCGTACACACAGGCACTTATGGCGTCTCTCCCCCAATTTGCCGAGCCGGGAAAACCGTTATCAACCCTGAAAGGGCAGCTGAGCAGAGGAGCATCTTCGGAGGTCGGCTGCAGTTTTGCGGAACGCTGCCCCCTTGCGGAAGCCGCATGTCGCACTGAAACACAGTCGCTCCTGAAGATTGCCCCGTCACACGAACTACGATGCTGGAAGTGTTCATGAAACCGTCTGTTCTGCTCAGTGCAGTTGACCTGCATAAAACGTTCAAGATATCGACACACACCCGTTCAACACGGGTTCTCACCGCACTTGATCATGTTTCCCTGCAACTGGCAACCGGTGAAACCTTAGGAATAGCTGGTGAATCAGGGTGCGGAAAATCAACCCTGGCAAAGGTAATGGCCGGTCTCTTAGCGCCAGATTCCGGCAACGTACTCTACAAAGGAACAAACCTGAACCAGATCGGAAAAGAGGATTGGAAGGTCTTTCGCCGTAAAACCCAGATGATATTTCAGGATCCGTTTTCTTCACTGAACCCGCGTATGCGGGTTGGCGACAGCATGGCGGAGCCTCTCAAAATTGCCGGTTTATCCGTTCATCAGCAACGATCGGAACTCGGCCGGATTATGACCGCAGTTGGATTGCCAACTGATGTGGCAGATCGTTTTCCTGACGAATTTTCCGGGGGGCAGCGCCAGAGAATCGGGATAGCGCGGGCCTTGGCCGCTGCTCCTGATATTTTGATTGCCGATGAACCGGTGTCATCTCTCGACATTTCGATTCAGGCGCAGATAATCAACATACTGCTACAGATGAAAACAGAGTTCTCGCTCTCAATGATGATTGTTTCACACAACCTCCTTGTGCTGCGTCATATCTGTGACCGTATTATCATCATGTATCTAGGAGCTGTTGTTGAGAGTGGACCTGCTTCAGAAGTATTCAGTCGGTGCCGGCATCCATACACCGAGGCCCTCATCGCGGCAATTCCCGGATTTCAGACGTCAACAGAAGCTAAAAATAAGCTGCTGCAGGATGACCTGCCATCCGCCCTGTCAATTCCATTCGGCTGCCGGTTCCATCCTCGCTGTCGACATGCGATCGAGCGCTGTCGTCAGGAGGTCCCCGAAAGCGAGGAACACGCACATGGTCATTCAGCTGCCTGCCACCTCAGCAGCCACCTTTACGGGTAGTAAACAATTTGAACCATACCCGGCACAAAAACACAGTTTTAGATTGACTCGCTTATATTCCATATATATGATAATAGAAAATTTTTACGGGAGCCTGAGTCATGGCCTTTGATAAAGAAAAAAAATTCACCTCAGAAGCAGACGTTTTAAAGGTGCTTGGCCACCCGATCCGCCTTAAAATTGTTGCGGGTCTCTGTACACGGGAGTGTAACGTAAAGCATATCTGGGAGTGTCTCGGATTGCCGCAGGCAACAGTTTCCCAGCATCTGGCACTTCTTAAGAATAAGGGAATAATCGACGGTAAACGTGAGGGCGTGGAAGTTCATTACAGTGTCATCAACGAATTGGCAAAAAAAATAATTCTCTCTTTATAGAACGAATAATCTCTGTCACCCGCTGGTCCGCATCTTTTTTTGCGCGGACATATAGAGGACCTTATACGTGGCGGGGATCTGGTTCTTCTCCCCATACCGAGCCTGATACAATCGCGAGGTTTCCTGCAATATCCCCCTCCAGCCAAGACCGTTTCCCGCCCCCTTCGACACAGAACCGGCGCCGATGTTTTTTATTGATCGCAGCAATGCGTGCAGATTTTCGTACCAGTCTACTTCTGTTTCGACCGTGATGACTATCTTCTCGAAATTAATTTTGCCGGCAATTGTTTTTACCTCTTCTACGGTATGAAAATCATGCAGTCGAGACACCCGTTGCCCGCTGTCTCCGCATAATCCTTCAACCGCATCTCTGAAACAGCTGTGCAGTTCCCCCAATGTTCCCTCACAAAAAAAGGCCAGGCTGATGTCCCCGCCCGGGCGGACAACCCGGTTCATTTCATGCAGGGCAGCGGCTAAATTATTTACCCACTGCAATGCAGACGCTGACACCGCTAGATCAAAACTGTCGTTTCTGAACGGAAGACATTCTGCGTTCCCGACAGCAACGCGGCAGGATGCTCCCAATTTTTGCGCTGCCCGCACACACATATTGTGAGCAACGTCAATCCCTGTCAGGCTGGCAGAGTTGTAGTGCGCTTTCAATCGTTCGAGAAGTGCTCCCGTACCGGTACCGACATCAAGAATATGCTCCGGTTGTTGGTTCAGATGCAGGGCAATTGCATCGGCAAGATTAGCCACAACACGTTTTTGCACGAGGATATGATGGTCATATTCATCAGCACTGTGATGAAACGCGGCTGCAATCCTGCTGACCTCAGGCATTTTGTTCACAGAGTCTCCTTGTAAAACGTATAAGTTCGGTATTGAATCGGTTACTGCGTGTCATAAAAGGCATATGTCCACAGTTCCGATACACCGACTGTTCAGCCCCGGAAATATGCAGTTTCAGATACAGTGATGCCTCTGGCAGACAGACTCGATCCTTTTCACCATTTACAATCAGTGTCGGAACAGAAACAGTGGGCAACAACTCACGCATATCTGTCGCGACAAGCGTATCAAGGGCATCAACGACAGTGGAGGATTCCGGCAGCGGCAGCGTCGATAGCAGCTGTTGAATTTCCATCGCACCGTCAGCATCAGTTATTTCACCGTCTGCTACCAACCGGGTATGGAAGCCTTCAAGTGCCCGCTTCACATTTCGCTGCACCTTGAGGCGCATCCCATGTGCCTCATTGGCGGCAAGGCCATACGGAAAACCGGCACCTGCTGTGAAACGGGGAGTCGCAGAGACCAGCACCATACCGGCCACCTTTCCCGGGAACCCGGCGGAAACTTGTAGAGCTATTTGTCCACCCATTGACCAGCCTACCAGAACAGCCTTCGAAATATTCAGCCGATCGAGCAGATCAATTAAATCAGTGGCAAATGTACCGAAATCCTGTCCTCCGGAAATTCCTGCTGAACGACCATGACCACGAAGATCCGGTGCTACAAGGTGCATTGAGGCAGGAAGATCCTTGAACTGGTATTTCCAGACGGCCGACGACATACACCAGCCGTGGATAAGCACAACCGGAGTACCCGCCCCCTGTTCTTCATACCACAGCTGCTCTCCCACGCGATTTTCATACCACGGCATCAGATAACCCCGAGCCGCCTGCCTATCCGGCAGATCGTACTGATAGCGTCGGCAAGGTCGGTCCGGGTATGTGTTGCCATCAGCGTAAAGCGGAGACGACTGGTGCCGACCGGGACTGTTGGAGGACGAATCCCCTGGGCAAAGATACCCTCTGCCAGCAACGCTTCTGAAAATTGCATCGTTGAGCCCGCTGAACCAACCAGAATCGGCACAATCTGGGTCGAGCCGTCAGGAATGCTGAAACCGGCAGCTGCCAGACCACTTCTGAAAAAGGCAGCATTGCCGGATAATTGTTCGCGCAGTCGGTCCCCTTCCTCACCCTGGACCAGTTCAACAGCGGCACGAGAAGCCGCCAGCACTGCGGGCGGCAGTGACGTTGAAAAAATAAAACTGCGGGCGCGATTGATCAAAAGTTCGCGCAATTCGGCGGAAACTGCAGCATAAGCACCAAAACTCCCCAGTGCCTTGCCAAATGTCCCCATCTGAACGTCAACGCCCCCCCCGACGCCAAGTAATTCGGCACTCCCCCTCCCCTCAGCACCGAGGACACCGCAGCCATGGGCATCATCGACCATTAGCAATGCCCCGAAGGTACGTTTACATTCGACAAGTTCTGCCAAAGGGGCAATATCACCATCCATGCTGAAGACGCCATCGCTGACAATCAGACAGCGGCCGCTTCCTTCTCCTCCGGCATGTTTCTCCATAAGCGCAGCAAGCGCACGATGATCATTATGGGGATAGCGTACCAGACGTGCTCCGGAGAGCAGAATGCCGTCAACGATACTGGCATGGTTGAGCCGGTCAGAAAAGACAATATCCCCCCGCCCCACCAAAGCCGGAATTATTCCAGTGTTAGCAGCATGTCCGCTGTTGAAGACAAGAGCCGCTTCCGTTTTTTTAAAGGACGCAACCGTCCGCTCCAATCCCTCGTGAAGATCCATAGTACCGGAGACCAGCCGGGAGGCTCCACTCGATGTCCCATAGCGCTGAATTGCCGCTATTGAAGCGGCTGCCAGAACGGGATGATCAGCCAGACCGAGATAATTATTAGAGCAGAGCAACAGTACCTCGTGCCCGTTGCACATCACACGATCCGCTTGTCGGCCACTGATAGTTCTGGTACTCCGCAGCAGCCCACGGTTTGTTATCTCTGTAAGTTCGTTTTGTATTGTTCTCTGCATAATCCACTCTTTTTCAATGGTTAACCGCATCCCCGCCTATGGTTGACAACTACACTAAAAAAAAGCAGACCATGCACCTACAGGTACATCGTCTGCCCGGCAGTACCCAACTGTTCAACCACTTTTTTCACATCCTGGCACCGTTCACGGTCACAGACCAGAATTGCATCAGGAGTGGATACGATGACGATGTTATGAACACCAACCGTAGCAACCATTCTGCCGTCGGCATAAATCAGGCAATCGGAAGAATCGACGTTCATATGCCCGGCTGCATTGATACACACCGTCCCATTGATGTCCGGCTCTACCACCTCAGGCAATGCACTCCAGCTCCCGACATCACTCCACCCCATCTCAACCGGCACCATCTGAACTTTTGATGACTTTTCCATAATCCCGTAATCAATGGAAATGCCCTCAATATCCTCATACAGAGCACCAATCTGCGCATGCAGGGCGGCAGTATCCGATGCACCTCCCGCGGAGAGCAGCGGCAGAAGTTTCCCGTACAGAACCGGCAAAAACGTTTTCATCTCGTCAAGAACCGTGTCTGCCCGCCAGATAAACATGCCGCTGTTCCAAAAAAAGTTCCCTGCATCAAGATAGCGTACTGCTTCAGCCAGAGGTGGTTTTTCAACAAACCGTGCTACCGGAAAGGGCCCCCGGGAATCGGCTTCAGTGAGCTGATCCATACCGGCTTCAATATAGCCATAGCCGGTTTCTGGGCGTGACGGCATAATACCGAGCGTGACCAGAAATCCTTTGCTCGCGCTCTCCCCTGCAAAGACCAGAGTATCCCGCAAAGACTGTTCGTTCTTGATGAAGTGGTCGGCAGGGAGCACAACCATAACCCCTGACGGGTCTTGAGAAGCAATGAGCGCAGCTGCCAAGCCGATGGCCGGTGCGGTATTCCGGCCAACGGGTTCTGCGATGACGTCAATGGCAACAGAGTCATACTGTCGCATCTGACGCCCGGTTTCATCAGCCTGCAGGTGATTGGTTATAATCAGAATCCGCTTCGGCTGAAGCGGCAATACACGCTCAACTGTCCGCTGCAACATGCTGCGGTCTCCGGTGATCGAAATCAGCTGCTTAGGGCGCGCAACCCGCGAAAGAGGCCAGAATCTGGTTCCTGAACCACCGGCGAGAATAACGACATACATTTGATGTCCTCCGTTACTTGTATTGAATCCTGTAAATAAAATCCCCTACTTCGCGTCCAAGATCGCTGAATGAGTCTGTTGTGTCAAGGACATCCCAGAGGGTCTGACGGAAAGAGGCGACCTCTTGACCACTCTCACCATCGATCAAGCTGACCAAAACAGTAATTTTAAATCGCCCCAGGCGGACGAATCTCCCCGTAAGCAGCAGTGTTGAAGCATCCGGCGTACCGTTACGGGAAATATTTTTGTAGATGTCGTGGGACCTGACAGCACGTTCAATATGATCTGACAGTTCTCCCGGCAGCTTTGAATAATGGAGTTCACGACCGCTCAATCCTGCATCAGGGGCATCTGAATACAGTTCACGTTTGAGCTCCAGATCCCGGATTATCAGTGTCGTGTAGCGGTACATCGGCTTCGGATTTGTTACGGTTTCCTCTTCAATAACAGTAGTCGAAGAAGCAGCGCACCCCGCACAGAACGCCAGCAGACAGATACAGAAAAGGGCCCGCAGCGTACACCCGAATGACCGTTTGCTACTCAACGGCAGTGGCACTTTCACAACGATTGTAATCATCATTAAAGCGGACAATATCGTCTTCACCCAGATATTCTCCGCTCTGCACTTCAATGATAACAAGCGGAATCCTGCCCGGATTTTCAAGGCGATGATTCTGACCAATCGGAATAAAGGTTGACTCATTGACGTTAACAATCTGTTGAGCATCACCACAGGTCACCAGAGCGGTACCGGATACCACAATCCAGTGTTCACTGCGATGATGATGTTTCTGCAGCGACAGGCGCTGGCCTGGCATGACTTCGATCCGCTTGATTTTATAACTCGTGTTCTCATCGAGAACCGTATAGGTACCCCAGGGGCGTTCACCGCGTTCCAGTGTCATTGATGATCCTTTCAAGATGAAGTGGTAGTGCGAAGTTTCATATATTCACACAAGGCTGCTCGCCATGGTTGTGGCTTGAAGCCGGTATCACTCGCCAGTTTACTGCATTCAAGGGTCGAATACAGCGGCCGCTGCGCCGGTCGATTTAATTCAGCCGTAGTCATCGGCTTAACTGACACGAGTAAACCGGCTTCCTCGAAAATTGCCGTTGCAAAATCGTTCCACGAACAGAATTCCGCATTCGCCGCGTGATAGATTCCCCGGCAGCCGCTCTCGATAAGAGCGATAATTGCCCGCGCCAGATCTACCGTCCAGGTTGGTGAACCAATCTGATCATCAACAACCGTCAGTTCATCCTTTTCAGCTCCAAGACGAAGCATCGTTTCCACAAAATTCTTGCCATGCAGCCCATAGAGCCACTGGGTCCTGACAATCAGATGATCCGGACTGAATGCGGCATTCATTTCGCCAGCCAGTTTTGATTCGCCGTAGACACTCAGTGGGCAGGGTGCGTCATCCTCAACGTACGGTGTGCCTTTGCCACCGTCAAAAATGTAATCAGTGCTGACCTGCACCAGTAACGCACCGATTTCACGGCAGGCCATGGCCAGGTATGCAACCCCTTCACCGTTTACCGTCATTGCGGTCTCGGTATTGTTTTCGCATCCATCAACATCGGTATACGCAGCACAGTTGATGACAACCTCCGGTTTCAAGTGGCCGACTACCTTCAACACCGATTCCGGTAACGTAATGTCAATTTCCTCAATATCAACGCCCTGTCCCCTGTCACCCAGGAGGGACATCAGATCACGACCCAGCATACCCCGTGCACCCACGACAAGAATCATGCTGCACCCCCGCCATAGTGGCTCTGATAATAGTCCCGGTACGCACCGGAGGTGACCTCTGACACCCACTCCTGATTGTCAAGATACCAGTCAATTGTTTCTGCAATACCCTGTTCAAAAGTGTATGCCGGACTCCAACCAAGATCGTGTTTGAGTTTTGAAGCGTCAATGGCATAGCGACGGTCATGTCCGGGTCGGTCCTTTACAAAGGTGATCAAGGTGCGGTTTTCTCCGTAAGCGCGCCCGAGACGTTCGTCAAGCAGATCACAGACGAGATTGACAATGTTGATATTTTTCCATTCGTTGTTGCCGCCGATATTATACACCGAACCGGGTGAGGCCTGTTTCAGAACGGCCTCAATTGCCACGGCGTGATCACGGACATGCAGCCAGTCACGCACATTCAGGCCGTCACCGTACACCGGCAGCGGTTTCTTGTTGATGATGTTATGAATGAGGAGCGGAATCAATTTTTCAGGGAAATGGTAGGGGCCATAATTGTTGGAGCACCGGGTGTTGAGGGTCGGCATGCCAAAGGTTTCGTGATATGCACGTACCAGCAGATCAGCTCCTGCTTTGCTGGCAGAATAGGGTGAATTTGCGGCCAGCGGAGTTTCCTCCGTAAAGTAGCCGGTGTCACCCAGACTGCCATAAACTTCATCTGTTGAAATCTGAAGGTAGCGAAAATCTGATACGACGGCGGACTGCCAGTGTTTACGACTCTCCTCCAGCATAATCTGTGTACCGAGCACATTGGTACGCACAAAAATTTCCGGGCCGGTGATGGAGCGATCAACATGGGATTCTGCGGCAAAATGAACAACCGCATTGATCCGCTGATCGGCAAGCAGACCGGCGACTAGCGCCGCATCACCAATATCCCCCCTGATGAAACGATACTTCCGGTTTCCCTCAAGGGCGGTCAGATTTTTAAGGTTACCGGCATAAGTGAGGCAATCCAGGTTGGTTACCGTGCACTCCGGGTTGTTGGCCATGAATGAATGAATAAAATTGGAACCGATAAAACCGGCTCCACCGGTGACAAGAAGTGACGTCGGGTTAAATGACATGATGGAAGTTGCCCTTTTTAGGTAACGATTATATTAACAGATATTCTGGCTATTTTCTTTTCAGCGTTGTTCTGGTATGGTGTCGTACATTTTTGAAACCTGACACTCATCAACCGGGAGGAATACTATGACTACCACACCATGCCGCTGCGGGGCCGATCACCACGGGCACCTCTGCATGCTGAGAAGCAACGGCCTGCACGATGAAATTGCCTCGATAACCACTGACCCGAAGTTTTATTGTTTCACGTGCGGTGGCGAGGCAAACTGTGCAGAGAACCTGTGCGAACCGGCTCCCATCGAGTAGCGTATCCTGTTCGATGCTACGTGAGGGCGACACCCAGACATGACCGATGCAGAAAGTCGTGTCATCCGGTCACGTCTGCATCCCGTGAATTTTCAAGTATCGATTCGAGCTCGTCAATCTGATCAGCGTTGAGGTCCAGCACACCCGCTTCTTGCGTGTCTGCCAGCACAAGATCCGGATCGTGATTCAGGCCAAGACCTATTCGGTGACACGCCTGGTTGACAAAGCGCACTATCGCCAGCAGTTTGTTTACAGTATCCCATTCTTCTGTATGATGATTTTTAATAATGTCGCAGTAAATTAACGGGAAATTCCAGTGCTGCATCATTCTATGTCCCTGTTCAACATGCATCACTTCAAATATTTCCTGAATCTGATCATCATCAACAAGTGAACCGATTACCCCTGCTGCGACCAGATTTTCAATCGATTTCAATAAATACAATTTGCCGACATCGTGTAGAAGGCCAGCAAGATAGGCTTCGTCAGCAACTCCGCGCATGCCGCAGGACTGAGCCAGCCAGCGGCTCCCAAACGCACATGCATGGCTGTGGATCCATAGTTCTTTCATATAGTGGTCAAGCGCCTCATTACTTGAGCAGTGAGCTGACGCCTGAGAAGCGGCAATCACCAGATTTATCACCTGCTGAGCACCGAGTCTAACGACCGCTTCCTTGATTGTTGCAACCCTGGAACGCCCCATGTACATGGGTGAGTTGGCAATTTTAAGCATCTGGCTCGCCAGCGACATATCCTCATTGGCAACCCGTGACACCTCATCAACGGTAAATTCATAGTCTGAAAGCATTTTCTGGAGCTTTAACGCAACCGGATGAAAGATCGGCAGGTCAATAGGCTGTGACGCAAGTAACCTTTGAACGGTTTCCGGAATGGTTGTCGATGTCATGAAAATCTCCTTCACTCAATATTGGGCTTTATGCACGACACTCCAGCAGCAAACGACCTTCCAGGTCATCAATAAACTGCCGGGCAGACCGACCACTCCTGCGGGCAGTCAACCGGGCCCATTTCAGCGCTTTATCACACAACTCTTCATCCGACAGGGAGAGTTTTCTTGATGCAGCGTACTCGCGAACAATAGCGAGATATTCATCTTGTTGAAATTCATAAAAGCCGAGAGAAATACCAAAACGATCCGAAAGTGCCAGCTTTTCTCCAACGGCCTCTTCAGGATGTATTTCAACATCAGCACTATTGGCAGACATACGTTCCGGCATGAGATGCCTGCGGTTTGAGGTTGCATAAATGAGGATATTGGCGGGTCGTTCCTCAATATCACCATCCAAGAGAGTTTTCAGCGCCCTGAAATCACCCTCGCCTTCGTCAAACGAGAGGTCATCACAGAAGAGGATAAACCGGAACGGGACTCCACGCAGCTGGCTGATAATCTGCGGCAACGAGAGGATATCCCAGCGTTTCAATTCAACGATCCGCAATCCGTCAGGAGCAAACTGCTTTAATAATCCTTTCACCAGGGAAGATTTCCCACAACCGCGCTCACCCCACAACAGGACGTTATTGGCAGGAAGTGACGCTACAAACTGCGCTGTATTTCGAAGGACCTCATCACGTATATGAGCAATTCCAATCAGCTCGGACAGATCAAACAGATGCGGATGAGCGACAGCGATCAAACGCCCACTGTCACCCGATCGTTCCCACCGAAAAGCAAGATTGCCGCAAAAGTCGACGGACGGCTCAGCAGCCGGAGCCAGGCGATCAACCAGCATTCCGATCTTATCAAGCAGTTGATCGAGTCTGTCACTCTGACTGTTCATGTCGACCTTAGCAGCCACAACCACAGTTATGGCAGACTTTTCTGAACTCACTGGATGGGGCAATTGTTTCCGGAGCAAAAGCCACACGCCTGATTGCTGTACTGACATCTTCAACTATGTCCAGCCCCGGGCTTTTCCCGATGATATGTCCGACACACTGGTTGCTGTGACCATCCTGCGGAGAAGATATTTTCACCACATTCAACAGGTCCGCATAACTGTTAATTGAAATAACCGGTTCCTGAACACGGGAAACAGTTAACTGCACGCCCAACCGTTTCATTTCCGATGTTATCTCCTTCAAAAAAACGCCAAAGTCGTGTCCTTCAAAATCATAATTCCAATCATTTCTGAGATATTTCCGGTTACAAACGGTAATGACCATCTGCTTCATTTTTTTACATGCCATGTGCTGATACTCCAGAAAATATTATTACAACCGGGACTGGCATCCGGCATCCCACGCAAGAAACCCGTCACCGGTAAGATTCAAAAAGGAATCAATGCGCTGACGGTAAAATTCAAGTTGACCCGCCTCATGCAGCAGAAACGCCAACTCATCGCTGGAGATCAGGTGCTGACGATGCATATAGCGATATAACTCGGTGAGTGCCGTCAGATGCCGCTCAAGCATGGCAATTTCCGGATCCAGCGTATGGGTGATAAACCAGGACCCTGCAAACGTGGTTACAATCCCCGGACGAGGGCGGACAATATTCTGACGACCAAAATCAATCAGATAATCACGCAGATAGAGATCTGCACTGAAAGCCAGATCTGATGCCTGCTCAGCTGACATCCCCTGGTGCTGTAGATACAGATAGAATTGCTTTAAAATCTGCTGACAGCGCTCGTCAACAACAAGTTCTTCATCTATCGAGTCAAACTCGAAATCATCATGTTCAAATACAATTTCAGGATTTTGCGTCACGATTTCAGCGCTCTTTATCAGGTGGGATTACGTTCCAGCGGCTCTGTTCCGTAACACAGCGGTTATTACGGAATCAGAGCGTCATCAGATCATTTTTGTGCCAGCATATATATAACAAATGTGTGCCTACGTCTACCATCAAGCCACGCTTATCGACTCTCAAGATATTCTATTAAAAGTCGTACACCTATTCCTGTGGCACCTTTGGGTGAGTACGGGCGTGATTTGTCCCCCCACGCAGTTCCGGCAATATCCAGATGAGCCCATGGGATTGTTCCAACGAATTGTTTCAGGAACCAGCCCGCAGTAATACTACCACCGTCCCGGCTGCCCGCGTTTTTCAGGTCGGCAATGTCGCTTTTCATTGCCTCTCCGTATTCATCCCATAATGGAAGCTGCCAGAGTCGTTCACCGCAACGCTCACCGGCCCCCTTCAGCGCGTCCATCAACCGTTGATTATTGCCCATCAACCCACTTGCTTCGTGTCCCAGAGCAACAACACAGGCACCGGTCAGAGTTGCAAGGTCAACCATAACAGCTGGCTTGTATTGAGTGGCAAAATGCAGTGCGTCGCATAGAATCAGGCGCCCTTCGGCATCGGTATTGGTAATCTCGATAGTCGAACCGGACATGGAGGTAAGAACATCGCCCGGTTTAAATGATTTGCCATCGGGCATGTTTTCCGCCGTTGGAATAATCCCGATCAGATTTACCGGCAGTTTCAACCCGGCCGCAGCTGCCATGGTGCCCAGTACCGCCGCCCCTCCGGCCATATCGGTTTTCATCTCCTCCATACCTGCTCCCGGCTTGATCGATATTCCACCGGAATCGAATGTTATTCCTTTGCCAACAATCACCACAGGGCGCCCTTTGGCATTGACGCCATGGTATTCAAGCACGATAAGACGTGGTGGTTCTGCCGACCCCTTGCCAACACCCACCAGGGCATTCATCCCCAGATTTTCCATTTCGGCCTGTTCATAGACGCGACATTCAATACCGTGATGCTCGGCCAGATCCTTGGCAACATTCGCCAGATATCCTGTCGTGACGACATTTCCCGGCTGCGAGACCAGATCACGAGCCAGTGTACTCCCCTGGCAAATAATTTCAGCACGACTGATCCTTGTGTGGGCTGACTTCATATCTGCCCCCTTCGGCAGTAGCACCGTCATACTCTCGAAGCTGAATCGCTCACTCTTGTCCTTTGTTTTATACAGTTCAAAACTGTAACTACCCAGCACTGTCCCCACGACGACCGCTTCCAGTGCAGCGTTAGAATCCCCAGTCAGGTGCAGTGTAGTGGCAAACGTGGCCACCCGTGCTTTCCGCAAGACCTGTACTGCATTTCCCGCCGCCTGTCGAAGGATCTCGACAGTCAGTTCGGACTTTTTCCCGAGTCCCACTAACAACAGGCGCTCTGACGGCAACCTGCCAAGCGTGTGAATCAGATATGTGCTGTTGGCCTTCCCATTGAACTCTTTAGTGGATTTCAGACGTCCCATACAGCCATCCAGTGCAGCATCGCACGCGTCGATCAGTTCGTTATGTGCGTCTTCAAAGCAGCCGATTACCAGAGCCGGAGATGCATGTTTACACGGATTAACTGTTTGTATGTTTATGTTCATGTGTAACCTCGCAAAAAATCAAGAAAAAGGTATGTTACCTGTAAAAACAGTTCAGAACTGAAACGACAGCAGCCACTTTTTCAAAGTGGCTGCTGTCGTCGGGTGTGTCGATAATCAATGCATCATGAGTCTGGTTACACCAAGCACCAGATCACTCTGAGGCCCGGCAAGCAGATGAACACCTATTCCCAGAAACGGCGAAATAATGTACGAAAACATGTTGGTGAAAAATACCAGCACAATAATTATCACCATTCCATATGGTTCAATACGAGACCAGGCAGCAGCCTGCCGGTACGGCAGCAAGCCGACCAACACACGGCCACCGTCCAACGGTGGTACCGGTATCATATTGAAGATAGCCAGCAGCAAATTTATATATACAGAAAAGGCCAGCATCAGCACGATCGGCTCCACCAGCATAGCCTGTGGTGAACCGGAGACAGCCGGGTTGCCAAAAGCCACCAACCCTCGCAGCAGCAGTGCGGAGACGGTTGCAAGTATAATATTGGTAATGGGTCCGGCTGCCGCCACCCAGATCATATCGCGTTTGGGATTACGGAGATTTTCGAACACCACCGGCACCGGCTTGGCCCACCCTATGCCGACAAAAAAAATCATCAACGTGCCGATAATATCTATATGTTTCAGTGGATTAAGTGTTAGTCGTCCAAGCATTCGTGCGGTCGGATCACCAAATCGCCACGCAATATAGCCATGGGATACCTCATGACACACAATTGCCAGCATACCCGGTACAAGCATAACTGACAATTTGAGAAAAAAACTATCCATTGTTACTTTTTCCTTTATAATTTAGATAGTTACTTTGTTTATTGTGGTAACATCGTTACTTAATAGTGCCCTCATCCTGATTTGTCAGATGATCATTCTGTCGTTAATCGTGGTAACGGTGGCATGGCAGAGGCGACATGCCATGTAAATACTCGCAATCAACATGACATACACGGGCATACACCGCTCGTTGCCTCGTGCGTAACCGCTGACTTTTTCTAATTACTCCACAGGAGGCACCCTACGACGAGAGGATATGTTGATGTAATTGGAATGACTTTATGCCTGTTCAACACGTTCTGAAAGTTGATCGCTGTTTATAATATAAAAACCTGCTTTCGGTCGCACATAAATTAAGATTTATGACACCCCTTGCATTCTACCGGGCCTTTGTCATTCAAATCGTGACATGCGATACATACCTGGTGTGCAACTTCTTTATCCCATTTTTTTATTTTCCATTCTTGAGGCTTATGACAATGGAAGCATTCGTTATTATTAGACAGCTGATGCTTCCGGTGTTGGAAATCCAATACGTGATCACCCATCTTTATCCTGATGATTTCCGGTCCAATATTTTCAGGAATATCATTCGCAAATAATGAAAGAGGTAACCCTGCAACGACTGAAATAATCGCGTATCGTACTATTTTCTGTTTCATAATGCCTCCCCTTACACTAAATGTAGGTACGACTTATATGGATAATTCAGTTAATAATCAATGGATTATTATGAACCTGGCAAAATAAAAGCAGTTTTCAGATAAGAAGAAGCGGCAGGGTGACAGATCGAATGAAATATGGCATAATGCCCCCCCGACTGGGAAGGGATTGTTAACACGATCCCGATTACATCCCGGTGAATGTTACCATACCCACAGGAGGTCAGGAATGGAAGAAGTTGCAGGTATTGATTTGAGTGGAATGTTTGGAATGGTTGAAGGTATCCTGAAAGGACTTACCGACGAGCAGCTCTCTCAAGCCATCGAGTTGATCAAGGCAGAACAGGAATCTCGTTTAAAATCGGCTTGATGCTATCAAGGTACAGAAACAACAAATGCCGTGATCTGTAATGGGTCGCGGCATTTGTTGTACAGTTTCAATCGTATTGTTCCCCCAGTATCATGGGGGAGCATTAATGCTTTTTTTCGAGGAACTGAAAACCAAAATTGTCGAGATTCTGAATATGAACTCCAATTTCCTGATCCAGCGAATGCAGAACTTTTACTACATCATCAGAGTCACCAACAAAATATTGGAAAACTTTTCTCTCCCATAGTCCTTTTTCAATCTGAAGTGCGACACTTACTGCGTGAGTAATCGGAAGTTTTTTATTGCACTTAAACTCACTGATGATTCCTTCAATATATTCCACGCTTGACGTAAGATTTATTGTTCTTAATTCTCCCTGCACAAATTTGAATTTATTCAGGGAATCGGTATCGGCAATACGCTTAAGCAATGCAGCATGCCGGAATTCCTCAATTGCCATACCAGACCAATAGGTTTTATGTTCATGATATCTCCTTGCAAAATGCTTATATAATGCACATATAAGAAGTTCCTGCTTAATGAATAAATCTAACAGTTTTTCCTGGACTGCATCCAACTTCATAGCATTCCCTATATAATCACATTCATATCACTTACGACAAAACCGCATCGGAGGGAAGCGTTTCTGTTTTTGATGCGGGTAAATGTAATCTCGGATAGTCTCAACATTAGCCCTGTTCACGCAGACATTCAATGTGAGGAATTAATTCACGTTATTGAGTAAATTGAGCTCAACAGACAACCCCCTTCTAGCAGAGTGCCTCCATAAAGTCAATTGCATCACACCCAACCCCCGGCAAAGATGGATGCGTCCAGCTTCAATAAAAAATACATACTCACATTTGATGCCGAAGTATGTCCGGTCAATCTGTATCTACTTTGATCTGCAGGAGTTTTTCTTTCAGTTTGGGGAAGATGAATTCAACATTGGCAAGAAGTTCCGGTACCCCGGTCAATACCCCTCCCTTGGCAAGAGCTTCCATGCTTTTGCATGTTTCGGCAAAATATACAGCTCCAATGAGGGCACTACTGGATTTAAGTTTATGGGCCAGCATGCGGATACTATCCATATCCCCCGCATCAACAGCCAGATGAAGATCGGATGTAATACTAGAAAAATCAGCTACATACATATCAATCATCTTGTTGAGAATACTGGGGCTGCCGGGAAGCTGCAGAGACATAATTTCATCGATATATTTGCGTTCAATAAAAAGCGGCCCCGGAGAATCCGGTTGATCCTGATCTGATGACTCTATCAGTTCTGCTTGATCTGTATTTGTTTCCAAGTAATGTGCGCACAAGCTGTCAGTCGCAGAATTTTCTGCATGCTCTACCCAGCGGTGAATCATCATCTGCAACTGCTGCATTGTGAACGGCTTGCAAAGGTAGTCATCCATGCCGTCCGCTATGCACTTTTCTCTCTCCCCGCTGAGCGCGTTTGCGGTCAATGCGACAATCCTGGTTCGCCTCGGCGGGATGTCCGGCATACGCACAGCAGCAGCCAGTTCATGAGCACGAATCGCTCTGGTTGCTTCGTAACCATCCATTTCAGGCATTTGACAATCCATAAGAATAAGATCAAAGGAATCATCAACAAATGCTTCTACAGCCTTTTTTCCGGTATCCACAGCCTGCACGACACAACCCAGGCTTTCCAGCATGGCAATACAAATATCCTGATTGACAGCGTTATCTTCTGCCAGGAGGATTCTGACAGCACGCATATACTGAGGAGCAACAGGCTGATTAATCCGTACTGTTTCCACTTCAGCCAACTCGGAACCATGGGTCAGAAAGCGTGTGGTAAACCAGAAACATGAACCAACACCGGGACTGCTTTCAACTCCGATTGACCCACCCATCAATTCTGCAAGGTGTTTTGATATTGCCAATCCAAGACCGGTCCCTCCATATTTTCGAGTTGTTGAAACGTCGGCTTGTGAAAAACTATCGAAGATTGTCGTGAGAACGTCATCCGGCATTCCTACACCGGTATCTTGCACCTCATATCGCAACAGGACCGTATCGGAACTGCTTTCAAGCAAGGAGACAAAGATCGCGATGCTCCCGGATTCGGTGAATTTGGCGGCATTACTGAGCAGGTTGGTAAGAATCTGGGTAAGACGTACCGGGTCTCCTACGAGGACATTCGGTATTTTTTGGTCAATCGTGCAGTCAAACGCAATTCCCTTTTGCCTGATTCTGTTCTCGAGCAGGTCATAGCTTCCGGAGACTACGCCTCTCAGGTCGAACGGGACATTCTCCAACTCTGTTTTTCCCGCTTCGATCTTTGAAAGGTCCAGAATGTCATTGATGATCGAAAGAAGTATTTCAGCGGATTGCTGGACTGCATGGGCATATTTTTTCTGAACCGGGTTAAGCTCCGTCGCAAGGAGCAGCTCCGACATTCCAACAACACCATTCATCGGTGTCCGGATTTCATGGCTCATATTGGCAAGAAATCTGGTTTTGGCATAACTGGCAGCTTCGGCTTCTTCCATTCGTGTTTTTAAAATCACATTCGCCGTTTTCGTTCTGAACATGATAACGGTGCTACCAGCAACGAACAGGGACAATACGGCCAATGCAATTGGTATTCGAAATGGCGATCCGAGTTTTTTAATCTCATGCTCGTGAAATACTGCGACAAGCGACAGTGGTGTCGAACCAATTGGCAGTCGTAGCGCAATCATGTCCCGATTATCCACATTTTTATCGTCAACTTTGAACGGCAGGAAGCTGGTCCCGTTGAGGGCCGGGGATGTAAGGAGAGGTGAAAGAGCCGAATACAGTGGCGCGTCCGGCGTATTACCAAGCAGAGTGCCTCCTGCTGTCAGAAAATATAATCGGGAACCGGGCTGTGATGAGTTTTTAAAGGACACTTCGTTAAGTGTCGTTGTCGAGAGAAATGCCACCAGTTGACCTGAATATTTCCCTTTGAAAATATGGGGATGATTCATTTGTATTTCTTCATTCTTCTTTGAACCATTGACCGTGACGATGACATCCTGACTGTTTGGAAAGGCACTGTTCTGTATGAGATAATTTCTGTCGAGGGTCATTCCACCGGTATCAGCCAGCAGTGATCCGTTCGTGTCTATCAGCATGAGCCTGGTGAAAATCGGACGGCCGTTGGCCACCCTGTTGGACTTGAACGAGTTGAAATAGGATGCAATATCCACCAGACTGCTCTTAAGACCGTACTGCATCGACATTCCCAGAGCCTTGTTTTCAGAATAGACGGTAATTTCACGTGCATCTGACAGATAGTTAAGATCATTCCTGCGTTCATCCAGAAATTGCTCGATCAGGTTGGCGTGTTTGACAACATCCTGCCGCACCTGTTCAGCAAGAGCCTCCTGAAGTTTTATCTGGGTTTGATAGCTGGTTATGAATATAAAGACGAGAAAGATCGCAAGGAACAGAGTTGCAGACAAACCGGCAAGCGTCCAGTTTCTCCGTTGAGGAGTGAGTGATGCAGAATTTGGAACAGTGCCGTTTGTCATAAAAGGGGGCTTTCGTCAGTACCACGATAATGCAGGTGAAAATGGCAAAAAAACATCCGTTATTATTTTATATTTCTAAAGAAATCAGGAAAGTAGATGTGCGCTGTTGGATAATATTTTTTTATGAGGCGCGCATAGGTGCCATTACGCTTGGTCTCATTAAAATACGTATTGAAAGCATCGCGCAATCGTGGAGAATTTTTTGCGAAACCCACCCCCATCAATTGCGGTGGGGAAAGCGGACCGATTATCTTGATTTTACCCGGCCATTTGTCAAGCGCAATGAGTGCATCGGGAACATCAAGAATTGTCGTTTCAGCTTCCCTGTTGACCAATGCGGGAGCCAGTTCATTAAGATTGCCGCTAAAACAGACAACCGTTGCTCCAGTTGCTTCCAAATTATACAGACTTGGATCAAGACAGGTTTTGGGCAAAGCCAAAACATTTTTACCCTTCATGGAATGGCGTACTCGTTCAATATCTTTAGCTAATTTGGTCGGTTTGATCGGCCTAATCGAAGAACCGGCACGGGCAATAAACCAGATCTGGCTCGGGAATGTCGGTGTGGAAAAGTTAAGAATCTGCTGACGCCACGGCAACATGGTGAAACCATTGGCTATCAGATCACCTTTGACGGGGACGTCCTCGCCCAGAACGGCCTGCCCGTTCTCCAGGCGGACCTTTTTACCGAGCAGGTCTCCCACAACGGTTCCCCAGTCAGACCTGACATACTCGTAACGCACACCAATATGCTTCGCAAAACCTTTGATCAGCTCGACATCCATACCATCATCACTGCCGGTAACAAAGTTAGCATAAGGAATGCCAATATGGCGCAACACCCCGTCAGCTTTTATTTCCGCTAAATCACGACAGAAAGCGGAACCGACAGCGGCAAGCAGCAAGAACAGTACAACAGCACTACGCGTTAACAGAACTATCAGTATTCTCATAATAGATTCTCTCCTGTTTTCTGCAGTACGGTATTCGCTTAAAGTATCACCTCCATGTTTTACAGCGGCGATGACCAGCAACGATACTTCACCGTTTTTGTAGCATATATTTCATCTTACACACAATTAATAATACAGCTTAATCGAACCGGTACATGTTAAGAGTGCCATAGTGCATACACCAACTCATCGGAATCCTTACAAGAATACCAAAAAAAACAGACAAGAAAAGGCGCAGCATTATAAATGCTGCGCCTTTTCTTGATGGAATGCGAATTTTGATGGTTTTTTCTAGGTCTTACTCCGTGGTTACTGATCAATCTTCACGCCGTGTGCAGAAGGTTACGCAACAGCATCCTTCAGCCCTTTTCCAGGCTTGAACTTAGGAGCTTTACTCGCATTGATCTGCATTTTTTCGCCGGTCTTGGGATTACGACCCTCTCTCGCAGCACGTTCGGTAACTTCAAATGAACCGAATCCGGTAAAGCTGATTTTCTCGCCAGCTTTCAGGGATTCAGAAACAGTTTCCAGAAACGCATTAACAGCCTTCTCTGCATCAACCTTTTTCAACTCTGCTTTTTCAGCAACTTTTGCCACAAATTCTGCTTTTGTCATACTGTCTCCTTGACTTGTAATTGGGGAAGAATCCCCACTGTATTTGGTACCGCTTACCACAATGTAAAAAAACGGCCGACACTCTTACCTAATTTAAATAATAAAGCCTTTTAAAAATGGAGGCGAATTTCTAGCACAGATTATATAGCTGGTCAACTGTCTTAACGCCTCAGGTTCGTATTATTCTGACACATATATATGGATGTGACTATGTACCTGAAGTGTTTCCCCCATTGTTTTGCAGGATAATAATTCTTTCACGAAGGTTTGTGAAACTCATATCACACGTGAAACGGCTGCGAAATCAAGGTCGCCAAGACCCCCTGCAAGAGCTTTTTTAAACAGCTCGTTAATCGTTGCAGTGGTAAAAAGCGGCTGCCCGACATCTTCTGCCAAGCGCAGCGCGAGGCGAAGATCCTTCTGCATATGCTTAAGCGGAAAAGCCGCTGGAAACTCCCTATTGGAGGCGATAAGTGGCCCCTTCAAGCGAAACATCGGATTGGAAACAGCACCGGAGTCCAGTACTTCAAGCAATTGTGCCATATCCAGTCCGGCTGAAGAAGCGAGCCTCATCCCCTCACACAAGGCAGTGAGTGTACCACACATCACAATATTATTTGCCAGCTTCATGCGGGAGGCATTTCCCGTTTCTCCCAAAAACAGTATTTTTTTCCCCAATGTTTCAAGAATAGGCAGAGACCTGTCGTAGAGCGTTCTGCTCCCCGCTGCCATGATCGTCAGTGTTGCATCTTCAGCCGGTTTGCGGCTTCCTGCCACAGGTGCTTCCAGAAACATTGCCCCCGCTTCATCTGCCATTCTGGCCGTTTCCAGGGAAGTGCCATCGTCCACAGTTGACATGTCGATAAAACCTTTGCCGGGGGAAAGCCCGGCTATGATGCCCTCTTTGCCGTCTCTGACAGCTTCAACAGCTATCGGGTTTGCCATCATTGAAATAGTAATATCACTATTTTCAGCGACAGCACATGGCGAGAGTGCGATTGTTGCACCCATACCGGCCAGAGGTTTGAACGCCTCAGGTGAGCGATTCCAGACTGTTACTTCGAAGCCACCTCTCACCAGATTGGCAGCCATTGCGCTGCCCATGATTCCAAGTCCAATGAATCCGATTTTCATATATCACCTCCGGGTTTATCTTCGAATATGGTTCGGTGAACGTAGACGTGCAAATTCGCCAATTTTCCGCACTCAGAGACTGTCATGGCTTTTAGATTTCATCATCAGGATAAATAGTACAAATGTAATCAGAGCGACACAGCCTGCGGCTGCAAACGCAGATGGATAGCCGATTTGTTCCAGACTCAGTCCCATGATCGCAGAACCTGACATCATTCCCAAATAGATTGAGCTATTATACATTCCCATGGCTAATCCCCGTTGTACAACCGGTACCAGTTCCGCAATCAGCGCGCCAATTGCCGTGAAGGTCAGCGCCATACCCACACCCATGACTGCTGCGCATGCCATCAAATGTGCAAGTTGGAAGACCTGTCCCATTGTAGCCAATGAAACAGCAATAACAACAAGGCCGGCTGCTACGAGCCAACGCCGGTCTAGATGATCAGCCAACATCCCTATGGGAACCCGTCCTACGACATTGATTATTGCCTGGGCAGTGAAGACAAGGCCGACCTGAGCCGCATTATAGCCCTGAAGA
Source organism: Desulfuromonadaceae bacterium (assembly GCA_028688955.1). Lineage (GTDB taxonomy): Bacteria > Desulfobacterota > Desulfuromonadia > Geobacterales > Pseudopelobacteraceae > JACRCG01. The sequence continues at coordinate 26,164 of JAQTXD010000030.1, forward strand.
GAAGCATACAGTGGAATAAATGTCAGGAACACCCCGAATCCGATACAGCTCCCGACAGTAGCCAGCAAACAGGCAAGCAGATTTCGGTTGCGAAGCAGTTCAAAGCTGCCTGCCGCAATTGCGTGAAAGTCCGTATTGTGGCGAGGTGACTCCCGGGGCAGTACCAGAAGAGCAAGCATCACAACTGCCACCAGCAGGAGACCGGAAACAACAAATACCTGACGAAGGCCCATGATTCTGGCAAAATATCCACCTGATGCCGGTCCTAGAGTCATTGCAACATAGATGGCAGTGGTGTACCACCCATACGCCTGTCCGAGCCGGTTTGAAGGCATGACGTCAGCAACCAGAGAAAGCATTCCCGGAGCAAAAACGGCTAAACCGGCACCAAAAAGAACATAGGCAGCCGCCATTTGACCGGGATGGTTGCATTGACTGACCAGGAGCGAAGAGACCGCCGCGGCAGTCACACCGGCTACAATAGGTTTTTTGCGCCCGATTCGATCTGCAAGCAGTCCTGCAGGGATAGATAGCAGACCGGTAGTCAACATAAAGGCCCCGTTGATGAGCCCAACCTGGGCAGGGCCGGCACCTAGCGTGGCAGCCAGCAATGGCATAACCGGAATGCGTAAGTACGAGCTGAAAAAAGCAGCAAATCCGATCAAACAGAGCAGCAGAAATGGGGCAAGGCCGTGTGTGGTTTTATCCATGGGGTAACGTCACCGGACAGGCTTGTCTAAGCGTTTTCTGGCTGCACGGCATGCAAAGAAAAGTCAACAAGAATGTGTTAATGATATATTTATTATGTAATGAATAAGCAGACAGATTACGATAAATTCTGGACTCCTTTTAAGCTGCGTCAGACCAACGCCCTGAATGTACATGGCAGGGATCTGGTCGGGGAAGAAAATACACCGATGAAGACGGCCGACGATAACAGCAAAACAGACGCCAACATTGCATTTTTCGATAATCGGCTGTTTGAACCGATGGAGGGGACGAAGGCGCTGAGCAGGAATGCCGATGCGCCGAAAAGTCTGGCAGCGATCCAGAACTTCGTAGCTTTGCTTGGATTGTTTGGGGTTCTAAACGGCGGCATGCCGATATAACAGAGTGTATGCATGAATTCAATCAGCCTGATAACAAGGAATGATACACCCAGAAACAACGAATACCGGTCATTATTCTGGTCAGAGACGTTCCACCAAAGGCCCAAAATGGGCTTGGAGACCATGACGCTGAAATATTCTGTGATATTGTGAAAGGCGAAGCAGGATAATACATCCACAACCGAGTATGGATTCGATGTAAAGAGCAGCACCAGCAGAAACGGAAGAGCCGAACCAACAGTAGTAATTGAAAGCAATGATAAAGGGGACACCCGGTCAAGCTTTTTCATATCACACTCATATCACTCTCTTTACACCCGTAGTATCAGGACAAACCTGGTCGGGTATACGTCAACAGTAGATTTTGTCAAAGTGGTCACTCGTTAACGGACATGATTATGATTTATTTGCTCGCAGGGATAATTGCTGATTAATTCCATGACAACGTACTGTTTCCGATCACCACCAAACCCGATAATAAGTTACGGCGGGTTATCTCCCGCCACTACCAACAAACTTCATCAAACATCACCTTTTTTCGTCAAGGTTGTCAATCCACCAGAGTACGCCCGGTTTATCATTATACAAGGAATGTGCGATCACTTCCCGCCTTTCAAGTGGAGACTAGAGGGGAATAATTCTGAGGTCAATTGGCCCAATAGATATCAGGTCATTTGGAATTAGCTGTTTTCTGGTAATTGTCTCGCCGTTAACTCTAGTGCCGTTTGTGCTCAGCAGATCTTCAATCACCAGAGTATTCTCGACTAATTTAAGCTCCGCATGTCGTCGGGAAATGAGACTATTGTTCAGTATCAAATCACAGCCTTTTCGCCCGATTGTGCACGGAAGCGTTACAGTAAAGCGTTCCCTCTTCAGAGGGCCAGACTCTACGGAAATGATGTAACTTGATGGCACCGGTTTCTGAAGGAGGGCCGAGACAAGAACATCGAGACCAGCGATTGCTGGCAATGGCGCCAATCCTCTATCACTTTTACGCCTGTTTTTCTGATTACCAACAGGAAATGCCGGCATCTCAACGTTCCTGCTACGCCTGTTTTTCGGATAGCCGACAGAGAAGAGTACATCGAGTGAGTCTTTGCTGAGCAGGTTTGAATCTGCTGCCATAGTTGTAACCATGTCACGAAAAATGAACGCCTGAACATCTTCCCCAGGCTGAAATGCGTAGAGAAGCAGCTCTTCGTCGAAAGTCATCCCCTCTGGTCGCTTGAATGTCAAATCAGCGTAATGTGCAAGTGCCCCTTTTCCATCCCTGAAAAAGAAAAAGTTGAATTTATTGTCCCGGCACAGAGCGATCATTGCATTGGTACCAGCCTCACTGATCTGCCGGACAATGTGTTCAAAGTCGATCAGAGAGACAGGAGATTTAACAGTGGGCTCTTCCTGCAGAAAGAGAAGCATGCATTTCAGTAGAACCGGATCGGTTTCGCAGAGGGTAATGGTCATAGACCCTTCTGACGATTTTGCCAGTTGATCACCGAACTCCTGAATAGAGAAACTGATCGGTTTGTTGGCAGTGTATCTACCGGCAGCATAGGGAGCACCATTGAAGAAAAAAAGAAAGAGAAGAAAAGGGGCATCCCCCTCAATCTTCAGATATCCGGTATAAGGAGGAGAAACTGCATAGACCATCTTCAGCAGACTGTGCAGCAGATTGCGAGAAAATGGTTTTTCATCGCAGAGCACTTTCTGTTGGGGGAACTGGTAGATTTTTTTCTCATCATTTGTAGCATGCTGCTGCATAGTCATATATTCCTTAACATATGTGCTTCAGATCCATACGCTTTTGAGTGAACTGATTACCTCTTCCAGGCAATTGCCGGTTCAACAGCATCGAGGGGCGGTAATTATACTGATATTTCTGACAACTCAACACATCAGTTCCAGTGTAAATTCAGTGTCATGAGAGTAAGTTAAAGGAAGTATAGCGGATTTAACAATTTCTGAAAGAGGTTTTTTTGTTTTCCGATACAACAGGTAGACAATGTTGTCTAATCAACTACTTGAGCAAACATTACACTCTGTGGACTCTTCTCAATTTCTGCATACCCGGCACAATCTGCACAGTATTTTCTTATGTCGGCCGGTTATGTGGTAGTGTCATCGTTTGAACGTACTGCATATCTGCTAATTATATCTTTACCCCGTAATATTAAATTGATAGTGTTTCTGCTCAAAAAAAAGTTGGAGATCGCTCTGTGGCCAACATCGCATCTATTGACCTCTCACAATACATTGGTACAACTATCGGAACAGTTACTCTGGTCAAATTAATAGGCCATGGAGCTATGGGCGCTGTATTCATAGGTTATCAGGCGACTCTCAAGAGGCAGGTTGCGGTTAAAATCCTTCCCAAATCGCTTGCAAGCAGCCTGAAAGCCCAACAGATGTTCCGTGATGAGGCTGAGACGGTTGGGATACTTACCCATCCCAATATTGTGCCTGTTTACGAGATGGGAGAAACCGACGAATTCTTTTTTCAGGTTATGCAACTGGTTGTCGGCCATGACCTGAAGACAATAATTGGCAAGGCACAGAAACATCCGGTCCCGACCAGGCGAATCATCCCATTACGGGAAACAATTCAGTTCATCAGCCAGATACTTGATGCACTCGGGTATGCTCATGAAGAAGGAGTCTTTCATCAAGACATCAAGCCGGCAAATATTCTTGTGGACGACCGGTTCAAACGTGCCGTTGTAGCAGATTTTGGCATAGCACGTACTGTCTGGGCGGAATACAGTTCCACGCATACTCTGGCCGGAACACCAAAATATATGTCACCAGAACAGGCCGCCTGCACTGAAATTGATGGTCGGACAGATATTTACTCAGTTGGGGTGATCCTCATGGAGATGACGGTGGGCCTATTGCCGATCCATAAAGAACCACTCGCCGATATGATTAAACGCAAGAGATATGAACCGGACACTTTTTTTACAGCCCGACCGTCGCAAATTAATCCATCAATAAGCGGCGATCTCGAGGTGATAATTACCAGGGCGATTGCATCGAACCCCGAAAATCGTTTTTGTGATTGCCATGAATTTAAAGAAAGCCTTGAAGCGTACGTTCGAACATGAAAGCAACTGTAACTGATGTGTCACTCTACCGAAATGTGTGGACGAACCTGATATGCCCGAAATAGCAATCGATTTAAAGCAGGCACTTCAGATTGCCAGGGCATTCAACCTGGCATTCAATAACGCCTTCATGTACGGAGGTAGCCACCAGACTACCAAAAACAGTGCTGCATCCTTCTATTCTGTATTGCAGCCAATGCTCGACATTGCGCGTATTATCACTATAAGCTCTGATAAGGACTCCATTTTTTTTGAAAATCATTGCGTCGACAAATTGGTCAGCGTTCAACGTATTAATAGTCGATTCAAAAAGACGGGAGTCCAGTCAGTCAGTTTTGACAGAGATGCATCCCTTGAAAGTGTTCTGGCGTTGTTTTACATAATGGGGGGGCTATCTGATTTTCAGAGCGTGGAGGAGATGCAGGCGTACCTTAATAAAGAGCGTATTTCGGGTGTAAAAATAAATTATGTTGTTTACAAAAAAGTTACGATTGATGATGCCATCGTCAATAAAGACGTACTTTCTGAGACCCAATTCCTCCTGAACAATCAGCACATCATCGGCTCGGGAACCTACATGCAGGCTGATCCCGGCAGAATTCTCAGGGAAGTTTCCGAAATTCTGTCACTGAATAATCCCGCTCATGGTGATGGAGCTTCGGAGACGGGAGGAACCGCCTCCCCTGAATTATCCCAGTCCGACTATGACAAATTCATAACTACACAAATAAGATCACTCAATAATCAGCTCATTTCAACTGAAACCTCCGAAGGTGAAGCCGGTCTTAGTCCAACCGAAATGCTCGAGGCAATCTTTAAGATCAAAGAGAATGTCCTCGAAAATATCAGGCTTCAAAAAGAGACCGGAAAGCTTGTTTCCAGTGGTGAGCTTGCCATTACCGAAATTAATCAAATCAGCTACCAGGTTATTGTGCGCTTGATTAAGGAGGAATACCGGGGCGACCGAAAAATTTCCGTCAAGAGACTTGCCCAGATTATCCGGCGCATGCTGCCCGATATCAAGGAGTTGAAATATCTGCTGCCACAGCTTAAAGACGGGCTGTTTGCTGAAGGAATGTCACCGTCGGAATATTTGTCTCTAGTGAAGGAATTGAGTAATGAGCTTGATTGTGATGGATTAATCCAGATAATGGTTGAGGCATCTGATCAGATCGGTCTTTCCTTGAATGAGTTGATTGACAGTATCAAGGAGGCACCGGAAGAAGCAGCACGGCTCATCGTGCTTGCAGCAGAAATTAAAAAAGGCGGCATCACTACTGACGAGCAGCAGATGTCTGCAGTTCTGTGCGATTATATTGAAAAAGTAAGCCGGGCCCTGGCGCTGCAATCCCCTGAAACTACAGTGAGTGGCGGTGGCAAGATGTTGAAAGCTGCCGTGACGAGAATTGAACGTGAAATTATAGGCCGATTGAAGTCACAGAATATCGGTGCGAACACAATCTCTGACGTTGCCCAGAAACTTGCAGATCAGTTTTCGGAAACCCTTCTGGTTTTGAAAGGCGAATGGGCCAGAAAGAACGTCACCGGTTCGAAAAGACTGGATGAAGAAACGGTACTTTCGATTATTGAGCAGATTGCAGGACAGGGACATGAAAGTGATAGTCTTGTCGGAGAAATCCGGACCATTCTGATTTCCCATGGTTTTTCTGCCGAAAAAATTGACAGTATGGTTAATGAGGTCCGACTTCGTGCTGAAGCAGCGGTAACACATAAGATAGAAATGCCTAAGGGCACATACAACGCTTCAACCATGGCGTTTTTCCTGAACCTGGAAATCAAGCGTAACAACCGCTACAACTCGCCCTTTTCCACTATTCTTGTCTCATATGAGAAAATCGTTGATCTTCGCACATTCACCATCATCGAGGTAACTCCTGACAGAGAGATCCAGTTGACCAACCAGTCCCTGAAATTACTGAAAGACATGCAAAGGGATCTTGATGTAATTGGTATTTGTACAATAAATGATATAAGCGTTCTTCTGATTGTATTGCCCATGACAGATGTAACCGGTGCGCTCTATGTTAAAAAGAGGATCGAAAAGGATTTCCCATGCCATGAATTTCTTGTTGACGGCATTACGGTTCACATTGAACCGGCAATTACTGCATCAAGCTATAACAACAAAATGACACCTGATACAGCTTCTTATCTCAAATCTATTTATCAGCTGTACACACAACCAAAACTGCAATAGTACTATCATGATCTCAGCCCACGCCAGTCATCCCGGCCTTGTTCGCCAGAATAACGAAGATTGCATCCTCACTGATGATGACCTCGGCATCTACCTGCTTGCCGACGGTATCGGCGGTCATAATGCCGGCGAGGTAGCAAGCGCCCTTGCTATCGAAACTGTCTATACGATTCTGCGGTCAAATATCGCACATACTGATGTTGAGGATTTTTTTGAACTTATGGTGCATGCCGTGCAAGCCGCACATTGGGAGGTAAACTCCAAATCCCTTTCACACGATTCATTTACAAGGATGGGAACAACCCTGGCCGTTGCAGTAATGCGGGATGATAAGGCGTATATCGTGCACGCCGGTGACAGTCGCTGCTACCTGCTTCCGGGCGGGTCACATCCTCACACTGACCCTCCCGTTACACTGCAGGCTTTAGCGGTCGGGAAGACACTAAAAATCATGAGACTGACTCACGATCACACCGTGGGCGATCAATTGCTGGCAAACGGCATTGCAATGGGAGATATTCCAAAGAAACAATTTCACACACTGACCCAATCAGTCGGATGCGGAAATCCGCCGTATCCGGATTTTAATAGCGTAGAATTCAAGCGGGGGGATTTACTTCTCATCTGTTCAGACGGGTTGACCGATATGCTGGCTGATGCAGAAATCGAAGCCATACTGACTCGGAGAGACACCGGCATTGACACACTGGTCGTTGATCTTATCAATGCTGCCAATGCAAACGGCGGCAGGGATAATATCTCTGTGATTCTGATAACATCGCCCTAAACAGGAAAGCTTTCGTTTTAAAAAGAGTAATTCCCATCGATACTCTTTGAGATGCTGTTGGTACCTTTTGACAACAGAAATAAATGCAGGGGAAGAATTCATGAGTATAACCGTAAACGCCATGCCGCTCAGGCTTGAGAGAAGGTCTCAAGACGAAAGCCTGTGGGTAATCCCTATTGAGTTTTCGCCATTTATTATCGGGAGGAGTGAAGGGTCAAACCTTCTTCTGACTGCTGAGGAGGTTTCCCGGAAACATGCTGAAATACTCGAGACGGGCGACGGTTGGCGGATCAAGGATTGCGGCAGCACCAACGGTACGTTTGTCAACGGCAGACGATTGACAGATAATTATCTGCTCAATCACGGAGACTATATCACCATTGGCGGAATCAGGTTCGATGTTGTTGAGCAGATCGATGATGCCGAATGTACTCAGTTTGTTAGCCCGGATGCAGAAAACCTGGAACGGATGCTCGATCTGAAAGCGGTTGTGCCACATTTCCAGCCACTTATATCTCTCAAGGACGGTTCTTTAACCGGGTATGAAATTTTAGGAAGAATTGCATATGACGGCCTTCCGAAAAGCCCGGCACAGTTGTTCGAAATTTCCCGACGTCTCGGAAGACAGATTGAATTGAGTGAGTTGTTCAGGGACACGGCACTTGAACATGCTGCACAACTCGGGATTAAGGAACTGATCCTCTTTAATACTCTGCCGGAAGAGATGAACCTTGAATGCCTCGGCAGGTCCCTGAAAAAGCTCAGGGAGTCGGTACCCGGTTTGAAACTGGGGCTGGAGCTCCATGAAAACACAATCACCAATGTAGAGATGATGAAGAACCTGAGGTCAATGTTGCATGATCTGGATATGTTGCTTGTTTATGATGATTTTGGAGCTGGTCAGTCTCGGCTTGTCGAATTGCTTGACTCTGTTCCGGACATTGTTAAGTTCGATATAGCACTTATCCAAAATATTCAGAAACGTTCGGAAATCTCGCGTTCCATAGTGGAAACCCTGGTTAAGATGGCACGTGATGCTGGTATCCGCACCCTTGCTGAAGGAGTAGACAGCCGTGAAGAGGCCGAGACATGCAGATCTATCGGCTTTGAACTCGCGCAAGGTTTTTATTTTGGCCGCCCTGCCCCCCTCTCACAACTTTAGGTATTTTCTCTATTCATACCGGAAGAGGACGTTATTGAAAGTGTACCGTAGAACGCCACCCGGGCGTCAATAGGCGTCACCTCAACAGTTTGCGACAACGTTGATATCATAGCCGTTATTTCGGAATGCCTCTTTTAACGCTGCACGTTGTTCCTTACTCATATCATCCAGAGAGGCCATCAGACGTTCCTTGACCTTATTGGAACCACAGACACCCTCTTTCAACTCTTTTTGCATACTGTCGGGTAATTTTGAATCAGCGGTTATCTTATCCATATCACCGGAATCACAGAGGACTCGTTTCAACTCAGCTCCTTTACTGGTGAGATAAAAATGTTTGGCATCCTTATAGACCAGAAAGTTGTTTGAGCTGCATCCTCCTATCAAAACTGTCCCAAACACAATAGTCAGCAGCATCTTTATTTGTTGCATACCATTACCGTCCTTTCAGATAAATTTGGAGCCTGCTCTTTACTTGTGATGATGTCCAATCAATCCCTCCGATTAATTTTTCCCGAACAATTCCGTTACGATCCACGATAATACTGATCGGTTGTCCAAACAAGCCATAGCTGTCGAAGTAGACGTCCCTGTTACTATCAATGAGATTAGTGTATTCAATTTTGAGTTTATTTACTGACTCCTCAACCGATTTTTCAGAAGGATCAATTGAAATTCCTAACACTACCAACCCCTGATTTTTCAACTCCCGCTGAAGGGTAACAAGTGACGGGATCTCGGCAATACAAGGACCACAGGTAGTTGACCAGAAGTTGAGGATCACCACCTTACCGTGATAACGTGACAGGCTGATTTTATTTCCGTGCAGATCATTGAGGGTAAATTCCGGTGCCGGAGTATTAACTTTCACGGCAAAGGCGGGAACTACCGCCATTCCGGTCAGGAACCAGAGACAACAATATATAACGCGACAGCTTCTGAACATGATTTCCTCTTTCATGCGATCTGATTCTCTCACCAATTCTGATCTGCACATAAATACAGGTATACGCACTTGGTGACAACAGGCAAAAAGGCATCCGTCGAGGCGTTGAATATCCGTGAGAGGATTCTCTACCTGGTACATAGCGGCCTATGAGCCTCGTATGGCAAATAGATAATGACGGTTGCAGAGATCCGTGCCGTTACCTCGGGAGGACTGAATGTACAACATCACCCCGCCCGAAAGAATAATCGTACAGCAGATGATCACAGCAGACCCCGGAGTAAATGGCAGCGACATCCTCAGCAATGACATGTTCTTCATTTGCAGGTATGACAAAGCTCCGTATCAATGATGTTTTACCGGTAATTTCCACCTCCTGCAGTTCGGTTTGAATCGCACGATTACTGCCTTGATCAAGCCGTATTCCGAAGCAGTCAAGTCCGTCCAGTGCCATCTCCCTCACCAGCCATTCTGCAAAACCGGTGCCGGCGGTAAAGACAATCGCATCCAACGGACCGATAACAGCCAGATACGATCCAATGTATTTTTTGAGACGCGACGTCTCAATGGAAAGAGCCAACAGAGAGCGTGGATCGCCATCAAGAGCAGCCTGTAAATAATGATCCCGTGACAACCGTTTACCGGTAATACCAAGCGTACCGCTTTTGTTGTTGAGGATTTGTTCCATCCCTCGCGCCGAAAGATTTAGCTCCTGCATCATATAGGCAAGAATGCCCGGATCAATATCACCGCAACGGCTTTCCATGACCGCCCCCTCAAGAGGTGTCATTCCCATACTGGTATCAACGGACAGCCCTTTCCTGATAGCGCAGAGCGATACTCCCCGATCGAGGTGTATGGTAATCAGGTTACAGTCAGTGACCGGCTTACCGAGAAGCACAGCTGCCCTCCGCGAGAGGTAAAGATGCGACGGGCCATGAAAACCATACCGGCGAACCCCGTACTTTTCATACCATTCATAGGGAAGCGGATAGATGTAGGCACACTCGGACATGGATACGTGAAAGGATGTGTCAAATATCGCCACAAGAGGAATAGCGGGCAATTGCAGCAGTTCTGCTTCGATACCCGCAATATTGGGACCCAGGTGAAGTGGCGCCAGATGTTT
>JAQTXD010000111.1 GCA_028688955.1 Desulfuromonadaceae bacterium
TACCATCTTGTCAATATGCTGCTCCATATCGGCTGTGGCATGCTCGTGTACACCCTGTTTGCGAAACTGTTGAAGTCACCGCTCATGACCGACCGGAAAATATCGGACATGGATGCAGCGAACAGCAAAACGAACTATCTTCCGCTGTTTGCTGCATTGCTGTTTATCTGTCATCCTCTGCAGACACAGGCGGTGACGTACATCATTCAGCGATTTGTTCCGCTTGCCACATTCTTCTACCTTGCTGCACTGGTGCTGTATCTGGAGTTCCGCCGCGCCTCAACGTCACCATTACGAGCAGTCCTGTATGGTCTCTCCGTGATGGCGACTCTGCTCGCTATGGAGTCAAAAGAGATCGCTTTTACCATTCCGGTAATCATCGCACTGATTGAGTTCATGTTTTACAGAGGCGCGGTCACGCCACGGCTCGTCACACTTTTACCGTTTTTCCTGATGATGGCAATCATTCCGGCCAAACTTCTGCAACTGCCGGCATCATTTACCAGTGCGAAAACTGACAAAATTACCGGTGCCATCAACCTTATCAATGTTGGAGGAGTATCGTCACTGGATTATCTGATGACCCAGTTTGGTGTCATGACAACATACCTTCGACTTCTGTTTGTGCCGATTAATCAAAAACTTGATTATGACTATCCGTTGCAAAATAACTTTTTTACACCTGAAGTGCTGCTTCCACTGGCTCTGCTGCTCGGTATCGCGGGTCTGGGGTTCTATCTGCTGCGCCGCTCTGATGAGAACCGGCTTTACAAAATTGCAGCGTTTGGAATTTTCTGGTTTTTCATCACGCTGTCTGTTGAATCAGGCATTGTGCCGATTGAAGACCTCATTTTCGAACACCGGGCCTATCTGCCGTCGATCGGCATTATAATTTCGCTGCTTGCCGGAGCCTCGATACTGTTTACGCGTGTTACCGGGAGAGCAATCGCACACTCAAAGGGTACAACAATACTGTTGCTGGCAATTGTCAGCGGTCTGACGATAACCGCCATTGTCCGGAACACCGTCTGGCAGGACGAAGTAATATTCTGGAAAGACAACGTTCTCAAGAGCCCGAACAAGGCCAGGCCCCACAGATGGCTGGGGGCGGCTCTGCTGCAACAATCCCGTGAAGTCCCCGATACAGAGGACAAACAGCTGACGAGCGAATCGCTCGTTATGAAAGCGGGCGCCAAGCATACCGTAGAGGCTGCCATCAATACGTTACGGGACGCAATCAGGATAAATCCTGCAAACGTCATTTCCTACCAGTTACTTGCTGAAGCATGGATGCTGCTGAACAACTTTGACGAGGCGTTCCGGACATTATCTAAAGCCTTGGATCTTGACCCCAGGAACGGGATGACATATTCAATGCGCGGGGCACTATTCGAGGCAAAAAAAGAGACCGGGCGTGCCCGTCAGGAGTATCTTACGGCACTATCGCTTGATCCCTCATTTTATGAAGCTCGAGTCAGGCTCGCAGGTATTTACAAAATGGAAGGGGACATTCAAGCCGCCATCAAGGAACTGGAATTTGTCATGCAGATATATCCTGACCCGTCCGTCCGCAAAAAACTGGATGTACTCAAAAAAGGTAATTGACCCATGTCTTTTACGGGAAATTTTCTTTCGTTTAAACGTCACATCCCGACGTGCATGCTGCTTCTCACGATGGTGCTGGTCGGTATCTACCTGCTCCGCCCGCTCTACGATCCGGATTTCTACTGGCACCTGAAAACAGGACAATGGATCTGGCAGCATAAAGCACTTCCGCATACGGATCTGTTCGGCATCCCTCCGTTTCCGGAATCATCACCCCGTACGGAATTCATTTATACCTCATACTGGCTGCTCCAACTCATACTGTACGGATTCTATTCCTTATTCGGAATGTCAGGAATCATCGTATTCAGATGGATAATTGCGTGCGTTTCTCTATTGACAGCCATGTATTGGACAGATGTGCGTGACAGCAACGTATCTGCGGTGATTGCGATCGGGTCCGTTCAGCTCCTCGAACTCTATTTTATTGAACGGCCGCAGTTTGTTTCATTTGTCTGTTTCGGGATTCTTCTTGTACTGCTGCTGCGCGCTATTGGTCAGGGCAACCGGTCATTATGGGGTACGCTGGTTCCTCTCTCTGTATTGATGATGGTGTGGGCCAACATGCATGGCGGTTTTCTGATTGGGCAGGCGATACTCATCTTTTGTGTTGCGGCAGAGGGAATCAAGTTCTGCCACAGCTCTCTTTCTCCGCTCTCAGCCGGAAATTACCGGATTCTGGTTATCTCTGCCGCATCGGCGTTGCTGGCGTCGTTTATTAATCCGAATGCGGTTAACCTGATCAAGTATCTGCCCCTTATCTTCGATAGTAATTATTATGTTAATGTCAATAATCTGGAGGAATTCTCTTTACTTCGTTATTTTCAGGAAACCCGTGACTCTACGATGCTGTTATATGGCGCATCGATAGCGTTAACTGCCGTCGCCCTGTTAACGTCACGCTATCGCAAAAACATTACCTGGGTCGGCATCCTTGCCGGGACAGCGTTCATGGGATGTCTGCATATGCGGCTTATGCCGTTTTTCCTGGTTTCGGCGACGATCCTCATGACAAGATATTTTGAAAGGGAGTGTACTTCCGTAAAAGGTAGAGTACTTCTCTTTTCGATGCTCGCGATCACACTGTTTTATTCTGTTGGTGACGAGTTTTCCCGTATTCACGAGTCAACAAGAACCGGATGGGTTCCGATACATCAATTCCCGGTACGGTCTTCGGATTTCATTGTTTCCAACGCTATTAGCGGCAATATCTACACGACAATGCTCTGGGGCGGGTATATGATCTGGAGAGCGGGGCCAGTAGATAAAATATTTTATGACGGCCGCACACTTAATGTCCAGCGTGCATGGGAATATGACAACAGCAGAATCGTTTCTCCGAATCAGCGTCCCTATTGGAAAGGGCTGTTTGCTGCATATGATATTCGAGTGGCGGTATTACCCCTCTATGAAGATGATGGAAGGCCAAATCTGCTGACACAATCAATTCGGTCAGACAAAGAGTGGACAATGGTTTTTGCTGCCGAGAATGAAGTGGTTCTGTTGAAAAGCAGGTAATTGCTGACGGGGACAGTTTCGTAAACCGTACATTGGCAATCCCTTGAGTGTTCTGACAAATATGATAATGTTGCCTCAGCATACGGAAGAATGCCGCAGGCCGGCTATGCATTTAGATTATAATTTCGAATCACTTTATTGCTGAAGGAAAAGGACGCTAGAACATGAAACTACGCGTTTTGGGATGCAGTGGCGGAATCGGTGGTGCTATGCGCACTACTTCGTTTCTGCTTGACAGTGATGTCTTGATAGACGCAGGCACCGGTGTTGGAGATCTTAGTCTGGCAGAGTTGGCTGCAATTGAGCACATTTTTGTAACGCACTCCCATCTTGATCACATTGCCTGTATTCCTCTTCTGTTGGACAGTGTCGGCGTAACACGCAGCCACCCACTGAATTTATATGCCACCGGTGAAACGCTGGAGATACTTAGACAACATATTTTTAACTGGAAAATATGGCCTGACTTCAGTGAAATCCCAACTGCCCTCCATCCGGTAATGCGCTATCAACCGATCTCAGTGGGTGAAACCATTAACCTCAATGGACGATCAATAACTGCAATACCGGCCCATCATACAGTTCCAGCCGTCGGATACCACCTTGACAGCGGCCGTGGCAGCCTTGTGTTCAGTGGTGACACCACTACAAACGATGCGGTATGGCCCGTAATCAACTCAATTGAAAACCTGCGATACCTTGTTATGGAAACGGCGTTTTCAAATAGTGATAAAAACGTTGCGATCCTTTCCAGGCATCTCTGTCCGAGTCTACTGGGCGATGAACTGGCCAAGTGTCATCGTGAGGCTAAACTTTTTATTTCTCATCTCAAACCAGGTGAAGCAGAACAAATTATGCAGGAAATTGAAAATCTGGCGGGCATTTCTCCTCCGACTATGCTGGTGAATAATCAAATATTTGATTTTTAGTTTCAGCAGCAAAGGAATCTTATGAACAGTACCGATATACTGCAGCGCCTTAAGGAACTGAATGAAATTGGTATTGCCCTGTCGCAGCAGCACGATATCAACAGTCTTCTTGAAACAATTCTTGCGGCTGCAAAGCGCATAACAAATGCTGATGCCGGTACGCTCTATCTGGTTGAACCTAAAAAGTGTGAATTGCGCTTTGAAATTGTACGCTGTGACGGGCTTAACGTTGCAATGGGTGGGACAAGCGGTGTGCCGATCACATTTCCGCCAGTCCGTCTGAACGATGATTCAGGTAATCCCAACCACAACAATGTGGCCAGTTATGCTGCTCTGACCGGCAAAACGGTGAATATTGCTGATGCATATACGGCTCAGGGTTTCGATTTTTCCGGCACAAAAAAATTCGATGGGGTTACCGGTTACCGATCCCAATCATTTCTTACCGTGCCGATGCGCGACCATGAGGATAAGATTATCGGCGTATTGCAACTCATCAACGCACAAAATATTAATAATACGGAGATAATACCTTTTTCAAGTGATAACCAGCAGTTGCTGGAGTCACTTGCGTCTCAGGCCGCAATCGCACTCAGTAATCGTCGGCTCATAGTGCAGTTGGAAGAGTTGTTTGAAGCGTTTATCCGTATGATCAACACCGCGATTGACGACAAATCTCCCTATACCAGCGGTCATTGTGCCCGTGTGCCGGTGCTGACCATGATGCTGGCCGAAGCGGCACATGCAACGGGTAGCGGTCCTTTAAAAGATTTTGGATTAACAGACAAAGATCGCCGGGAATTACGGATAGCCGGTTTGCTGCATGACTGTGGAAAAATTACAACACCTGTTCATGTTGTCGATAAGTCAACCAAACTTGAAACAATATTTGACCGTATTCACCTTGTCGATACCCGCTTTGAAATTCTTAAACGCGACGCTGAAATTGACATGCTCCGCACCGTTGCCATGGCAGACAGCAGCCCTGATGACGCTAACAACGCACGTAAAATCTACGAAGAGCGGGTGGAGCAAATCACTCAGGATCGGGAATTCCTCCGTAATTGCAATATTGGAGGAGAATTCATGACGGATGAGAACCTTGAGCGTGTCCGCCGGATAGCATCATACCGATGGATCGACACCATGGGAAATGAGAGTTCTTTCCTTACAGAAAGCGAATTGGAAAATCTCACTATTCGTAGCGGCACCCTGACAGTTAAAGAGCGAGAAATAATCAATCACCATGTCGAAATCACCATCAAAATGCTGGAGTCCCTGCCGTGGCCGGAGCAGATCAAAAATGTACCGGAGTATGCCGGCGGTCATCATGAATGCATGAATGGTAAAGGGTATCCTCGCGGTCTGACTCGCGAACAACTCTCCATTCAAGCCCGCATGATGGGTATAGCCGACGTGTTTGAAGCGCTTACTGCCAAAGATCGACCGTATAAAAAAGGAAAAACGTTGACCGAATCACTTACAATTCTCGGTAAAATGAAACTCGGTGGCGCCATTGATCCGGATTTGTTTGATGTGTTCATTCAAGAAAAAGTGTACCTCGAGTATGCAACGAAATTTCTCGCTCCGGAACAAATTGATGACGTTGATGTACGAACGATTCCAGGTGTCTCCTCAAATCCCTGAATGTAAACAGAGAGAATCTGCCGTTCTCCACTGATTATCCTCCCTAATGTATATATCTGCTTATCTCCACTATCTGTTTCATACCCCTAATGTTTCAAGCAGTGGTCGCTGCAAAATGAGAATATGTTTGTAATAATTTTCAAAGTAACTTAGAATCCGGATAAAATAAGAACTGCGTTTTATCTATTGTTGAGTCATGATGTCGGGTACGGTATAGCGGTTGATCACATTTAAATATTTTAAAAACAGTATGCATTCAGTCCGTCATTGACTCACTGCAAACAGGCTATTCATGCTCACACGGAGCTTAGGACATGTCGTTTTTTTAGTTTTGAGTGCAGCTCTTCTTATATGGGCAACTGCCATGTGTTCGTGCCAGCAAAATCATTCCGCACCACTTGACCAGGTATACGGTTGTACAGACGCACACCAGATTATCAGTGGTGATACCGATGAAGAAGTCAAAAAAATTCTTCAGATTCTCGACATCAGGGTTTTATTTTCTTTTTTGACGCCAAATTTTCTTAATTTGACCCATTCCCCGTTAAACATTATCAGACCAGATGGGCAACCATCCTCTTCTCGTACAGCGCGTGCCTCACCCTGCCGACCTTTCAAGCAGTAACCTGAATCAAATACTCAAATTTTTAACATTAAATATTCATATTGAAGATTTTGCTAATAGCTAAAGTGAATAGTATCCAGACAATTCATACTTGTTTACTGTGTAAAGGGGATCGCTAATGGACACATTATTAAAACGGATATTTATTATTGTCACTGTTCTGGGTGTTGTCAGCCAATTTGGTTGCGGTCATTATGATAACGGTGAACCACCTCTCAATAAGGCGGTAATAGTCCTCAGTACAGCTTTAGCGTCCGGCGCAACTGATCAAATCGGCAGTGTTGATGTTGTCATTGAACTACCTGCTGGTGTCACAGTGCAGAGCGATCCTTCAAGCGGTGCAATATCCAATGGAATCAACGGTGTCTTGAGATTATCCGGCGAAGCGGCACGATTTGCATCACAGCCAAATGCAGTTACTCCGGTGATAATGGGTAAATACACACCCGCCACTTCCACGAATAAAGCGAACGTTGCTTTAAGTATGATAGTCCAACCGAATAATTCTTCAGGACTTAATCCGGGTGAGTTCGCAACACTAGAATGTGACCGCTCACCGGACGTGCATGATACGTCAATATTCAGGTTAACCAGCGTGCTGATCGCTAACATTCTTGGAACGAAAATTTATGACAGTACGACCGGAAGCGGTCCGGCATCGGCGACTATAAATGTTTCACTACTGTAACAGCATAGATTTCTAACACATTATTCAGCATGAGGCATGCCATGAGACTACGTATGACACGATCATCCTTACCGGGATTTATTATTTGCTCCCTTTTTCTGCTGCTGATCGCGTTTCAGTCGGTAAGTTTTGCTCTTCCTGACGGGGACGTTGACGGAGATAATCGTGTCACAGGAATTGATGCACTTCTCATCCTGCGCGCATATATCGGGCTTGATGCAGTCACACCAAGGATGGTTGCCCATGGTATTATTACGAGGATCGGTCCGGACAACAAGCCTCACCCCAGCGGTACACTTTCCCTGGCTGATCCACTCCTTGTCCTGCAAAAGGCGATCGGCCTTATCAGCTGGAATTCTACAGATCAAACGCCAGACAATCAGCTTCCGACAGCCAACGCCGGCAGCAACCAGACGGTAACACTCCAGTCAGGTCAGACGACCACCAGCGTTACCCTGACCGGCAGCGGCACTGACCCTGACGGGACCATTGCGTCCTACAGCTGGAGCGGCACCCCGACGCCGGCCGCTGTCGCCAGCCCGAGCGTCACCCTCGGCGTCGGCACCTACACCTTCACCCTGATCGTCACCGACAACCAGGGGGCCCAGAGTGTCCCGTCGAGCGTCACCATTACCGTGAACCCTGCCGTGGCGGGGAACCAGGCGCCGACCGCGAGCGCCGGCAGCAACCGGACCGTCACCCTGCAGTCCGGCCAGACGACCACGAGCGTCACCCTGACCGGGAGCGGCACCGACCCTGACGGGACCATTGCGTCCTACAGCTGGAGCGGCACCCCGACGCCGACCGCTGTCGCCAGCCCGAGTGTCACCCTCGGCGTCGGCACCTACACCTTCACCCTGATCGTCACCGACAACCAGGGGGCCCAGAGTGCCCCGTCGAGCGTCACCATTACCGTGAACCCTGCCGTGGCGGGGAACCAGGCGCCGACC
>JAQTXD010000112.1 GCA_028688955.1 Desulfuromonadaceae bacterium
GTAATGAAAAAGCGGAGCGTACGGGGCTCTTTGTAATCAATTATCAGGTTCTTTTCTGCACAGAAACGGCACACTTTACGACGCTGAAACGGACGTCTTTTGCGTGGGCCACCCTGGCCGCCCGGACCGCCTGCAGGGCGCTGTCCCGGTCCACCAGCGGGGCGCTGGCCGGAACTTGCAGGACGCTGATATGATGAAGTTGTTGCTGGTCTTTCGTCACTCATGAGTATATATCCTCCAGGAAATTTATTCGGCAGCCTCTTCAGGTGCGGTTACTTCTTCTACGGTATCTTCCGTTACGGCTTCCGGAAGTTCTACCTTTTTCTCCGGTGCGCGCTCAGGCAGATCGGTAATGTTTACGCTCTGGTAACGCAGCACCTTGTCGTCAAGTCTCAAGCGTCGCTCAAGTTCGGCGATGAGAGCACTTTCTCCATCAAAACGGAGATAGTAGTAACGGCCTCTGGCAGACTTCTTGATGGGATAAGCCAGTTTCCTGATACCCCAGTCGTCCATCCTCAGACACTCGCCTTTGTACGACGAAATGACGTCCTGAGCTTTCGTAGTGACAGACTTGATTTCGTCTTCACTCAGTTCAGGCTGGAGGATAAAAATTGTTTCATACTTCCTCATGTTGGTAATCCTCCTCACGGATTCGAGCCCCGGTCCTAGCCGGAACAAGGAGATTTCGGCAAAAATGCCGTCTTTAAAAGAACAACTCTTCTACTACGCTTTTTTACAAAGTGCAACAAAATGTTTATTGTCGCGACATGTAACCAGGTATTTTTTCACAAGTTCCACTGGATGATAAGAAAGTTTGGCGCTCCGAAGTCCCGTGTCACCCAAATCCTGTTCACGGTTCAGGTACCGGCAATCCTGGAACAGCAGTCGGGCAAATTCGCGGTTTACCAGTTGATATAACCCCTCGCAAAATGGATCAGCCTTTTCAAAATGACACACAGCGGTATCCTTGTTGAGACGTTCGCCAAGAGCAAAAGCGCCGACCTGATCATTAACTATGACGACGACACCTTCCAGTCCAAGCTCATCAGCACATCGTAAGGCCTCGGCCGTTGCTTCCATCTCCAGTTGCAGTGATCGTCCGGCATCATTCCTGGCGCTGAGTTGCCATTTTTCCAACAGATTCAGGCAACCGGTCAGATGTATGGATGAATAGAGTTCGACTGTATGAGAGTGGCGATTGGTAAAATAGTTAATCCGGTTTTTCTTTTTGTGAAAGCGGCTTCCCGGTAATGTTGCCAATTCGTCGCGAAGGTAGAGATAGTCGTGGGAATCGCGCAACTCTATGACGTGCAGGGTATCTCCGGAAAGAAAGGTGTCGACAAATCGGTCATCTGCGCCATAGAGGTGCAGGCCGTCAGCAAACATACTGTTCAGGGATGCGCTAACATCTCCCCCGAGTGGCGGCAGGAAATACGGGGCGCCATCATACCCCGTACCGAAAACGATGATGGAATCACCGAACTGTGCAAGCCGGTATTCATGAGCCTTCCTGAAGAGAAACAGGCCGGCAAACGTCAACTCTGAGATACGTGGCTGAATAGTGGTGAATAAACTATCCAGTAGCGCTTTGTCGCCACGTCCAAGCGGTCGCGATACCGGATACGGAGGAATCTCCATTTGTGTTCTCCGCTAATAAAATTCTTAACTTGATTGATGGATAAATGGCGGGAAGCGCGAAATGAATTGCTACAAAATTCATTGGTATTCAGTTCTGTTGTACTGAACCTGATGAGCATTAGTTGTTTTTACACTTCCTTTGCGAATTGAAACGCTGAAGCACGTCGCTAATCGGGTGTAAATAAGAATTTGACAAGTTCAGGAGTCATAACCGTTTTTTGATAATTGCCGTCAAAAGCCCGGCACTTCGCTTAAATACCCATATTTTTTGTTTAATGCAAAACATTTCAAATACAGGTACATCACTATCTTCTGTTTTGTTGAGCATATTCAATATATGTCATTAGCTGTGCTGCCCATTTAGTATCTATTTTCAGCATCTCCCGGTAGGCACGTTCCGCTTCCGCCATGTGACCTATTTTCGCTGATTCTTTGCCGAACTGGAATAACGCCTGTATGTCAAGATGCCCGAAGGCGCCATCAATTGGAGCATGTGTGACCGCATTACCGAATGCCCACGCGGCTTCGCGGGGTTGCCGAAGAATGTTATAGGCGATACCCAAATTGTAAAAAGCGCTGCCATAGTCGGGTTTTATACGGATGGATTCTTCCAGATACTTTAGCGCTTCACTGACGTTCCCCTGTTGTATCAATTCAGACGCATAATTATTCATGGCAAGGTAGTTGTCTTCCGTGACTGAAAGGGTATGTTGAAACAGTGTGTAGCTGTTTTTCCAATAGGCAGTCTGCTTCCAGGTCAACACTGCCAGAGTAAGGATGATAACAGCTCCCGAAGATGCAGAGCAAATCCTGGTGACGAATGATTTTGCTGCGTAATCGGAAATGCTCCAGACCAGAGCCACAAAGAGCCCGATCAGCGGGATATACGTATAGCGGTCTGCCATCGCTTGTACTCCGACATGCACTATCCCTATTACGGGTACCAGAGTGCCGAGGTACCAGAACCACCCCAGAAAGAACCACGGTCGTGATTTACGGTATCTTACGGCAATAATGCTGACAGTCAGAATAAGAATCGCTGAAATCGAGGCAAACGTGTATTCCGGGCTTGATGGAAATGGATAAAGTACTGCAAGATCAAGCGGTAGAAACATCTTGTATATGTAGCGGGTATAACTTGAAAAGGCATTCAGCGTGTTTTCTGTAAGCGAACTCCTGCCAATTTTATTTAAGGCGCCGCCGCTCCGCTGAACAGTAACCGTAAGCAGTGCAGACATGGCGGACAGTAGAAAGAGGGGGAGCTTTTCAATAACAGTTGCCTGCCAGTATTGCACTGTCAGGTTACCGGTTCCTGGTCGCTGTAATGGCCAGATATCGAGCAAAAGAAGCACAAACGGAAGAGTTACGATCATGGGCTTTGATGCGAGGCCGCATGAAAAAAGAAGCATAATCAGGAAATATCGCGGGTGGTCAGGCTTCTTCCGCCACGACAAATATGCTTCAATAGTGAGTAAAAAGAAAAAGGTGCTGAGAAGATCTTTCCTTTCGGCAATCCATGCTACCGATTCGACATGTAATGGATGCAGGGCAAAGAGCGAGGCTACCGTTAAAGAGGGCCAGAAGGCCCCGGTGAGGCGTTTAAGAAGACCGTACAGTACGATGGTGTTGACGATATGGATGACCAGGTTGACAGCATGATGTCCGGCGGGATTGTGGCCGAACAGCGAGATGTCGAGCATGTGAGAAATCCAGGTAAGGGGATGCCAGTTGCTGAAATAGGTCGTGGTTAATGCCCACCTTACGGATTCAAGGGTTAGACCGCCGCTTACATGATCATTATTGATCACATAGTTGGCGTCGTCGTAATCAAGAAAGCCGTTACTCAGGATGGGCCAGTATACCGCCACCACCATACCGACCAGGAGAATCAAAGCAAGTGACCTTGATAGTCTATCAGGCATTCGGAAGTTGAAAGTCATTTCCCCCTCAGCAACTCATTAGGTTCACGTAGGCACGTTAGTAGAAAACGGACAGGTCTCTGGTGTGATCTTTCAGCCGAAAGTTTAATATCATTCGCATTAAACAGCCGTCAATCCATTCCGATGTGTGTTATAAGTACACAACACTAAATATGATGAATCAATAAAATAAATATTCAACAAAATCAGCATGTTTTGATGTGTTTTTCTTGACTCACCCGTCACTTGACGGTATATTCCAAATCCTTTATCTCTATTTGAATAAAATTACGGGGGAACAAACGTATGGCAATTGCTATGAAGATAGCCAGTCAGATATCCAAATCATCCTGGATTCGCAAGATGTTCGAAGAGGGGGAGCGTCTACGGCATGAGTTCGGAGCAGATAAGGTGTATGACTTTACGCTCGGCAATCCTGACGTTGAACCGCCGGAGTCCTTCAACCGTGAAATGCTGAAGCTGGCCCAGAACCCACTGCCGGGAATGCATCGCTATATGAATAACGCCGGGTACGCGGAAACGCGAAGTGCCGTTGCAGTAAAGATATCCGGCGATGCCGGTCTGGCTGTGCCGGCAGATAATATCATCATGACCTGCGGTGCCGGCGGTGCTCTGAATGTTGTGCTCAAGACGATTCTCAATCCCGGAGAGGAAGTCATAATTCTTGCTCCCTACTTTGTTGAATACAAGTTTTACATTGACAATCATGGTGGTGTACCGGTCGAAGTATGGACGAACCGCGACACCTTTCAGCTGGATATCGAGGCAATTGAAAAGGCAATTACAACAAAAACCAGGGCTATAATCACCTGCTCTCCCAATAATCCGACCGGGGTTATTTATCCGGCGGATAGCCTGAAGCGGCTCGGGGATATTCTCAAGGGAATCCACACCCGAACCGGCCACCTGATCTATGTTATCTCTGACGAACCATATGCCCGCATTGCATTTGACGGTCAGCATGTTCCCAATATATTCCCGCTTGTAGAAAGCTCGGTAATTGTGACCTCACACAGCAAGGACCTTGCTCTGCCGGGAGAACGAATCGGATATCTTGCGGCAAATCCGCGCATGGCGACCGCCGGGCAGTTTATGGAGGGAGCGGTGTTCAGTAATCGTGTGCTCGGCTTTGTCAATGCTCCGGCACTGATGCAGCGCCTGGTTGCCGGGTTGCAGGACGAATCAGTTGATATTGCGGAATATCAGGCCAAGCGTGATCTGCTGGTGCGTGAGTTAGGCGGGATGGGCTTCACTATCGTCAAGCCGGATGGAGCATTCTACCTCTTTCCCCAGTCTCCATTGGCTGACGATGTTGAGTTTGTCAAGCTGGCACAGAAGCATCATATCCTGCTGGTGCCGGGTGCAGGTTTCGGTGCCCCCGGATTCTTCCGGATCGCCTACTGTTTTGATATCGGGATGATCGAACGGAGCCTGCCGTCCTGGCGGGCACTGGCGAAAGAGGTTGGATTGAAAGGATAGCAATCCCGGTGGAGCAGTTTATTTCTGCTGCTCCACCGCCTTTTTTTCAAGAAATTCGATGAAATGTATGGACTGGTAGACAAATCGTAGATTGAAACGGCTTTCGTAAAGCAGCACCGCAGATGCAATGAAGAGAAAAAGTCCGCCACAGAGAGCGATCAACGTAGGTATCCACGCCTGATCGATACTGCCGTAGGCAACATTCACCGCAATCGCCAGGCTTGACGTGACAAAGAGCAGTGTGGCGGTGTAAAGGGACACCATTGCTTTCTGGATTAGCGATGCCCGCTGTCTTTGCAGATTAATCTGGCCGTTCAGATGTTTCATCCGTTCTTCCGGAAAAGAAATATGTCCCGTAATAATCGCCTCCACCTCCCCCTTCATGACATTTACCCGGTCAAAGATACGTCCCAGACGTGCTGACGTTGAGAATATCAGTGTGCCACAGGCCGATATCAGCACCGCCGGGGTAATCATAGAGGTAAGAATACGTGAGCTGCTAAGAGCTTCCAGCAGCTCTTTTTCGTGTACTGCCATATTATATATCCTCGAATTTTCTTCACACTTTGAATCAGGCTATCAGCTTCAACTCCGCTATCAACCCGGCCAGCACATCATACCCTTTTTGCCAGAAGCCGCTGTCAGTAATGTCTATGCCGGCGAGGCGGGCTGTATCGGCTGGCGAGAGTGCTCCGCCTGATTCCAGGAGGGCGTGATAGCCCGGCTTAAAGGCCTCTCCCTCTTCACGGTACTTTTGAAAGAGTGCCAGCACCAGCAGTTCAGCGAAGGTGTAGGAATAACAGTAGAAGCGACTGTGGATGAAATGACTGATGTAGCTCCAGCCCCAGTGATAGGCAGGAATCATCTCTACTGCATCGCCGTACAGTTTAGCGTTTTCTTCCAGCCAGATTTCTGCAATCCGGTCGTTGGAGAGTAAACCGACGGTCCGTTCCGTATGCAGACGCAGCTCAAAACGGGTCAGCACGGTTTGGCGGAAGGTTGTTGCGATGATGTCCTCAATTTTTGCGCAGAGCAGCGATCGTCGTATGACCGGATCAGTTTCGTTATCGAGCAGTCTGCGGGTCAGCAGCATTTCGCCAAAAACCGAGGCGGTCTCGGCCAGGGGGAGTGGGGCATGATAGTTCAGCAGACGTTGTTTCTGGGAAATGACGAAGTGCAGGCCGTGACCCGCTTCGTGTGCAATTGTGGCAAGATCGCGCAGTGTGCCGGTAAAGTTCAGTAACAGGAACGGTGGCAGATCCGGCGAAATTCCCATGGCAAACGCACCCCCCGATTTACCGGTGCGGGGCATGACATCGACACGTCGTTCACTGAAGAAGGCCTCGACGATGGAACCGAATGCAGGGTCGAATTCCCGGTATGAATCGACCACGATTTTCCGCGCCTCATCAAAAGTGAAGCTCCTCTCCGTCTCAGCTACCGGTGCGTAGATATCGCAATTACGCAGCCGTTCCATTTTCAGCATGCCGGCCTTGATACGGAAATACTCCTGAGCAAGACCGTAATTGGCTTCAGTAACCTGCATCAGGTGTTCGACCGCTTCATCCGGGATCTCATTGCCGATATTTGTCGGTTGGATTGGCGTGTTGTAGTGTCGCAACTCCATTTCCTGACCATGATCAAGGGCCATATTGTTAAATACTGCATTGTAGACAATTCCATGTTCGCCATGTTTCTCAAGAAAAAGTGTCATCGCCTGGAACCGGACATCGGGGGAGGTGTGGTGAAGAAGTGAGAGAAGTTCTTCACCGGTAAATGTCCGCATTTCGCCATCCAGTTCCATCTGGTAACTGAATGATGCCGAAAGCTCGTCAAATAGCTTAGTAAAGGCCCGCACGCCGGTCAGATCCTTGCGGGTCAGGAGTCGCTCCTCGTTCTCTTTCAGCGTATGAGGGCGAAATTTGCGAATCCCCTCCAGAAAATGAATGTAGGGCGATGCCGCGGAAAAGGAACGAATTGACTCAAAACGCTCGTCGCTTAATTCCATAAGTTCCAAATCGAAAAAAAGCAGCTGCTGGGAAAGTCGGCTCCCCAGTTCGGAACAGCGTTGGGAAAGAGCCCGGTTGACGTCACTTCCCGAATCAGCGGCAAAGAGGAGATGGGCATAGCAGAACGGTTTAGCCATTCGCGCCTGAAGGTTCTCGTATTCGCGAATTGCTGCCACAATAGCGCTATCGTCAAGTGCGGCCGTCTTTTCAAAGTATGTACGGCGAAAATCAGCAGCCAACTGATCAAATGAACCAAGGTCTGCCTCCAGTTCCTGAGAGTCGGGGGCAGGGTAGAGCAGGGCGGTATTCCACATCAGGTCAGATTTGGTCATAGAAAAAGTCTCCGGGTAATGGTATTAAATTATATTTTTTGAACCTTACACTGGATGTATGGAAAGCGTCAAGGTGGGGCTGTCGACAAACGGTGATCTTTTCATAACCCGTTTTCCCCTTTACTTTCCGACCATCTTTATTTATCCTTCACAGTCCTAATTTTTAGAGTACGAAGGAATTCATGGAAATCAGCAGAATCCGTAACTTCTCCATCATAGCTCATATCGACCACGGCAAATCAACCCTGGCTGACCGCCTTCTCGAGTATACCGGTACGGTTTCCGATCGGGATAAACAGAATCAGTTTCTTGATAAAATGGATCTGGAGCGAGAGCGGGGCATCACCATCAAGGCCCAGACAGTTCGACTTAATTACCGCTCTGATGCCGGTATTGATTATGTCCTCAATCTGATTGACACCCCCGGCCATGTAGACTTCACCTATGAAGTATCACGCTCTCTGGCCGCCTGCGAGGGCGGTTTGCTGGTTGTTGATG
>JAQTXD010000031.1 GCA_028688955.1 Desulfuromonadaceae bacterium
AGTAGTTCTGCTTACCGGGGGCATATTTGCCTACAAATCCTACGTTTCTGCTCAAATGTATGCAGAAAACTATATCAAAGCACTGTATTGTATCAAAACTGGTGCTGACGCAAACCTAAAAAAAGGTATGTCAAACAAGGCCCAATGGGAGTCTGCTATTGCCGCCGGACGGAGTTTTTCTCCAGTCAGCAACACAGTCGAAGAGACTAAGGCGGTAAAATTGAGAACTGAAGTTGAAAAATATATGCAGCTGATTAATGAACCATCTAGCAAGTTTACTAAAGCACATAGTAATCTGAAAGAATTTTATAAAGTTTATGTGGATACTGAAACCCTGCCACAGTCAAAACCTGGCTCTGTTCTGGAATTGAGTCGTTTGATTGATAATCTTAACAAGAAAATGAGCCAGACATCGCAAGATCTTAAATCAAGTCTTCCTGAGTCGTTGAAACAGGAATTAGAGAAAGCCAGATTGAAATATAGAGGGATGAATGATTTTTAATGGCTGGCTCTCAGTACTTTTTTGTAATGGATGCTGACGTTGGACAACCCCGTGGCTTACTGCTACGGGGTTGTCCGTTTTATTTGCACACGGTGAGGGTAAACAATGAAATCTATACTGTTAATAACACTGAAAGGCATTTTCCGGGATCGGGTGTTTCAGGGGATTATGGTAACTGCATGCGCCTTTCTGCTGATTCCGGTAATTGCTTCTCTTTCCATGCGACAGGTCACCGAACTATCCCTGACCCTGTCTCTTTCACTTATTTCTTTTATCCTGCTGCTGCTATCAGTATTTTTAGGCGGTACGTCTCTCTGGAAGGACATTGAACGTCGCTATACTTTCAGCGTGCTGGGATTGCCGCTTTCACGCCAGAGTTACCTGCTTGGGCGGTTCTGCGGTACCGCCCTGTTTGTGCTCCTGACATCAGCTGTTCTCGGGTCTGCCGCATTTGCCGTTGTTAACTATTCATCTGCAATATATCCACC
The DNA here is from genome assembly GCA_028688955.1 of Desulfuromonadaceae bacterium. GTDB lineage: Bacteria > Desulfobacterota > Desulfuromonadia > Geobacterales > Pseudopelobacteraceae > JACRCG01. The sequence continues at coordinate 991 of JAQTXD010000031.1, forward strand.
TGACCGGTCGATTGACTGGTCTGTCATGGCGGTTTGTATACTGTTTGACGCGCTGAAATATATTCTACTGATCGCTGTCGCATTTTTGCTTTCTACGGTGAGTACCTCGTTCTTTCTGCCGGTCTTTGGATCGATTGCTGCTTTTCTGGCGGGTGGAATCACGCAGCAGGTCTATGAGTTTGTTAATTCACCGGCATCAAAAACACTGTCGCCACTTGTTAAAAAGCTGGCTACTATCCTCTATTTTGTTCTGCCCAACTTTGGCGCATTTGATCTGAAGGTGAATGCTATCTATAGCCTACCGCTTTTAACAGAAGGTCTCCTGCTGACTGCAGCCTATTTTATTGTGTATACCGGGGCACTACTGGCAGCTGCAGCGGCAGTATTTGCCCGTCGTGAAATGAGGTGACTGTGATTCGGACCATCTCAACCGGAATTGTTTGTCTGCTGTTGTACGGCATACTCATAATTCCCTTCACCGAGTATCTTAAAAAAAAGCCGTTTGTGGAAAAACTTGGCTATGTCCCATCGGTGACTGCACTCAAGTCTATTGCCGCCGACCAAAAAGAGCTGGTGGCCGCCTCGCTGGTTTTGAAAGTATTAATGTATTTTGGTGGTTTATTTGATAAAACCGACAACCAGCTGACGATCCCGCCGGATTACATGTCCATGTCACGATTGCTGCACGGTGCAGTAAAACTTGATCCCTATAATATGGATGCCTACTATTTTGCCCAGGGTTTTCTTTCATGGGACGTTAAGCAATTCAAACTGGCCAACGATCTGCTGGATTATGGTATGAAATATCGAACGTGGGACTGGTATTTACCCTTTTTTGCCGGATTTAACAGTGCCTATTTTCTGCATGATTATAAAAAAGCGGCTGATTATTATAAACTCGCAGGTGACTTGAGCGGCTATGACTTGCATAAAAGCCTTGCCAGTCGCTATCTGCAAGAATCTGGGCAGACAGATCTGGCCATTGTATATCTTTCAACCATGGCAAAAGGTGAGCGGAATCCGGCAATGAAGAAAGCCTATCAGTTGCGACTGAACGCATTCAAAGAAGTCCGACGGATTGAACTGGCGCGGGATCGGTTTAAGGAACTGCGTGGTACCGCCCCCAAATCAGTTGAACAGTTGCTGATTACTGGTCTGCTCGTCCCCCCCCCCAGGGATCCATACGGAGGTCAATTTTATTTTAGTCCGGACGGTAGAGTTGCAACTACCAGTAAATTTGCCCTTGGCGGTGTGAGGAACACTACAATGAAGAAATCAGGAGAACCCGATGAACGCCATTGAGATAGCCGGATTGTATAAGCAGTTTTCTGGCAAGCGCATGACAAAAGTTGAAGCGCTCAAAGGGATTGATCTCACAATTACAGCCGGTGAAGTGTTTGGTTTTCTGGGGCCGAATGGTGCAGGAAAGAGTACTACCATCAAACTTGTCATGGGGTTACTGCGGCCAACCGCCGGTACAGCTCAAATTATGGGTATGGATGTCTCTCAAGCGGAATCCCGTCGTCATGTCGGCTATCTACCTGAAAATCCAGCCTTCTACGATTATCTGAGCGCTGAGGAGTATATTGCGTTCGTAGGATCACAATTCAAGATCGAAAGCAGATTACTTGCACAGCGCTCAGAAGAAGTTCTGAAACGGCTTGATCTGTGGGAAGCACGGAAACGCCCAATGCGCGGCTACAGTAAGGGGATGGTGCAACGGGTCGGATTGGCACAAACGCTTGTTCATGATCCTGCCATATATATTCTTGATGAGCCAATGAGCGGTTTGGATCCGATTGGCAGGGCTCTGGTAAAAGACATTATCCTCGATCTCAAGGCACGCGGGAAATGTGTTTTTTTCAGTACCCACATTACCGATGATGTGGAGAAGGTGTGTGACCGGGTAGGGGTCATTGTTAAAGGAAGTCTTGTGGCACTTGATCTGGTGGAAAATATTTTGCGGAGTGGTGTGGAAGGGTATGTTATCCATCTACAGTTGCCTGATACGGATACACGCTCGTTTGCCGGGATTAACCTGTTGCGTCAGACGAATTCTGTCTCTGAGTTTTATGTGCCGTGCAGCTCTTTCAATGCTTTTATGGGTGAAGTCAACAGAAACGGAATCGATGTGATTCTGGTAGAAACAAAGCGTAGAGATCTTGAAGATTTCTTCCTTTCACTGGTACATACAAACCGGGAATCGTGATTGTTGATGCTGTTTAATCTCATTACACTTCTGCGGGTTCGTCAGTGGCTCAAAAACCTGATGCTGTTCTTTGCACCATTCCTGGGTGGTACTCTCCTCACCAGTGTTTCTGTTTCTCAGTTGTTTCCTCCTTTTTGCGCTTTTTGCCTGGTTTCAAGTTTCACTTATATCTGCAATGATATTTTGGATAAGAAGAATGACCTCCATCATCCGGATAAGTGTACCAGAGTGATTGCTTCCGGCAAGATATCCATATCGATGGCACTGGTCTTTGCGGCTGTTCTGCTCATCATCAGTTTGTTGATAGCATGGAACATATCCTACACGTTTCTCGTTATTATTATGGCATATGTTACACTGTCGTTCGCATATAGTGCAAAGCTGAAAGATATCATTCTGCTCGATATATTTTGCATCTCTACCGGATTTCTGCTGCGTCTTCAAGCGGGCGGTGAAGCATTCAGCGTGCCTATTTCGGAATGGCTGTTTACGAGTGTATTCCTTCTTTCGGTCTTTCTAAGCGCGGGTAAGCGTCTAGCGGAAAAACTGCATCTTGGTGAAGATGCTCACTATCATCGTAAGGCATTGACAGCTTATCCAATGAAATTTTTGGAATGGACCATGTATATGACCGGCAGTTCGGTTCTGGTAACCTATGCCTTGTATGCCATTTCCCGACATTCATTACTTTTACTCTGGTCTGTGCCGCTTTGCTGTTTTGGTCTATTGCGTTACCTGTTTAGAATCCGGTCCGGTAAAAGCGGGGACCCTACAGAATCTCTGGTCAGGGATATGCCGCTTATGGTCATTGGCGTAATGTGGATTAGCCTTGTCGGGTGGGGAATTTATGGAAGGTAGGCAGGGGGCGCCGATACGTGCGTGAACATATTCTAAAGACATGTTATCGCATGACTCCGTTTGATCTGCGTGGCGATTGCAATGTTCCTGACGCCGCAGGCAAGATCACGCTTTCGTGCATCATTAATTTCTATGGGAGGATCAATCTCCTGGAAGGAATACTCTATTCTCTGCAGGAACAAAATTTACCTAACCACCAGTTTGAAGTTATTCTTGTTGAGGATAGGGGGGGGACGGAAGCCGGTCTGGCTGCGGCGGAGCGTTTTTCCGCAAAACTCCCGATTCGCTATCTGCCACTGGATAAAAACTACGGCCACATGGGATATTCACGAAACGTTGGACTCCAGCATTCCCTCGGCGAATATATCCTCTTCCTTGATGATGACACCGTGCTGCTGCAGGCTGATTTCCTCTCAAAACTGATTACAAATTTTGAGATGCATCCGGAAACTGATGCACTGGTCCCGCGCGGGAACGCCTCATTTTCACTGATTGCCGGTCATTACAATTTTCACGACCCGTACTTTATGACCAGCCGCTGTACAGCGTATAGACGAGCGGTGCTGACACGTCTGAGTGGTTTTATGAGTAATTTTATCGGTCAGGAAGATGTGGAGTTTGTGGTCAGATTTACCATAGCAGGGGGGAAAAGCCGGATTGTCTCTGAACTGAACTATTTTCATCCACCATTACTCGTACAAAATTTCCGTAAACCGATGGCGGTCGGATATTCATTCGCGAAGCTGAAATCGAAGTATTCGACTATACTATGGCTGCTGGTCGTTCTTAATTGTGCCCGTCATGCGCCGTTGTATCTGCTTCCAACCAGAAGATACAGGGAAATGGGCAGATTCGGGATCGGATTTCTGGCGGGAGTTATCGTTTCTCTATTCAAAAAAAGCGGGTTCAGGTATTCCTGACATGCACGAATTTGTGGCACTACTGTGCACCGATTTGTGTGAGGAACGTTATGTTTAATCGTCTTTATGCTTACAAAGATTTATTACTTGTGTTTATTTGGCGTGAATTCCTGATTCGCTACAAGCAGACATTCATTGGTGTTTTATGGGCAGTTCTTCAACCCGTAAGTCTCATGCTCCTTTTTACCTTTATTTTCGGCGTAGTTCTTAATACCACACAAAAAAATTACCCTTACACTCTCTTTTACTTCGCCGGAGTCTTGCCCTGGACCTTCTTTTCAGGTGCTACTAATTTTGCAGTTACCAGTCTTTCCGGAAACTTTAACCTGATAACAAAAATTTATTTCCCTCGTGAAATTATTCCTCTTTCCGGAGTTGCCATTAATTTCATTGATTATCTGATTGGCCTCGCTGTCTATTTTCTGTTACTGCTCATGTATCAAGTGCCACTAACGTGGAATTTTCTCTGGTTGATCCCGCTGCTGATTATGCTGCTGTTATATACCACTTCGGTTTCCCTGTTACTTGCTGCACTAAATGTCTATTATCGAGATGTCAAATTGGCATCCACGTTTCTGCTGCAGTTTCTGTTCTTCGCAACGCCGGTTATTTATTCAATTGATGCTGTAGATAATCGGTGGAAGCTACTGTTGTTTTTAAATCCCCTCACTTATATCGTAGAGAACATGCGTCGGGTAACGATTGAAGGGCGCGGGGTTATTCTCTGGCAAGTGGGAGTGGAACTGGCTGGTATCCTGATTTTATATTTTATAATTTATCGTATTTTTATCCGGATTGAGAGGGCCTTTGCCGATGTCATATGATCCGGTAATAAGTTTCACGGATATCTGGAAAAAGTATTCCATGCAGCAGGTGTTGAACAACTCGTTACGTGATGAACTGGTGTCTGTGATTACCGGAAAAAAATGTCGTGATGAATTGGCTGCTGGAGAGTTCTGGGCGTTGAAGGATGTCACTTTTAACGTCAAGAAAGGCGAGTGTGTTGGGTTGTACGGCCCCAATGGGTCCGGGAAGAGTACGATTTTGAAGCTCATTTCAAACGTAACCTATCCTACCAAAGGTTCAATTAATGTGCTGGGTAGAGTTGCTCCACTCATCGAGCTCGGTGCGGGGATGCACCCGGATTTGACCGGCATCGAGAATATTTATATGAATGGGACAATTCTTGGTTTGAAAATTCGGGAACTGAAACGGCTGATTCCTGACATTATTGAATTCTCAGGCCTTGATGATTTTATTAATGCCCCGGTGAAGAAATATTCATCAGGAATGTATCTACGGCTGGCTTTTTCTATAGCAGTTCATAGCCCTGCAAATATATTTCTTTTTGATGAGGTCCTTGCGGTGGGGGATGAAGATTTTCAGTTGAAATGCTATGACCGATTAGCAACTATCCGCTCAAATAACGGCACCATAGTTGTTGTCAGCCACGACCTTGCCACACTTCGTCGAATATGTGATAAAACCGTGAATCTGCAGCACGGCGTGATTGTGTCTGGTGAGGCTCTATGAAAGCATGACCACCAGTGGTGGTCATTAAAAAGCAGCTTCAAAAAGTTCACTACATTCATCCACCTATTGGTGGGTAATGCACTACTGGCTACTATTTCAGAAGGCGGATATAATGGTTTCTTCAATTTTATGGAACAACGAACTTCTTGAACCGGTGATAATAACTTATAACAGGTCCCAATGCCTAGAGCGCACTATACAGGCATTTCAGGATGCCGGTCTGGGGTCGATGAAGCTGCATGTCCTTGATAATGCTTCAACCGATTCAACTAGATCCGTTGTTGAAAAGTTCCAGAAAAACTGGCCGCTACTTACCTATCATCGCAATACTTTCAACATCGGCGGCAATGCCAACATTCTACGGGCTGTAGAACTATCGCAGTCTGAATATTTCTGGGTAATCGGTGACGATGATTTGTGGCTGTTTGGAGGAATTGCCGAGTTGCAGGAAAAGCTGGTGCAACGGGAAGCGGATATAATACGGCTTGGTTGGTTGGTCGATGACAAGAGCCGAGGTAAGATCGTTGAGTCTCTTGAATTGGCATGGTCAGAAAAATTTTTTTTTGCCAGTCTGAGTATGATATCGTCCGTTATCGTTAGACGCGAAATATTTGTTCGTAACCTCCCGTATTGCTATATGAACATTGCCGACTCTTATCCGCAGATGGTACCCTTCTACAAGACTATTACCAGCAGTTCCCTGAAATGCTATACCTTAATTAATGATGTTGTAACACATACCCCAGACCCACAACCTGGTTATTTCATGGGTGATTTGGAGTGGCATTCTGCATATATACGCGGGACTCGCTTTCTGGATAATAGTGATCTCAGAAGCAAAGCTGTTCGTGAGCTGATGGATTATACCGAAAAGGTTAATAACCGTCGTTTCAATATGTTTAGCCATTTTAAAAACTTCTTTTATCTTGCCATGAAGTCGAAGGCGTATGGTTTTGATCAGATGCCGTACCTGCTGAACATGCTTTGTTATGCTCAAGGGTATAGGGGTATTATCGGCTTACTGGTAATTGTATACCTGAGTATGCCGACTTGGCTTGTAAGGTTTCTAGTAATGGGACTGCGCAGATATTGTAAGCTCACTACAGATGTAGAGGAGGTAAGAAGATTTTTTCTAGAAGGTCGCAGTCGTCGTCTATAGTCTCTTCGGTGCCAGATTGAACTAATCCGAATAACAGTTCACAACAACATGAAAGTTCTGGAAAATGACAGTCACACTCGATATTTTCATAATAACATGGAATCGTGCCAGTTTCCTTTCACGAACCCTTGAAAAACTGGCATCCAGTCCTTTTGCACAGTGCCGACTGACAATTCTCGATAACTGCTCTTCTGATGATACTGCAAGTGTGTGTGCATGCTGGATGCAATCCTTCCCTGATTCCAGAGTGATACACAGGGCAAAGAATATTGGCGGGAATGCAAATTATCTTCGTGCGGTGGAAGAGGCAACTGCGGATTATACCTGGGTTCTCTGCGATGACGATGATCTCGATTTTACTGCAGCAGCTGAATGTCTTACTGCGCTTTCCAAGAGTGAGTATGACATTGTATGCGTAGGTTCTCCACATTTGTATGAGTGGGAATACGGCCTGTCCTGCAATGTTCACCAATTGATTGAACGTGGGGCACGATACTATAGGAATCTAGGATTTTTTCCGGCAACCATCTTTAGAACAGTTCTCTTTGACAGCAACTGCCTGTTAAAGGGGTATTCGAATATCAATAATTTTTATCCACAGATTGAATTTGTCAACAAGTCTGTGCGGGAAAATTTCCGAGTCTATACTTGTAGTATACCGATCGTGTTGCGAAACCGGGATAACTCGTCGGGGTTTTCAGGTTTAAACTGGTTTGCTTCATGGGTTAACACCTGTCAGACCATAACTGACTCACGACTCCGTTTTCATGTTATCAATCAGGTTTTAGAGGAAGAGGGTGGGAGGGTGAAAATGATATTTATCTACCTTTGTGGTGAAAAACTGATGAGTGTCTACAGTTGGCAGACTTATAAACGATATTTGACTGATATTTTTTTGGGTATAGACACTCTCAATCGCTTGATATTCTGCTTGGCTCTTCCCTGTACTTTAATGCCGAGGTGGGCCCTTAAACTGCTGCGTCGGATAAGATGGTACCTGAGTGACGAAATTCCTCCCCTCATTGATTTTGACCGCCGCGATCTTCATTCGAGTGAGTAACGATGCCCAGAGAAATTCTTTCTATTTTTGTAATTACATACAACAGATGTAATTTTCTAGAAAATACTCTGAATCAATTGGCAAAATCTCCTTTCTCGGCGTGCTCAATAACTATTCTTGATAACTGCTCAACTGACAGCACTCCAGCGGTGTGTTCACTTTTCCGCGACCTGTTTCCGGTATATTCAGTTATCAGGCATGCAATAAACATCGGCGGGAATGCCAACTACCTCCGTGCTGTGGAGATGTCTCGTACTCCATATACATGGGTGGTCTGTGACGATGATGACTTTGACTTCTCGGATTGCACTGACGTTATGGAGGCTCTTGAATGTGGCAGTTTTGATTTTATATATCTTGGATCACCTTCTCAACAGGAATGGGAGAGGGGACTCGTCACCACGGCACATACCATTATCGCAAGGGGTTCGAAATACTACAGTGGCCTAACTTATATGCCCTCTTTAATTTTTCGTACATCATGCTTTGACTCGGATTGTATGGTAAAAGCCTATCGGCTGATCAATTGTCTTTATCCGCATTTTGAACTGCTTAACAGATCCATAAAAGACGATTTTAGAATCTATGTCGCAAAACGGCTTATTTTTATCCGGAATGAGTTGAACTCATCGGGGTTTTATCCACTTTTTTGGTATGCTTCATGGGTTACTGCTTGCCAAACAATACAAGACCCCTCTATTCGCTATAGAACCATAGATCAGGCAACTGAACAAAAGGGATACTACAAATCACTGGGGTTCTGGATTGCACTGGAAAAAAGTCAGCGGAACAGATTTTTTTATAAGCGGATCATCGATATTCTTAGTGGTTACAACTGGCGTCAGCGGATTGCCTTCTTGCCGATGCTGCCAGTAGTCATAATTCCACTGCCGAAATCGCTGCTTGGAGTGCTTAGGCGCATTGTATACCGTATGAGCGGCCATGCTGGCGAACTCCCTTCTATCGAGATTGAGGGACGTGACAAGGGTTATGATGATTACTTATGAATTCAGGTCTGAAATGTCTGCAACAGGTATTATTGTCTCCGTAGAATTATGAGTTCATAAGTATTCCTCATCGTATGATTAACTTGCTGCTGAATGTGACACGGAAATCAGAAAGGTTCGTCTTCTTGAAATTTCTCATCCTTGGTGCCGGCCCCTGTGGGCTGGGTGCCGCCTATCATCTCAATAAATTGGGACATGCGGACTGGCAGGTTTTTGAACGTAACGGCCATGTTGGTGGTCTGTCTGCATCGTTCAAGGATACAAAGGGTTTCACTTGGGACATTGGCGGTCACGTTCTCTTCTCCCACTATGATAGTTTTGACAAGGCAGTTGCTGAAGCTTTGGGAGATCAGTATTTCGAACACCAGCGGGAAAGCTGGATCCGTATCCTGCAGCGTTGGGTTCCGTACCCGTTCCAGAATAATGTCAGGTATCTTCCAGATGAGGCGCTCCATGAATGTGTCATCGGTCTGCGGGAACTTTCTGGTCCTTCTGGCGGATTGACCAATTTCAAAGAGTGGATGGATGCAATTTTTGGTTACGGTATTGTTAAATATTTTATGGAACCATATAACAGCAAGGTGTGGGGCGTTCCGTTAGAATCTATGAGCAAAGAGTGGATTGCCGAGCGGGTGAGCGTGATAGATCTTGCCCGTATTGAACGAAACATTGCAGAGGAGCGGGATGATCTAGGCTGGGGCCCCAATAACGTATTCAGATTCCCAAAATATGGTGGTACGGGTGCTATTTACGAAGGCATAGCTCAACCGCTTTGTGAAAAAATACACCTGCAGCATGAGATGATGGATATCGATCTGGATCAAAAGATGGTGACTTTTTCCAATGGCAGGGTTGAGCGCTATGACGTGTTGATCAATACCTCGCCGCTTGACCTGTTGGTATCAAAATGCCAAAAAATTCCCGAGTCGGTATCTGGTGCTGCTAGAAATCTTGTCCATAACAGCGGTCTGATTGCCGGTTTTGGGTTTAAAGGAAAGCGTGATGACTCCAGGTGCTGGATGTATTTCCCGGAAAACAATGCTCCGTTCTACCGGGTGACCAATTTTCATAATTACTCGCGCTTTAATGTGCCGGGCGGTGAGGTCGATCGATATTTCTCGCTGATGTGCGAGACGACTTATTCATCTCATAAGCCGCAAGACAAGGCGAAAATAATTGATTCATCACTTCAGGGATTGCTCTCCAGTAATATAGTTAATAAAGAAAATGTTGATTATATTGCCAGTCGTTACCTCATCGATGTTCCCTATTCCTATCCGGTGCCGACGCTGGGGCGCGATCAGGCGCTTGCGATTATTCAGCCGTACCTGGAATCAAAGTTCATCTTTTCCCGGGGACGCTTTGGTGCCTGGAAATACGAAGTCGGCAACATGGACCATTCCTTTATGCAGGGGGTGGAGGTTGTTGACCGCCTGCTGAATGGAACAGGAGAGTGTACTCTGAACGGTGTGGCTGGATGAATATTCAGTTGATGAAGCTGTTTGATGCCGTAATCGGCCGGATAGTAGCATCCGTTTTCCCCGCACCACTGCAGATAACACCTCCCTGCACAGTAACTTCGCTTCTCCTCATCCGTCCCGGTGGCATCGGTGATGCGGTGCTGCTTGCACCTGCAATTAATTCTCTAAAAAAGACTTTTCCGTCTGCTCGTGTCTCGATTCTTGCCGAGAAACGCAATGCCGGAATTTTTTGCCTGATTCCCGGAGTGGACAACCTGCTTTGTTACGATAGCCCGGGCGAGTTGTTTCAGGCATTGCTGGGCTCATATGATGTTGTGATCGATACCGAACAATGGCACCGCCTTTCGGCGGTCGTGGCGCGAATGGTATCGGCGCCGGTTAAGATAGGTTTCTGTTCTAATGAACGTCGTCGGATGTTCACGCATACCGTTCCCTATTCACATGATGATTATGAAACGCTCAGTTTTGTCCGACTTCTGAAGCCGTTGGGCATTGAAGGAGCGAAGATGAATGGCGGAGTCCCCTTTCTATTTGTTCCGCATGCTGCAACCGACACGGTTGCCGGTCTGCTGGAGCCAATTCAGGGAGATCGTTTCGTGACCATTTTTCCCGGAGCAAGTATAAGGGAGCGTCGCTGGGGTGCTGAACGTTTTCGCAGGGTGGCTGAAATCCTTGCTGGATTCGGTATCAAAACGGTTGTTGTCGGTGGAAAAGTGGACCGTCGACAGGGAAAGGTGATAGCCGGAAACGGGGTGGGACTTGATCTTACTGGTGTACTTACGTTACCCGAGACTGCTGCGGTTATTCAAAAAAGCGCGTTGTTGTTGAGTGGCGATTCCGGTGTGCTGCATATTGCCACAGGATTGGGAATACCGACGGTATCTCTCTTCGGGTCGGGAAGAGCAAAGAAATGGGCTCCGAAGGGAGACGACCATCTTGTGATCAACAAAAATCTGCCCTGTTCGCCCTGTACAACTTATGGTTCGACACCATCATGTTCAACCGGTGTTCAGTGTATGCGGGATATTGACGTTGATGACGTTGTGAACGCAGTTACCATGCTGTTAACCACTGTGGGTACAATGCCTTTTCGATGCTGCAACAGCGAATTGATCAAAACAGGAGGAATGTCAAATTCCACTCCTGCAGTATAATTATGAAATGTTTGACAGTTCCAGAATTCCGTAGAATCCTACCTGTCGTGAACCACTTTAAATACACGAAAATGATGCTTCAATGGACAACGTACAAAATATATGTCACATATAAGGACACAAAAGTAGTAATAAACAACAAATTCTTATAGCTTTAAACACCAGTAATAGTATGTTCAGGCCGTAGTACTAACGAAAATATTAATTAATCAGGGGGAATTCCCATAATGTTTAAGCTGACAATTCGTACCAGTTTTGCTGCTGCCCATAATCTGATGAACTATCAGGGTGATTGCGAAAATTTACATGGTCATAACTGGAAAGTAGAAGTTGCAGTCACCGCTCTGGAACTGGATAAAGCGGGTCTGGGCATCGATTTCAAGGTTTTAAAGCGTGAAGCCGGTTCGATAATAAATGAACTGGATCACAAATACCTTAACGATATCGCTGCATTTAAGGGTATATCGCCATCATCGGAACTTATTTCAAAGTATCTGTTTGAACGTATCTCAGAACGTCTGAATAACGACAATATTAAAGTAGAATCAATCACGGTCTGGGAGTCTGATAACGCGTCTGCCTGCTACTATGAGTAAACCGGTATATATAAGCGAGATGTTTTCGTCTATTCAGGGCGAAGGCATGTTGGCTGGGCGCAGGCAGATATTTGTGCGTTTGATGGAGTGCAACCTTGATTGTACGTATTGTGACACTGACTTTAAAAAGTCCGACGTTTTCAGGTTGGAATCCCGGCCTGGGTCAGGTTTGTTTTTAACGCTTCCATTGCCACTCTCCTGCCACGAAATTTCTGAGACTTTTGATGGCTGGTTATCTCAGTTACCGGGAGCCCACCATTCGGTGAGTATTACCGGAGGAGAACCCCTTCTGCATGCGGACATGCTTGCCGAGTGGCTGCCTGAAATCAGAAAAAAACTTCCGATTCACCTTGAAACAAATGGCACAAGGCATGACGCACTTCGACGTGTAAAGCAGTATGTCGATTACATCAGTATGGATATGAAACTTCCTTCTACCGCCGGATGCCCGGAGATGTTATGGGATGTACATGCACTTTTTCTCCGTGAAGCGTCTGGCAGTAATGTCTCGGTTAAAGTAGTTGTGGGTGATCATACGACGTTGGATGAAATTCATCGGGTGTGCGATATTATTTTATCTGCTGACGCAGCGGTACCGCTCTTTCTACAGCCGTTGTCGTTGTCTGATGACCGGGTCGGAATAACAACTGCGCACCTCTTTCGTCTTCAGGAACGCGCCTCATCCCGCCTGGCGGATGTACGGGTAATACCACAAATGCATAAAATGCTTGGTGCGCTGTGATAATTGAAACTATTACCCTGGATTCGGCTCTCTGTATCACACTTGTTGACCAGACTCAGCACTATTTTGGTGGATATTATCATGTGAAAGTGCTGGCTTATTGCGACATTCCTTTATTGCAGAGTTACTTTGAAAATGATGTCGAATTCAAGAAAGCTATGGAATTGATGGGGAAGGGCGTCAGATTTGAACGGCTTCTTGATAAAATGGCCGTTCCTGAGTCCGACATAGAATCTGTTAGAAACGGCTTGACCCAATCCTTTCATGACACGACAAAAAAATATATGTCCGTACCTGATTTCGCTTCCCGTTTTGTCAGATGCGAATATGTAAAACAGGTTAAAAATAACTCTCGCGTTCGAATTCCAAGAGTATAATGTGACACTGCCAACCGCTACTATTGATAAACTTGCCTTCGGGGGCAATGGCGTCTGCCGGATTGATGGTAAGGTCTGTTTTGTACCGTTCAGTTGTCCCGGCGACGAAGTTTCTCTCTATGTTACAACCCAGAAAAAATCCTATAGCGTGGCTTCAATAGCTGATATTTCTACTCCGTCTCCTTCAAGAACAGCTGCTGAATGTTCGATATTCGGGCTCTGTGGGGGGTGCCATTGGCAGCACATTAATTATTCCACGCAGCTTGAGGGCAAACAGAAAATTGTTGAAGATACCCTCTGGAGAGGGGCACGTGTTCCGGCGGAGAGTATTTCTGAGATTGTGGCGTCACCATTGGAATTTGGCTATAGAAGTCGACTCCAATTCAAAACATCTGTTCAGAACGGCGAGCTGCGTATCGGTTTTTTTCGACAGGGGTCTCATGAGGTAGTTGATGCACCACATGGGTGTCTTGTCGCCGTTCCCGTTATAAATGAGGTGCTGACGCGATTTAGACGTATTTTAATGTCATTTCCTGAAGTCAAGTCAATTGTTCAACTCAGCATAGATTCAGGTGACTGCGGAGTGATTGTTGTTTTGCATCACACCGGCATGTTGACTTTAGATGCGGTACGTTATCTTGCTGATAAATCAGATGAATTTGGCCCGTGTACGGGCCTTTTTCTGAAGTCTGATTCTCATTCGCGTTGTGAAAAAGTCTGGGGGAATTCTGAAATTTCATACCGGCTGAATCGGAAAGATGCAGGGGATGGGCCCGTTATCCTTACCTATCCCCCCGGCTCTTTTGCGCAGGTAAATCTGCTCCAAAACAGTTCAATGCTATCTGTTGTCCGGAGGTTGGGGGCGTTTGAAACTACAGAACATCTTCTTGATTTATACTGTGGAAATGGTAACTTCTCAATTCCCCTGGCTGTAGAGGTTGCATCAGTAGTCGGAGTTGAGGGAAATGCTGAATCGATCCGTGCAGCAGAAAGTAACAAGAGCGTCAACAAGGTTGCAAATGTTCTCTTTTTTTGTGATGATGTTGCCGCCGGTGTTCGCAGACTTGTTAGCCAAAAGCGATGGTTTGACACTATTCTGCTTGACCCGCCTCGCGCCGGTGCGGGAGATGCCATTGCGGGAATTATCTGTCTGAAGCCGAATAAAATTATCTATGTTTCCTGTGACCCGAATACGCTTGCGCGGGACTGCGGATTATTGATCAATAATGGGTACAGAGTAGTTGAAACTGTACCTCTTGATATGTTCCCACAGACCTTTCATGTTGAAAGCGTAACATTACTTTGTCGATAAAGGTGCCGTCTTGAGTCTTCTCAGTCGTTTTTTTTCAAAGTCCCCATCGGATCTACTGCTGAAAGGGGATAAACATTTAGAAGCTGCCTGTTTTTTTGAAGCGCGAACCTGTTATGAAGATGGCTTGCAACTCTGTTCTGGCAACGATTCCGGTGACGAATTGAGGCCTGTTTTTCTTGATCGCATCAAGGGTGCAAATGACAAACTTGCTGAGCGTAACTTTAGTGAAGCAGAATATGCTCATTCATGTGGTGATGATACTAAAGCGGTTGATCACCTTGAACTTGCAAAAACGCTAACCAATGATCCTGTTTTACGGGAAAAGGCGGATACGCTGCTCCACCGCCTTTTGCAAACTGGCGATGAACAGCCTGCGCATGTTGCATCATCGTCATGTGGTTCCTGTGCGGGGTCGTCGTGCAGTGAGCCGGTTGATAGTGGTCACGTGGATCATGCACTGCCGTTAGGCGAATATTATGAGCTACTTATCCAGCAACTACCTTCTGATCAGTATCATCGCTATGCCGAGTTAGGAGAGGCTTTTGCGTATGCGTACGTTGCTGCCAGTCGTGACGACCATACAGCTGCATTGCACGGCATTGAAAGTTGCGCAGGAACCCTGCCGCAGGATATTTATCTGTACGAAAAGGGAAAGATTCTGCACCGTCTTGGAAACGATCGGGAGGCGGAACAGCTCCTTCGCAACACGGTTCAACTGAATAGATCTCATTCGCTTGCATGGATTGCCCTTGCTTATCTGTTACGGGAGAGTAATCGTATTGAAGAATGCCTTTCGGTCGTTGAAGTGATGATTACAGAACAGATACTGCCTGAGCAGGCATTGTTACTGCGTGCCGATATTTATGAGGTGACCGGGGACCATGAACGTGCTGTAAACCTGTACGTTGAATTGCTGCAGACGCCGTTTGTACGTGCAGCAGCAGAGCGATTGTATGTCATTCTCATGGAGGTTGGTCGCGAGAGTGATGCCGCCGCTATTTTCAAAAAATATTTGAATAAATCCTGTCACTAATATTGTCTATCATGTATTACCGGTATGGCTACTATTACGGAGGTGTCCAATGAATAAATCAGAACTGATCGAGCAATTAGCTGAGAGAAAGGATTTACCGATCAAGCGTGCTGAAGAGCTTGTGAATCTTATTTTTTCATCCATGGGTGAAGCAATGGTACAGGGCGAGCGTATTGAAATCCGTGGATTAGGTAGTTTTGTTATCAAAGAGTATGGTACGTACACCGGGCGAAATCCCAAAACAGGTGAGCCAATTAATGTGAGCCCCAAAAAACTGCCATTCTTCAAAGTTGGTAAAGAATTAAAAGAAATGGTGCTTGGATAGTTTGTCCCTACTGCGTGGATACCCGTTGATCTACAGCGTATAACGGCTCTGTTCCAAAAGTTCGGTTGCCGTATTGGTGCATGAACCTTGATGCACTTCTCTCCTTGTTGGTCTTACGCAGGGGAAGAAGTGCATTGTTGTGCCTAAGGAAGAACGTGTGAATAATTATTGTGCTGCGATTGATTTTGGAACCAATACCGCCCGATTACTCATCGCCGAATGTTCGAATCTAGGAGTTGTCCCTGTTCGGGTCGAGCGGGAGATTATTCGACTTGGCGGCGGATTTACCGATGAATTCGGGCTCTCTGTTGAAGCCCAGACGCGTGGTTTGGCGTGCCTGCAGAGGTTTTCAACGATCATTTCTGAATACGGTGTGACCCGGATACAGGCCTCAGCTACCAGTGCGGTTCGAGATGCAGCCAATGGAAGTGCTTTTGTCGATACTGCATTCCATAAAACGGGTATTAAGCTGGTTGTCATTGACGGTGATCTGGAAGCACGCTTGACGCTGAAGGGAGTACTGTCCAGTCTAATATCCGGTACTGACACACTTGTCGTTCTTGATATTGGGGGGGGGAGTACCGAATTTACCGTGTCACATCACGGTTCTCTTCTCTTTAGTAAAAGTATGCCGATCGGTGTTGTGAGGCTGACGGAAGGATTCCGTACAAACGATGAAATGACGCATCGTGTTACGTCCGTCATTGCAGAGCTGAAGGACGATGTATTGAAATCAGGTATATCTCTATCGGGAGATTATGATCTGGTTGGAACAGCTGGTACTGCGACAACCATTGCCGCAATAAAAATGGAGATGGTTGAATACGACTACACCAGAGTTAATAACTTTACAGTACTGAAGGATGATATTGTTGAAATGTTTCAGCGACTATTGCCGTTGTTGCCAGAAGAGCGTCTGGCGGTAAAAGGTCTTGAAAAAGGGCGGGAAGATCTTATTATCGCGGGACTTATAATCATTACATCAGTTATGAATACGTTTGGATTCAGTCGTTTGAAGATAAGTGATTTCGGGCTGCTGGAAGGTTTAGCGCTCTCCTGCGGTTCAGTTGACGACGAGTCCTGATGTCCTGCTGTTGATTTGTTTCTTTATTTTTCGATTATTTTAAACAGATTTACTCTGATAAGGGGGGGCAATGCTTGATAAACGCGGTTGCGGTGTGCTGTTACATCCTACGTCTCTCCCGGGACCGGGTGGAATCGGCACCTTGGGTACGGATGCCCGTCGGTTTATTGATGTGCTGGCAGCAATGGGGATGACCTATTGGCAGGTTCTCCCACTTACTCCTCCGGCATGCGGTAACTCTCCCTATTCCGCTTTTTCGGCTTTTGCGGGAAACCCGCTTTTGATCGACCTTGATCAAATTTCTGCGGATGGCGATCTTCCTAGTGTTACATACAATGACAGTGCCAGTACAGCCAGTGTCAACTTTGAGGCAGTTTCCAGGCATAAGATAAAGCTGCTTAAAAAAGCAGGCACTGCATTTCTGGCGAACGATTCATCTCAGCGAAAACACGATTTCTGGGATTTTTGCAACACAACCCCATGGCTTCACAATTATGCACTTTTTATGGCGCTGAAACATCGTTACAGAGGGCGTCCATGGAATAAATGGCCGCTCGAAACAGCTCTTTTGACGCCGGAAAAATATGAAAAATGGTCTGTTGAATTGGGAGCTGAAATTGGTATTCATAAGTATATACAATGGCAGTTTTTCAAGCAGTGGCGGGAGGTGCGCACGTACGCTGCCAGAAACGGGGTATCAATCATAGGTGATATCCCGATTTTTGTCGGTTATGATTCCGCCGATGTGTGGAGTCACCGTGATCTGTTTCTTCTCGACACGAAGGGTAATCCAACAGCTGTTGCCGGGGTGCCGCCTGATTATTTCAGTTCGACCGGGCAGCTCTGGGGTAACCCGCTCTACGACTGGGAGGCAATGAAGACGCAGGGCTATGCTTGGTGGATAGAGCGGTTTCGGGCAATGTTCGAGACTTTTGATGTTGTGAGAATTGATCACTTCAGGGGATTTGAAGCTGCCTGGCACGTTCCGGCCGGAGAAACAACAGCCGTCAACGGAACATGGGTCACGGCCCCGGGGACATCTCTGTTCGATACATTGTATGCTGCGCTTGGCACGTTGCCTGTAATCGCAGAAGATCTTGGTATTATTACTCCGGAGGTTATTGCTCTCCGTGATCGTTACAAATTTCCGGGGATGAAAATAGTACAGTTTGCCTTTGACTCAGGGCCATCAAATGCGTACCTGCCGCATAATCACGAAAAAAATTCCGTTGTCTACACCGGAACCCATGATAATGACACCACTGCAGGATGGTACGCTTCCTTGTCAAATGCACAACGCGCCCGGGTGAATTATTATGTGGGAAGTGGAAGTGCTGACGCGGTATCAGCAATTGTGCGCACGGTGTTAATGTCTGTTGCAAATACAACAATTATTCCATTTCAGGATTTATTGCATGCGGGAAGCGAGGCCCGTATGAATATTCCCGGTACGGCATATGATAACTGGGGATGGCGTTTTACCTGGGAGATGCTTGTGAATGATCTTGTTGGCAGTGTTCGTGACCAAGTAGAGTGCTATGGCAGGTGTGTTTAAAGTGAGAGTAAATCTTTGCACGTAAATTTCTTGACAATTCAAGTATATTCTTTATACTGACTTGCTTTAAATTTATTGGTGCTTTTGTTCTCTGGTGGTGTTATTGAAGCTGCACGTTGATCACATAAAGGATGTACCTGTATCGGTTCATATCGATGAGCCTGTAAGTGTATTTCCACTTCTTGCTGATATGCAGCATGATGCGAATTGTCACATTACCGGGAACATCCTGGGGGACTTAACCGTCACCCGTGAATACGAAAACATTCGGGTAACCGGTAGGATATCGGCACCACTTGCTCTTTCATGCTCGCGCTGTCTAGCGGATTACACTTCTTTTATAGACACCAATTTCACAATCTTTTTCCGGAAAGAGAGCTCGATTTCAGCCGTATCAGATGATGAACTAGAGCTTGGTGAAATGGATCTGTTATCATCTGCCTATTCCGGTGACGAGATAGATCTGACTCATGAAATTGAGGAGCAGGTTGCCATGGAAATTCCATTAAAACCACTCTGTAATGATGATTGTAAGGGATTGTGTCATACATGCGGCATTGATTTAAACACTTCAACTTGTTCCTGTGGTGCTGAGTCCACAAGTCTCAAGTTCAGTGCGTTGAAGGATTTTAAAGTAATCCAATAAATAGAGCGGTGGCGCGAAAACGTGTACCACCAGAAAAAGGAGAAACACCATGGCTGTACCCAAGAAAAAAACGTCCAAATCACGCAAAAATATGAGAAGAGCCCACGATTTTCTGACTACTCCGTCGCTGTCTGTCTGTCCTCAGTGTAAAGCTGCAAAGTTACCACACCGGACATGTCTCGCCTGTGGAACATATAAGGGAAAAGAGGTCATTGATCTTTCTGCGGCACAAGCATAGAGAACTGACACTGTGTCACTTCCGAATCAGATGAGGGTTGCAGTTGACGCGATGGGTGGTGACAATGCGCCTCTTGTTGAAGTGGAGGGTGCCGTTGCGGCCTGTCGGGAATTCGGATTGGCGGTGACTCTTGTCGGTGACCGTGAGCGTCTGGAATCTGAGCTTGCCAAATATTCGATCAGCGGTCTTGATATTGATATTTTTCATGCGAGTGAAATCGTCGGTATGCATGATTCCGCATCTGATGCTGTGCGCAAAAAGCGTGACTCCTCAGTACGTCGTGCCTTTGAACTTGTTAAGGATGGCAATGCATGCGCTGCTGTAAGTGCCGGTAACTCCGGCGCGACCATGGCATCCGGCATGTTTGTCCTGAAGCGAATTAAAGGCATCGAACGGCCTGCCATTGCTCAGTTATTCCCCACTCTTAAAGGGCAGACACTGGTTCTGGATGTAGGCGGCAATGTTGACTGCAAGCCGTTGCACCTTGTCCAGTTTGCCATTATGGGTGAGGTATATGCCCGCTACGCCATGGGTATCGTCTCGCCGCGAGTCGGTTTGCTTTCCAATGGTGAGGAAGATTCAAAAGGAAATGAACTGACACGGGAAACCAATGCAGTATTACGAAAGACATCTCTTAACTATTGCGGCTACATAGAGGGGCGGGATATCTTCGCCGGCGCTGTTGATGTGGTCGTTTGCGATGGATTTGTCGGTAATATTGTCTTAAAGCTATCCGAAGGGCTCGCGGACGCTGCCGGGAGAATGCTAAAAAGAGAGATCATCAAGAGCTGGATCTCGAAAATTGGCTATCTGTTTGTGCGCGGTGCATTTGGACGCTTCAAAAAAATTGTCGACTATGCTGAATACGGCGGAGCACCTCTTTTGGGAATCAACGGTGTCGGTATGATCTGTCATGGTGGTTCAAACGTCAAGGCAATCAAAAATGCGATACGGTTTGCTCATGAGTATGCTAAAAACGGCGTTTCAGAGCATGTTGCCGAGAAACTGTCTGAAAATCAATCGGTCTTGATACAAAGGGATTCCCTGCCTCCCGACCCTGCAGAGTAATGGAGAATCAATTGTGAATGTCAGGATTACTGGAACCGGCTCCGCTTTGCCCGGTAAAATTCTCACTAATGCAGAACTTGAACGGTTGGTTGATACCAGCGATGAGTGGATCACCACGAGAACGGGTATCAAAGAACGGCGTATTGCTATAGAAGGTGAATACACGTCCACATTTGCAGCTGAGGCCGGTCGTCGGGCCATGGCAATGGCTGGTGTTAACCCCGAAGAAATTGATTTGATCATACTTGGAACAGTCACACCAGATTTTCCTTTCCCCTCAACTGCCTGCATTGTGCAGGATATCCTTGGTGCAACAAATGCGACCGCATTTGATCTTTCTGCAGCCTGCTCCGGTTTTCTCTACGGTATGTCAATAGCGGAAAAATATATTTGCTCGGGTGCCGCACGAAAAGTTCTTGTTATCGGGGCTGAAGTATTGTCTCGAATCGTGGACTGGCAGGATCGGAACACCTGCGTTCTTTTTGGCGATGGTGCTGGAGCAGTTGTTCTGGAAGGATCTGAAGGTGGCCATTCAATTCTATCCACCCATACTTTTACGAATGGTGCCTTTTGGAATCTTCTGTATCAACCGGGGTGCGGTAGCAGGAATCCTGCAACTGACAGTCGTACGATTGATGAGCGGCTTACATTCATCAAGATGGAAGGAAATGATGTATTCAAGCACGCCGTGCGTGCCATGGAAGAAGCTGCACTTACGGCGTTGGATACAAATGGTCTCCTTCCGTCCGATATTTCCCTTTTGATACCTCACCAGGCAAACCGCCGAATTATTGATGCGACTGCAAAACGCCTCGGACTCGGTACAGATCGGGTATTCACTAATCTGCATCGCTACGGAAATACGTCTTCAGCCTCAATTCCAATTTCACTGGATGAAGCACACCGTCAGGGCGTCTTGACTTCCGGGGACAAACTATTGCTGGTTGCTTTCGGGGGTGGATTTACATACGCCTCTGCACTTGTCAACTGGTAGCTGAAGCGCACTATTATCTCACACAAGGAATTAGTTTATGTCGAAAACTGCATTTATATTTCCTGGTCAAGGCTCACAATATCCCGGTATGGGAAAGGAGTTGGCAGATACGTTTGGTGTAGCACGTCATCTGTTTGAGGAAGCTGATGATGCTCTTGGTTTTAAACTGTCTGCGCTCTGTTTTGAGGGAAGTGAATCTGACCTTAAGCTGACGGCAAATACTCAGCCGGCTATATTGACCACGAGCATTGCTGTATTAAAGGTGCTTGAACAGGAAACTGATCAGAAAGCTGATTATGTTGCCGGCCATTCGCTCGGAGAATTTTCGGCATTGGTCTGTTCAGGTGCATTTTCATTTGCAGATGCGGTAAAAACGGTGCGTGCTCGTGGAACATTTATGCAGGAGGCTGTTCCGGTCGGTACCGGGACAATGGCTGCAATGCTTGGAATCGAGCGTGACATTCTAGAAGAAATATGCCGTGAAGCTGCCGAGGGTGACGTCGTCTCGCCGGCGAACTTTAACTCTCCCGGACAGATAGTTATTGCCGGTTCAGTTGCTGCTGTCACCCGGGCAATTGAGATTGCAAAAAGTCGTGGATTCCGGAAAGCTATGATGCTGCCGGTTAGTGCCCCCTTCCATTGTGCATTGATGAAACCGGCTGCAGACCGTTTGGCAGGTGTCCTTGATACTGTTGCGATAGGCGATGTAACAACTCCTGTCATTGCAAATGCTGATGCTGCACCGAACAATGACAAGGATCGGGTAAAGCCACTGCTTGTCACGCAGGTTTGCTCTCCTGTGCTGTGGGAACAGTCTGTGACCGCTATGTGTGCTTTGGGTGTGACAAAGTTTATAGAACTCGGCCCGGGTAAAGTTTTAAGCGGATTGGTGAAGCGAATCAGTAAAGAGGCGATTCTGGCAAACATCGAAGATGTTGCGGGAATTAAAACGGCCGGGGAGAATGCATAATGAAAGGTCAAGTCGCATTGATTACCGGAGCTTCACGAGGGATCGGTCAGGCCATTGCCTTGCGGCTTGCTGCTGAAGGGGTATATGTCGTAGCCACTGCAACCACAGATATTGGAGCCGAGGCAACGGTAGCTGCCATCATTGCCCAGGGAGGTGCCGGTAAAGCTGTTAAGCTTGATGTCACCAACTCTGCCGAGGTCGAAGCTCTTTTTAAAACGATTACTGCCGAACATGGTCGCCTTGATATTCTTGTAAATAATGCCGGAATAACAAAGGATGGCCTTATGATGCGAATGAAAGATAGCGACTGGGATTCTGTAATCGACACGAATCTGAAGGGTTCTTTCATTTGTTTGCGGGAAGCATCCAAAATAATGACCAAGGCACGATACGGCAGAGTTGTTAATATAAGCTCGGTTGTTGGTGAAATGGGGAATCCCGGTCAGGTAAACTATTGTGCAAGTAAAGCGGGAATTTTTGGTTTAACAAAATCAGCTGCACGCGAATTGGCCAAACGCAATATTACCGTGAATGCAGTTGCTCCAGGATTTATTGAAACTGACATGACAGCTGATCTTCCCGAAAAAGGCCGGGAAGCTCTTATGCAAAACGTTCCCATGGGTCGATTCGGATCAATTGAAGATATTGCCTATGCGGTACTTTTTTTGGTGTCTCCGCATGCAGGATATATCACAGGTCAGGTACTGTCCGTAAATGGCGGAATGTATATGTAGCAGGTGCAATTATCGGTGTAGCAAATATCGATTGACTTTTAAAGATTTCATGCTTAATTAAGCACGCAGCATTACACACAAACCTGCAAAGGTTTAAAATCACATGGAGGTGAAAGATGTCTGATATTGCAAAGAGGGTTAAAGAAATTGTAGCAGAACAGCTAGGAGTCGAAGAAGCTCAGGTGCTAACGGAATCTTCATTTATGGATGATTTGGGAGCCGATTCCCTTGATACAGTCGAGTTGGTTATGGCTCTTGAAGAAGAATTTGATATCGAAATTCCTGATGAGGATGCCGAAAAAATCCAGACAGTAAACGATGCCATTGAATACATTACTGAACACAGCTAGGATCACATAATTGAACCAGAGGGGCGTAAGCCCCTCTCTTTTATTCTGCCAGAGCAGAAGTACGCTATATGGAGCTATTAATCATGAGAAGAGTTGTAATTACAGGTGTTGGAGCTGTTTCACCGCTTGGTTGTGGCAATACCAAAAACTGGGATGCGCTTACTTCCGGTAAGTCAGGGATAGGCTTGATTACCCGTTTCGACACGAGCGATATGCCTGTCAAGATTGCCGGTGAAGTTCCTGATTTTAACGCTGAAGAGTTTATTGATAAAAAAGAGATCAAAAAAATGGATCTTTTTATTCAGTATGCTTTGGGTGCTGCCCATTACGCCATGGAAGACTCTGGACTGGTGATTAATGAAGAAAATGCCGAACGGGTAGGCGTGCTGGTTGGAGCCGGCCTTGGCGGTTTACCGACAATAGAAAAATATCATACATTGTTGAATGAGGGCGGACCCAAAAAAATCTCTCCATTCTTTATTCCAATGCTGATTATCAACCTTGCACCCGGCCACATTTCAATCAGATACGGTGCCAAAGGTCCGAATTTATCTTCTGTTTCGGCATGTGCAACCAGCACCCATTCGATTGGTGACGCCTATCATATTATAAAGAGGGGCGACGCAGACGCCATGATCGCGGGTGGAACTGAGTCGGTTATCACTCCTCTCGGTATTGGTGGATTTGCCGCAATGAAGGCTCTTTCTGATAGAAATGACGATCCAACCGCTGCCTCCCGTCCGTTTGACAAGAATCGTGACGGCTTTGTTATGGGTGAAGGTGCCGGAATAGTTGTACTTGAAGAATACGAATCTGCGAAGGCGCGTGGTGCGAAAATCTATGCTGAAGTTGTAGGGTATGGCATGTCTGGCGATGCGTATCACTTAACCGCTCCGGCTCCAGGTGGTGAGGGGGGTGCAAGAAGTATGAAAATGGCGCTTAAAAATGCCGGTGTTTCCCCTGAACAGGTTTCGTATATTAATGCTCATGGGACATCCACACCGATTGGTGATATGTATGAAACAATGGCAATCAAGAGTATTTTTGGTGAACACGCCAGGAAAATGCTTGTCTCTTCAACCAAATCCATGACCGGTCACCTTCTTGGTGCAGCCGGCGGCATTGAGGCCGTTTACACGCTCATGGCGATGGATAAAGGTGTTGTTCCACCTACAATCAATTACACAGACCCAGATCCTGAATGTGATCTTGATTATGTTCCAAACACCGCACGTGAAGCAAAGCTTGAGTACGCCATGAGCAACAATTTTGGCTTTGGCGGTACGAATGCGACCCTTCTGTTTAAAAAAATATAGGCGGAATGACTAAAATGATCATAATTGGAAGTGACCATGGAGGGCTTGCCCTCAAAACAGCACTGAATAGTTATCTAAAACGGAGAAACGTAATGGTGCACGATGCAGGGACCTGCAGCGATGCATCAGTTGATTATCCTGATTTTGGTCAAAAAGTTGCTGAATCAGTTATGAATGGTGATGCAGATCTTGGTATTCTGATCTGTGGAACCGGTATCGGTATGTCAATAGCTGCCAACAAGGTTCCCGGTATTCGTGCCGCTCTTGTAACGGATGTTTTTATGGCTCGAATGGCCAAAGAGCATAACAATGCCAATGTTCTTGTTCTGGGGGGGCGGGTTCTAGATGAACAGAAGGCCTGTGACCTTGTAGGTACATGGCTTGACAGTACGTTTGAGGGGGGCCGTCATCAAGCGCGTCTGGACAAGATAACTGCACTTGAAAAGAAGTATTCCACGTTGTGATATTTTAGAATATTTTCTATATTTACAGGCGGGACCTGCTGCGGCATGTGTCCCGTTTGTTGTTTGCACCACTATCATTTTATACAATAGCTGTATTTAAGGAGAACTCATGTCCGTACTATCCCAATTTGATCCCCAAGTAGCCGAAGCCATCCGACACGAATCCGAGCGCCAGGAATGTAATCTGGAGTTGATTGCTTCGGAAAATTTTGTCTCTGAAGCTGTTCTGGAGGCACAAGGGTCCATAATGACCAACAAATATGCCGAGGGGTACCCTGGAAAGCGTTATTATGGTGGGTGCGAGCACATTGACGTTGTAGAGCAGTTGGCCATTGACAGGGCAAAGGAACTATTTGGTGCCGAACATGCGAATGTCCAACCTCACGCGGGTTCTCAGGCTAATATGGCGGTATATTTTGCTGCATGCAAACCGGGAGACACTATTCTGGGGATGAATCTGGCCCATGGCGGGCATCTCACCCATGGAAGTCCGGTTAATTTTTCCGGAAAGCTGTTCACCATAGTTCCCTACGGAGTTTCACAGGAAAACGAAACTATTGATTATGAAGAGGTTGAGCGTTTGGCCGTACAGCATAAACCTGCCATGATAGTTGTTGGTGCCAGCGCATATCCGCGCACCATTGATTTTCCAGCTTTCCGTATGATTGCTGACAAAGTTGGTGCAAAGGTTATGGTCGACATGGCTCATATTGCCGGTTTGGTAGCTGCAGGTGTTCATCCCAGTCCGGTACCGTATGCCGAGTTCGTCACCACAACAACACATAAAACGTTGCGTGGCCCTCGAGGTGGTATGATTCTTTGTCGTGAAGAGTATGCCAAAACAATCAACTCACAAATTTTCCCTGGTATTCAGGGTGGACCGCTTATGCATATCATTGCTGCCAAGGCGGTGGCATTCAAGGAAGCGTTGCAGCCGGATTTCAAGGTGTATCAGCAGCAGATCGTTAATAATGCCAAGGCCCTTGCAGAAGCTCTTATGGCACGTGGGTTTAAACTTACCAGTGGTGGCACTGACAACCACCTCATGTTGATTAATTTCTCGGGTACGGAGATTACCGGAAAGGCTGCAGAGGAAGCTCTGGACAAGGCTGGAATAACGGTCAACAAAAATACCGTACCATTTGAAACCCGTTCTCCGTTTGTTACGTCCGGCATCCGTGTAGGAACTCCGGCCTGTACGTCACACGGGCTGAAGGAAGCTGAAATGGACCGTGTTGCCGGATTTATCGCCGACGCGGTTGCGAACATAGGAAATGATCAAAAACTTGAAGCAATCAAAGTTCAGGTAAACGCCATGATGAAAGCCTTTCCTCTTTATGCAGATCGGCGAGCCTAATAACGGATAGATTCTATCTAATGAGACCCTCTGGACGTGTTCCAGCGGGTCTTTTTTAATGGTTTAAGGATGATTCTAACTCAAAGGAAGTAACTGATGTCCGAAACAAGTGCTCCAACAACTGAACAGCTTCGTCAGTGGGACAAGCGACACGTATGGCACCCTTTTACGCAGATGAGTGAGTGGGAACGCGATGAGCAGATAATTATCACAAGGGGAGAAGGGTGCTGGTTGATAGACACGGATGGAACGCGATACCTGGATGGTGTTGCCTCCATGTGGACAAATGTACATGGTCATTGCCAGCGTGAATTGAACGAAGCTCTCAAGCAGCAGGTCGATCGTCTTGAACACTCAACATTGCTCGGGCTGGCTAGTGAACAGAGTATTATTCTGGCTGCACGACTTGCCGAAATTACACCATCAGGGTTAGATCGATTTTTCTATTCGGATAACGGATCAACGGCAATGGAAGTCGCGGTCAAGATGGCCTATCAATATCATGTACATGTTGGAAAACCGGAACGGAGCCGCTTTATAACGTTCAGGAACGCGTATCACGGAGACACCATCGGTGCGGTAAGTGTCGGCGGAATAGGTATTTATCACTCGACCTTTAAACCACTCATGTTTGAAACGATACTTGCACCATCTCCCTACTGCTATCGGTGTGAACTTGGGTGCAGCAGACATTTATGCAGTATGGAGTGTATCGACGCACTTGAAACATTGATGAAGGAAAATGCCGGCAGCATAGCCGGACTTGTCATAGAGCCTCTTGTGCAGGGTGCTGGTGGAATGATTGTGCAACCGGCAGGATTTTTGAGAATGGTTCGTGAATTGTGTGACCGTTATGAGATTTTGATGATTGCCGATGAAGTTGCTACCGGTTTTGGCAGAACCGGAACAATGTTTGCCTGCCAGCATGAGGATGTCGTGCCTGATATCATGGCTATCTCAAAGGGGATAGCTGCGGGATATCTTCCGTTAGCGGCGACAGTGACGGGAGACAAAGTTTATTCAGCGTTCCTGGGTAGTTATTCCGAGTTAAAGACCTTTTTCCATGGCCATACATTTACCGGAAACCCATTAGCATGCGCTGTAGCTCTTAAAAGCCTTGAGCTTTTTGATGAAAACAATCTTCTGGTAGAATTACAGTATAAAGTTGCCAAATTGAAACTACGGCTTGCAGATTTTGAATCAATGCCGCATGTTGGAGATGTACGTCAGTGTGGGCTTGCTGCCGGTATAGAATTGGTCGTTGACACGGAAAGCGGAACCCCTTATCCGTGGGAAGACAAGGTTGGAATTAAGGTCTGCCTTGAAGCTCGCAGACGCGGCGTATTTTCGCGGCCGTTGGGGAATACTATCGTGATTTTTCCTCCACTCGTAATATCAAACAGTGAAATGGATTTTCTTATGGATGTACTCTATGAATCAATCAAGACTGTTACAGAATGATTACTGATGTAAGGTCACGTTATGAATGAAACGATAAAAGTTTTGGTGATTGATGATGATGATTCCGGTCGTGAGGCTTTGGCCCTGTTGTTACGCTCTGCAGGATATGAAATCACATCTGCGGCAACAGGTTTGGATGCTATTGATCTGATTGATCATGATCAGTTTCAGGTCATTGTTTCCGATCTTTTTTTACCGGATAAAAGCGGTCTTGATATTTTGCAGCATGTTCAAAAAGTATCTCCCGCTACTGAAGTCATTGTTGTTACCGGTCATGGCTCGGCTCAATCGGCTGTAAGAGCAATGAAAGCAGGAGCTTACGATTATATTACCAAGCCGATTGATTTTGATGAACTTAAAATAGTTGTTTCAAAGGCTTTGGACAAACAAAAGTTGCTGTCAGAAAATATATATCTTCGCAGACAGTTACAAGGACGATTTGAGTTCAATAATATCATTGGTAGTTCTCCGGCGATGAATCTCATGTTTGAGCGCATGAGCCGCATCGTTAAAACCGATTCCGCGGTTCTTGTCAGTGGTGAATCCGGGACCGGAAAAGAACTTGTCGCTCGGGCTTTGCACTACAATGGTCCCCGTAAAGATCGGCCCTTCATTGCAGTAAACTGTAGTGCGATTCCTGAAACACTGCTTGAAAGTGAACTCTTTGGCCACGTGCGAGGGGCATTTACCGGCGCTATCAAAGATAAACCGGGGCGGTTTGAAGCCGCTAACCACGGAACAATATTTCTGGATGAAATTGGCACGCTTCCTCTTCATTTGCAGGCAAAATTGCTACGTGTTTTACAGGAACACGAAGTAGAACGAGTTGGTTCAAACAAAACGGTAAAACTGCATGTCAGGGTGATTTCTGCAACAAACGCTGATCTGGAAAACATGGTGAAACAGGGTGAATTTAGAGAAGATCTTTTCTACCGTTTAAACGTTATACCTATTCATCTCCCGCCTTTGCGAGATCGACAACAGGACATTATGCACCTGACATCATTTTTTTTAGAGAAACAGTGTCGCCTCATGGGGCGCCCGCCATGCTCGATCAGCAAGCAGGCGCTTGAAGCGCTGGAACAGTATTCCTGGCCGGGAAATGTACGTGAATTGGAAAATTTGATTGAGAGAATGATCGTATTGACTGATACATCGATAATTTCATTGGACGATGTTCCGTCCAAAATAATTGGTGACAATAAATCCGGCGCAGTGTTCAATATCAAAATGTCAAATGATGGTATCGATTTGGTTTCAGAAATCTCAAAAATAGAAACTTCCTTCATTGTAGAAGCTCTGAAATCGGCAAAAGGTGTTAAAGCAAGAGCTGCCGCGCTTTTAGGGATTAACCGGACTACTCTTGTTGAAAAAATTAAGCGGCTGAAAATAGATGCGGTTGGCTGACTTTAATTATTCATCTGTGCAATTACCTGATGCAAAACTATAGATCCGGAATTGTACTCAATAGAAAAATTCTGTCGTATGCATGAAGAACCATAGTCAAGGAGTCTACATGACGTCGGTTTCAATCGTTATTCCGGTCTACAATGCTGAAAAAACAATTGCCGATCTTTGCCGGACTCTCATGGATCTGCTTGCTGCCGACTACCAGCTTGAAATTGTGCTGATAAACGACAGCAGCAATGATGGGTCTGATGCGGTCTGCAAATTTCTTCAGAGCGAATATCCTCAGACTATCGTTTACGCCCGTCTGTCGCGTAATTTCAGTGAACACAATGCGGTTATGGCCGGATTGAACCAGGTGCGTGGCGACTATGTCGTCATCATGGATGATGACTTTCAGAACCCTCCCGAAGAAGTTTCGCGTTTGCTTACCGAAATACAGAAGGGGTTTGACGTAGTCTACTGCCAGTATCCGGTAAAAAATGACAGTTTTTTCCGTAACCTGGGCAGCTATCTCAACGGCAGTATGGCACGGGTTGTCCTGAATAAACCGGCCAATCTCTATCTGTCCAGTTTCAAAGCGATAAACCGTTTTCTCGTCAACGAGATTATTACAGATAAGAATCCCCGTCCCTACATTGATGCCATTATCCTGCGCATAACCCGTTCAATCGGCACGGTTGAGGTTCGCCATGATCAGCGCCGGGCGGGTCGCTCCGGTTATACATTCAAAAAACTGACCGCACTGTGGGGTGACACGATTGTCAGCTATTCACTGATTCCGTTGCGCATAGTAGCGCTGCTCGGCCTGATTCTGACACTGATTGGCTTATATTCCGTTTCTATAGTTATATTTCAAAATTTACATCCGTACTTCAATGATCCGAGTGAACTGGAAGAGTTGACATCAGTAACAATTTTTTTCAGAGGATTTCAGCTGTTTGCGACCGGAATTGTCGGAGAATATGTCGGACGTATCTATCTGAAACTGAATCAGGAACCGCAGTATATTATCAGGGAGATGCAATCAGCTCTCCCGAACAGAAGATCGGGGGGGGGTGATAGACGTGGGACTAAATGATGTGACACAGACTGGCAGTATCGCCATTTCTCCTGATGATGCTGCCGCAGCGCTTGCTTCATACCACAGTGTAACCGCACTTCATAATGATGCTTTCGTAGATCAGTGGGTCTGTAATTCCCGGAAAAGAGCTTCGCTTCACAGTATGCTGGTTGCGCTTGACGAAATCGGAGGGTGGCTGCGCGATAGTGTGAATGGCAATATCAATCACGAAACGGGGCGGTTTTTCAGCATTATCGGAGTTCATGTCCGGCACCGGGTTGATCGGGATGAACTGGAGTGGGACCAACCGATTATTGAACAGCCTGAGACCGGCATTCTTGGGATTCTGGCCAGACAGATCAACGGAGTGCTGCATTTCTGCCTGCAGGCCAAGGAAGAGCCTGGCAATATCGGCAATATTCAGCTTTCTCCAACGGTTCAGGCGACGTACAGCAACTATACCGGTGCTCATGGCGGAGCCACGCCGCTGTTCCTTGATCTGTTCTGCGGATCTGAACGGTCACGGATATTGTTCGCCCGCCTGCAGACAGAAGATGGCGGGCGCTTCCTGTACAAATCCAACCGCAACATGATTGTCGTAGTAGAGGACGATTACCCGCAGGAGCTGC
This sequence comes from Desulfuromonadaceae bacterium, assembly GCA_028688955.1. Classification (GTDB taxonomy): domain Bacteria; phylum Desulfobacterota; class Desulfuromonadia; order Geobacterales; family Pseudopelobacteraceae; genus JACRCG01. The sequence goes on from JAQTXD010000031.1 coordinate 32,093, forward strand.
CGGAGGGGTTCATCTGGCTGACCATGCGGCAGATAATGCGACTGATGAATCAGGATAATCTGGTCAATGCCTGCACCCGCAGCATTCTTTCATGTCTGGCTTTTGCTGCCGAAAAACGGCAGGTGCAGAGTCCCTGTCATGAACTGGAACATGGTCTCCGCACCACACTGCAGTGGCTTGATGACCGCCGGGCTGCCAACCATATGCTGACGCGTCGGATCGGACTGAATGTGCTGCAGGAGTGGTGCATTGATGCCAAAGGCTTTTTTTCACATCGGGAAAAACGATTCTTCAGAATTGTCGGTTTGCAGGTCTCTGCCGGTACGAGGGAAGTCCGCTCCTGGGGGCAGCCGATTATCGAAAATCCGGCCGCCGGAATCATCGGGCTGCTCATAAAGAATGGAACACATGGCATTGAACTGCTGATGCAGGCCAAGGCGGAGGTAGGAAACCGAAGTACTGTGCAGCTTGGCCCAACGGTTCAGTTTACCCAGGGAAACTATGAGGGGAGCCGAAAACTCAAAAAGCCATTCCTGTATGACGAATTTCTGGAGCCGGAACGTTTTCAGCTGCTTCATGAAAGCCGTCAGACCGAGGAAGGAGCGCGTTTTTACCGTGAATATCATCAGCATCGCATCCTGATGCTTCCGGACGGGGCTTTTTTGGAACATCCCGAAGATTACGCCTGGCTGCCTCTGGAACAGGTCATGTTTCTGGTCCATCTGGGTGAGCAGGTCAACTCCTGTGCCCGGAGTATACTGACCTGTCTGCTCTGCCGGGTAGGTTCATGATACGGGTCGGAATTCTGGGATGCTCCGACATTGCCCGGCGTAAATTCATTCCCGCACTACGCAACAGCAGGCAGGCCCGTCTTGTTGCCGTGGCAGGCAGACAGCGGGAGAGGGCAGCAGTGCTGGCAGCTGATCTGTCGGCTAATGCCATGACATACGAAGAACTTGTCAGCACCCCCGCGGTTGATCTGCTCTATATCTCACTTCCCAATCATCTTCACGAAGAGTGGAGTATTCGTGCTCTTGAGCAGGGCAAGCATGTCATCTGCGAAAAACCGCTCGGGCTCTGCCTGGCAGCGGTCATGCGCATGCTGGAAGTTGCTGACAGACATGGCCGGCTTCTGTTTGAGAACGTCATGTACCTGCAGCACCCGCAACACATGCTTGTGAAGGATCTGCTCTCGTCAGGGCGCATCGGACGTACGCTCTCCCTGCGGAGTGAATTTGCCTTTCCGGGACCGCCGCCGGGAGATTTTCGGCTCGATCCGGCCATGGGCGGCGGGGCTTACAATGACATGAACCGTTACCCGCTCAGTGCGGCGCTCTATTTTCTTGATGGAAAGGAGCACCGCTTCTGCCACGGCAGTGAAGAGATACGGGATGGTCTCACCATATCGTTCCAGGCTGATTCCAGTACGGATTCCGGTGAGAGCTTCTCCTTTATGACGGCATTCGGTCTGCCGTACCGATCGTTTTACACGATCAGCGGAGAAGTCGGGGAGATAACCGTAGAGCGGGCCTTCACTACCCCGGCGGAGATGGAGAACAGAATTAGGGTAACAGCACATGGCAGGGATGAGTCATTCAACGCTCCAGCGAGCGATCATTTCCTGAATACCATTGAGCATGTCTGCGGTTTGATACAGTGCGGTGAGTGGAGAGCGGAACATCTGCAGGCACGAAGGCTGGCTGCACTGGCCGACTTGTTTCATGACAACTGCATGCGGAGGTACGAGTAACATGACGATCAGCATACCCAGGATCCGCTATTGGAGCTATCTGGAAGAGTATTCAGCACATCGGGATGACTATCTGCGAGCTGTTGACAGCGTCTTCTCGTCCGGACGACTGATACTGGGGCAACAGGTTGCTACCTTTGAAGATCGTTTTGCAGCCTATTGCGGCGTGCCCTGTGCCGTCGGGGTGAATTCCTGTACCGACGCTCTGTTTTTGGCCTTGAAAGCACTGGATATCGGCCCGGGTGACGAGGTCATTACGGTTGCAAACACCGCAGTGCCGACCGTGGCCGCTATTCGTGCCACCGGTGCCAAACCTGCGTTCGTGGATGTGGAGGAAGATACGTTCCTGATGGATGTGACACAGCTTGACAGAGCCGTAACGCGGCGTACGCGTTGCATCCTGCCGGTTCATCTGTTCGGCCAGATGGTAGATATGCTGCCGCTACGGGAGTATGCCAACCGATACAGCCTCTCGGTGGTTGAGGATTGTGCCCAGGCCTGCGGCGCCACTTACAACGGCTGCCGCGCCGGCTCTCTCGGAGACGCCGGAGCGTTCTCATTTTATCCTACAAAAGTGTTGGGGACGTTTGGCGATGGCGGTGCCGTGACAACCTCCCGGCCGGAGCTTGCCCTGCGGCTGAAACGGCTGCGCATGTACGGCATGGAGAACGCCTATTATGCCGAGGAGGAAGGGTATAATACCCGTCTGGACGAAGTGCAGGCAGCTATTCTCAACGTGAAACTGCCCGGACTTGACCCGTCGGTTGAACGTCGCCGGCGCATAGCAGAAATTTATGATGACGGCCTGGCAGGGATTGACGGACTGTCCCTCCCGGCTGTCAGAGAGGGGCGCAGCCATCAACGCTATCTCTATACAATCAGGACTGCGCGCCGTGATGAATTGCAGCGCTACCTGGCAGGAGAGGGGATTGAGACCAAGGTGAACTATCCAGATCCGATCCATCTGATGCGCGGCTACCGTTTTCTGGGGTATGCACCCGGAAGTCTTCCGGTGACGGAGCGCCTGGCAGCAACAATCCTGTCGCTCCCCATGTATCCGGAATTGCCGAATGAGCAGGCAGCCGAAGTGGTAGCAGCCGTCAGACGGTTTTACGCATGAATCTGGTTGAATACACCCGCATGTACGAAGCTGAAGAGCACCACTGGTGGTATGTGGGGCTTCACCGGTTGATTATGGCAGCTGTTCAGCGGGAGTCACACCGGCTGGGGCGATTGCTGACCATATTTGACGCCGGGTGCGGCACGGGGCGGCTCTGCCAGCTGCTAGCGGCAGAGGGGCACTGCGTAAGCGGCTGCGACGTCTCAGAGGAAGCGCTGCGCTTCTGCCGGCTACGCGGCATCAACACCACTTTCCCTGCAGACCTGAATTCCATCGAGCTCGAACCGGAATCATATGATGTTGTTACTTCGATTGACGTACTCTATCACCGGGGTGTTTCAGATGATGTCGACGTCATGCGGCGACTGCAGCAGGGTCTCAAACCGGGGGGCCTGTTGATCCTGAACCTGGTTGCCCACGAGTTTCTGCGCAGTACACATGACATCGCAGTGCATACACGAGAGCGCTATACACGGCAGATGCTCTGCGAACGACTGCAATCTGCCGGATTCGACGTCGAAATGACAACCTATCGTGTCAGCCTGCTGTTTCCTTTCATAGCAGCATACCGTCTGTTGTCTCGCCTTGCAGTGCCCCGAATGACTGATCCTGATAACGTTGATTCAGATGTCAGTGTGCCGAATCAGGTGATCAACTCCCTGCTGCTGAAGGTCGTTGAACTGGAAAATCTGTTTCTTGCAGTATCATCGCTTCCTTTTGGAAGCTCAGTATTTGTGGTGGCCCGAAAGAGCCGAAACAATCTGGTGATGGCGTGAAGTTACCCAGGAAAAAGATTCACATGCCTGCTCGCTCCTCCAGTGTAAGTGACAGTGAACAACTCCCACAAACTGCCCCCGTCGGTTCAAGTTTATGGCAGGACCCTTTTGTTCAT
>JAQTXD010000032.1 GCA_028688955.1 Desulfuromonadaceae bacterium
CTCCCGGACTGATGTTTATTGCATCAATCCCCAGATGGAAGATGCCGAAAGTCGGCATTCAGGTTGACACATCAAGCTATCTATATTATTCTACTCAACCCGTAAATTCTTATCAATCAAGGGTTTGGCAGCATCAAACAAATCGCGTTTTAAGGATATCCGCATGCGCAGTGATATGATAAAAAAGGGGCTTGAACGGACACCACACCGTGCCCTGCTGAAGGGGACCGGAGTCCCGCAGAGCCAGATGGACAAGCCATTTATCGGCGTAGCAACAAGTTTTACCGATCTCATACCGGGACACGTCGGTATGCGAGATCTGGAGCGTTTTATTGAAAAAGGTGTGCACTCTGGCGGAGGCCATGCCTTCTTCTTTGGCATTCCCGGCGTCTGTGATGGTATGGCGATGGGGCATAAAGGAATGCATTACTCCCTCCCGACCCGCGAGCTAATTGCCGATATGGTTGAGTCGGTGGCGGAGGCCCATCGTCTGGACGGCCTTGTGCTGTTGACCAACTGCGACAAAATTACCCCCGGAATGTTGATGGCGGCTGTCCGGTTGAATATCCCCTGTATCGTCGTAACTGCTGGGCCAATGATGAGCGGTCGCGGCACATCCGGTCGTAAATACTCCTTCGTCTCTGACACCTTTGAGGCGATGGCACGCTATAAAGCCGGGGTGATTAACGATAAAGAGCTTCAGGTGTGTGAAGATAATGCCTGTCCCGGTATGGGATCGTGCCAGGGGCTTTTTACCGCCAATACCATGGCAATTCTGACGGAGACAATGGGTATGAGTCTGCCCCGCTGTGGTACCGCCCTGGCCGTATCTGCTCTCAAGCGGCGTATCGCCTTCGCCTCCGGTGAAAAGATTGTTGAATTGGTACATACCGATGTCAAGCCCCGTGACATCATGACCCGCGAGGCATTTGAGAACGCTATCCGGGTTGATCTCGCACTGGGTGGTTCCTCCAATACTGTGCTGCACCTGCTGGCAATTGCCAATGAAGCGGGAGTTGAACTGCCGCTGGAGCTGTTTGATATCCTGGGGAAAGACACTCCTCAGCTTGCGTCAATGAATCCGGCCGGTGAACATTTCATGGAAGATCTGGACATCGCCGGTGGCGTCAGCGGAGTTCTGAAGCAACTCGGCAGCAAGATCAAGGACACGCAGACACTCTTCGGACTGACAACACACCAGTTGGCAGACAGTATTCAGAACGTTGACGATGATGTTATTCGTCCGCTGACAAACCCGATAAAAAAAGAGGGGGGCATTGCGATTCTGTCCGGAAATATTGCTCCCAAGGGCGCGGTCGTCAAGCAATCGGGTGTATCCGCTCCGATGATGCATTTTGAAGGTGTTGCCCGCTGTTTTGATGCAGAAGAACTGGCGATGGCAGCCATCATGGAAGGCAAGATTACGTCGGGTGATGTCGTCGTTATTCGTTATGAAGGGCCTAAAGGTGGCCCGGGAATGCGCGAGATGCTTGCTCCGACAGCGGCCATCATGGGCATGGGGTTGGGTGACAGCGTTGCGTTAATAACCGATGGCCGTTTCTCGGGAGGCACCCGCGGCCCCTGTATCGGTCATATTTCACCGGAAGCTGCCGAAGGCGGCCCGATTGCTCTGGTGGTTGATGGCGACAAAATCCTGCTTGATATTCCAAACCGGCGCCTTGAGTTGCTGGTGGATGAGGAAACGCTGGCAACACGTCGCCTGGGATGGAGATCACCGGAACCGAAGATCAAGGGCGGATGGCTGGCCCGGTACGCTAAAGTAGTCACGTCGGCCCACACCGGCGCCATAACGACTGCTGATTAGATTAATGCAAATACGTTGAATATATCTGACGTATTTGGCAACTTCCACCTCGCGTTCGAGGTGAGGATTTCAGGATACCAGAGGTAATACTATGAAAATGAACGGCGCACGAATGATGTTGGAGTGTTTAAAAAAAGAGGGTGTAGATACAATTTTCGGTTATCCCGGCGGCACGGTCATCAATCTGTATGACGAACTCTTTAATTTCAAGGAAATACATCACATCCTGCCGCGCCATGAACAGGCCGGCACTCATGCTGCTGACGGTTATGCACGCGTCACGGGCAAAGTCGGTGTTGCCATCGCGACCTCCGGACCGGGTGCAACCAATACGGTGACAGCCATAGCAACGGCGTACATGGATTCCATTCCGATGGTAATAATTACCGGACAGGTTCCGACGCCCCTTATCGGCAATGATGCTTTCCAGGAAGTCGATATTATCGGCATTACCCGTCCCTGTACGAAGCACAGTTTCCTTATTCGTAATGTCAAGGATATTGCCCTGACCATGAAAAAGGCTTTCTATATTGCCCGCAGCGGTCGCCCTGGTCCGGTTCTGGTTGACTTTCCGAAGGATGTCCAGATGTCACTGGGTGAATTCCACTACCCTGAATCTATCGACATTCGCGGGTATAAGCCCAACCTCTCCGGCCATCCGCGTCAGGTAGAAAAAGCGATCGCCATGATTCTTGATTCCCGCCGCCCGGTTATGTACGTGGGTGGTGGTGCGGTGCTCAGTGATGCTGCAGAACCATTGACCAGACTGGCGCGCATGTTGTCAGTTCCGGTAACGACAACGCTGATGGCGCTCGGATCGTTCCCGGAAACGGATAATCTGTCACTCGGCATGCTGGGGATGCATGGCTCCTATTATGCCAATATGGCAATGAGCAACAGTGATCTTATTATTGCCATTGGGGCCCGATTTGACGATCGTGTTACCGGTAAGCTGGCGACATTCGCTCCCCATGCAAAAATAATTCACATTGATGTTGACCCGACTTCGATCAAGAAAAATGTTCGGGTTGACCTGCCTATTGTCGGTGACGTTAAGGATGTTCTGCTCAAGATGATCAGCCAGACTGAAAAAAATGCCGAGAAACTTCCCGAGTTTATTTCGAACCTTACTCCTTGGCAGGCAGATATTGACGGTTGGAAGGTAAAACATCCCCTTGATTACAAACAGAGCAGTACGGTAATCAAACCGCAGTTTGTCATTCAGAAACTACGTGAGTTATCGGACGCTGACGCTATTATCTCAACGGATGTCGGTCAGCACCAGATGTGGACGGCTCAGTTTTTCAAATTCACAACGCCCCGTACACTGCTTACCTCGGGCGGCCTCGGTACGATGGGTTTCGGTCTGCCGGCAGCGATGGGTGCACAGGCGGCATTCCCTGACCGTCAGGTTATCACCGTCTGCGGAGACGGCGGCGTTCAGATGAATATTCAGGAAATGGCGACACTGGTTCAGAACAGGCTGCCGGTCAAGATTGTCATTCTGAACAATAACTTTCTCGGTATGGTTCGACAGTGGCAGGAGCTGTTCTTCGATAAACGCTATTCGTCTACCTGCATGGAGCTGCCGATAGACTATATCAAGCTTGCAGATGCCTATGGTGCCAAAGGGTTCCTCGCCTCAAAACCGGACGAAGTAGAATCGGTTATCAGGGCAGGATTCAAGGAAGAGGGGCCGGTAATCATGGAATTCAAGATTGCCCGCGAAGAAAAGGTTCTGCCGATGGTTCCTGCCGGAGCTTCCCTGAATGAAATGGTACTGAACGCTTAATCCTGATTCACAGGACGGATGTCGCAACGAAGATATTTTCCAACTTACTAAAGGTGAGGGACCAGATATGCAGCATACAATTTCGGTGATAGTTGAAAACGATTTCGGAGTACTCTCTCGCGTAGCGACACTTTTTTCGGGACGCGGATTTAATATTGATTCACTTTCAGTCGCTCCCACAAATGAAGAGGGTCTGTCACGTATGACAATTGTCACACGTGGCGACGATCAGATTTTGGAACAGATTAACAAACAGCTCAACAAACTGATTGATATCCTGAAAGTTCTTGATTTCACGGACGGCAGTGCCATTGAGCGTGAACTTGCTTTGATAAAGGTTTCGGCTGAGGATGAGGCTCGCGCCGAGGTGTTGCGGGTTGTTGACATTTTCAGGGCAAAAATAATCGACGTTACGCCGAAGTCTTACACAATCGAGGCAACGGGTAATCCGTCTAAGATCGATGCAATTTTGGAACTGCTGAGGCCGTTGGGTTTGAAAGAGGTCGTACGCACCGGTTCGGTTGCTATTGGTCGGGGTGCCAAAGGGTGGAACGGGTAAAAAACAGTTGTTGTCGTGAAACTGTCCAACCGCCCGGAAACGGGCGGTTTTTTTTGTTTGATCGGCACGGGAATCCCTGCTGGTATCGGGGCCAAAACGGCTATTTACATTGACAGCCACAGCTGAATGTAGTATCTGTCTCGCTCTGTTTTTGTAACCAGATTGACCGGCTGCATGCTGTAGCGGAATTGATTTGAAAAATAAATTCCTGGTTTACTAAAAAGTTTGACCGGTTTTCCGGATAAAAAATTACGTGGAGGATGTACCAATATGAATGTTTATTATGATCGTGATTGTGATCTCGCGTTAATAAAAGCGAAAAAAGTTGCTATCGTCGGGTACGGTTCACAGGGGCATGCCCATGCCTGCAACCTTAAGGATTCAGGCGTTGATGTGACAGTCGCGTTGCGTGAAGGGTCTGCTTCCGCCGTCAAGGCAAAGAACGCCGGTCTCAACGTTGCTACCGTTGCCGAAGCGGTTGCTTCGGCTGATTTTGTAATGATCCTGACTCCTGACGAGTTCCAGTCAACACTCTACCGTGATGAGATTCAGCCGAAACTTAAACAAGGTGCAACGCTTGCATTTGCTCATGGCTTTGCCATCCATTACAATCAGATTGTGCCCCGTGCCGATCTTGACGTTGTCATGATAGCGCCAAAAGCGCCCGGCCACACTGTTCGTTCAGAGTTTGTCAGAGGTGGCGGAATACCTGACCTGATTGCGGTATTTCAAAATGCGTCCGGTAAGGCTCGTGAAGTAGCTCTTTCCTATGCAAGTGCCATTGGCGGCGGTCGTACCGGCATTATTGAAACAACTTTCAAGGACGAGACCGAAACCGACCTGTTCGGTGAGCAGGCCGTTCTCTGCGGCGGTGCAGTAGAATTGGTGAAAGCAGGTTTTGAAACGCTGGTCGAAGGCGGCTATGCTCCTGAAATGGCCTACTTTGAGTGTCTGCACGAGCTCAAGCTGATTGTAGACCTCATGTATGAAGGCGGCATTGCCAACATGAACTATTCTATTTCCAACAACGCTGAATATGGTGAGTATGTCACCGGACCGAGGGTGATTAACGACCAGAGTCGCGCAGCAATGAAAGAGTGCCTGAATAACATCCAGAACGGTAATTACGCCAAGCAGTTCATTCTCGAAGGGGCGTCAAACTACCCGGAAATGACAGCACGCCGTCGTCTCAATGCTGCGCATCCGATTGAACAGGTCGGTGAGAAACTGCGGAGCATGATGCCCTGGATCCAGAAAATCGTCGATAAAACCAAAAACTAATTCCACGATGCGAGTCATGACACCCCTCTTCCACCCGGAGAGGGGTGTCTTCGCATGTAGGCAGGTACATGAATAATTCATCAATATTTGCCCGCGAAGGGTATCCGTTCATGGCGTATGCAGCGGGACTAACTGCGCTGCTTACTGTCGCTGCAGTACGAATTTCACCTGTTTTCTTCATCCCCGCCGCACTGTCTCTGCTGCTGACACTTTTCGTGTTTTATTTTTTTCGTAATCCGGAACGGGTAACACCTGCAGATGTCACAGCAGTAATTGCACCGGCAGATGGCGTTGTGATCGTCTCCGAGCGTGTCCCGGAGACCCCGCTTGGCGTAGAAGCCCTGAAAATTAGCATTTTCATGTCCGTGTTCAGTGTGCATGTCAATCGTGCACCGTTTGACGGGAAAGTCATTGATACGTTTCATCATGCGGGAAAGTTTTTTGATGCCAGGGACGGACGTGCTTCATGTGAGAACGAGCGCAACGGCATCATACTGGAGATTGCCGGTGGCGTCCGGATAGCATTCGTTCAGATTGCCGGGCTTGTGGCACGTCGGATCATCAGCTACCCGTTGGTTGGAGATATGCTGGTTCGTGGGGAGCGCTATGGTTTGATCCGGTTCGGTTCACGGGTTGACGTCTATCTTCCGGTGGATGTCAGTCCTTTGGTTCGGCTTGGTGACAAAACGGTAGCTGGTGAAACAATATTGGCCAGAATCGTTTGATCTAGGATAGTACTTCATGAATGATGAAATGGTGGAATCAAAAAGAACAAACAGTGAAAGCATGAGACGGGGTATTTACATCCTCCCCAATCTGGTGACTGCATCAAGCCTTTTTGCCGGTTTTTACAGTATGGTATCAACGCTGAACGGCAATTACAGTACTGCTGCAATCTGGATTTTTATCTCTGCAATCTGTGACGGACTTGATGGTAAAGTTGCCCGTATGACCGGCACAACCAGCAAGTTCGGTGTCGAATTTGATTCTCTGGCTGATCTCGTTGCCTTTGGTGTTACGCCCGCGTTTCTCATGTATGCCTGGGCACTCAAACCATTTGGCCGGCTCGGGTGGGTTGCATCTTTTTTGTTCCTGGTCTGTGCGGCATTACGTCTTGCCCGCTTCAACGTGCAGGTAGATACCGTCGAAAGTAAACGATTTGTCGGTCTTCCTACTCCCGCATCTGCATGCATGGTTGCCTCGACCGTTCTGTTGTTTTTTCACTTCGAGTGGCCAAGCTCTTTTAAGAAACTTGCCATACTGGGACTCATCTATCTACTGGCGTTCCTGATGGTTTCAAATTTCCGCTATTACTCTTTCAAAGATCCGGCTTTTATTAAGCGCCAGCCATTCGGATTTTTGCTGCTTGCCGTCGTTCTTTTAATAGTCATAGCTGCAGAGCCGGTAATTATGACATTCAGCGTACTGCTGCTTTACATTCTTTCCGGACCGGTTGATTATATAGTTACCTGGCCGCGGCGGCGCAGGCTGGAGAAGGCGGTACATAAGGGGCGGGAAGCGTTGAACAGAGATGGTCATTCGTGAACAGGTACTTGCAGCAGTTGAAGAATGCGGCAATTGACGGGTCACTCTAAATCAAAATGCCTGCAGGTTAATCCTTCTTCCAGCGTAATGCTCAGGACTGCATAGCTGCGGCTCATGCCGTACGCAGCAAGCGTCCCGGGATTTATCAGCAGTATACCTGAGAATTTTTCACATATACGCTGATGGGTGTGCCCAAACAGCGCTCCGTCAATTCCCAGTTCCAGAACCCGTTGCTGCAGCCGAACAAGGCCTGATTTGACCTGATAGGCATCCCCATGGGTCAATAAAAGCTTCTTTCCTTCACACTCCCACACACATTCGCGCGGAGACGTTGAACCGGGGTCGCAGTTTCCGGCAACACTTATAACCGGAATATCAAGTGCTTCCCGAAGAATGTCTGCATCGGAGCTTCCATCGCCAAGGTGTACGATCGCATCAACCGGCTCTGAACGTGTATGCGCAGCAAAGGCACCGTTCACATTGCCATGGGTATCAGATATGACTAGTATTTTCATGGCGTTGAATGTAACAGAAGTACAAAAATCTCTAAAGAAGTAATTTTATATCAGGTACCGATCATGTCAAAAAAAGCCATCATAATTACTGTTTTCGTCATGTTTTCACTTGCCATGCTGTTCACACTGTCTGTTAAAATAGCCGGAAAAATTTTAGGTGAAGATGACGCTATAGAATCAAGTAAAATTGGAGTTGGTCTGGTTGAAGTCAAAGGCATGATTCTCGACTCAAAAGAAACAGTCAGGCAACTGCGATACTTCCTCAAACAGGATTCAGTCAAGGCTGTTGTGCTTCGCGTTGACTCTCCCGGCGGCATTGTTGCTCCTTCACAGGAAATTAACGCCGAGGTTAAGAAGTTTGCAGCAAAAAAGAAGATTATCGTATCAATGGGAAGTCTCGCCGCATCCGGCGGATATTATATTTCTGCTCCCGCAACCCTGATTTATGCAAACCCTGGTACCATCACCGCCAGCATCGGCGTCATTCTCAAATTGTCAAATATTGAATCGTTAATGGATAAAATAGGAATCAAATCGTACACGCTGAAAACCGGCAAATACAAGGATTCAGGCTCACCGGTGCGGGAATTTTCAGCCGAAGATCGCGCCATGCTGCAATCGGTGATTGATAACACTCATGGGCAGTTTGTCAGGGCTGTTGCCGAGGGGCGTAAGCTTCCGATTGAAGACGTTCGCAAGATTGCAGACGGCCGCATACTCTCCGGTGAACAGGCGTTACAGTATAAACTCGTAGACCGTTTAGGGACGCTTCAGGATGCAATTGAAGAGGCTGGAAAACAGGCTGGCATTTCCGGAGAGCCTGAGCTGATTACACCGCCGAAGAAAAAGGTAAACTATATGGACTTACTGGTAGATGGAGCAGAGGGGACTTTTAGCGGACCACTCGGACGGGCTGCAGGCGGGTTGAAGATGATGTATGAATAGACTTTGGTTCCAGTCTCATGAGTAAATAAAAAAGAGGTGCCGTCCAGGCACCTCTTTTTTATTATCAGTATGGCGGGGTTGACGGGGCTCGAACCCGCGACTTCCAGCGTGACAGGCTGGCACTCTAACCAACTGAGCTACAACCCCGTAGCAAGTGGTACATTTAGCCAAAGACTTATGTCATATTCGCGGACTATTTGTCAAGCCACTTGTGCTGACGCATGACAAAAAGATCATGCACATTCGGAATAGCCGCAGACATGACAGACAGAACAGCCTCCCTCATGCTCTACAATTCCGCCGCATTCCGGGCATGCGCCGCGTTCATGCCGGGAGGTATCGTTATCGATATCATATCCAATATCAATCAAATGATTTTGGATCGCCTTGGCTACAGCATCTGCACAGGAAAGCACCCGGTTGTCACCAAAACCTGACGGACAGTGACAGGAAATGCCCTGAAGCTGTTTCACTACCTGACGGGCCTGAACGCCGCTGCGCCAGGCAAGAGACACCATGCGGCCAATTGCTTCGCTTTGGGAAGCCGCACATCCGCCTGCTTTACCCATTGTAGTGAAGAGTTCGAACAAGCCGTTTTTATCTTCGTTGATTGTAATATAGAGCGGGCCGCACCCGGTCTGCATCTGATGCGTACACCCTTTGAGCGCTTTCGGTCGCTCGCGTTTGACAGCTTTCTTGTCATCTTCAACAGGGGTTGCCGCGACAGCAGTCTGCTCTTCCTTTTTACCAGTGGAAAGTACCTGCTCGTCTCTTGACCCGTCTCGGTAGATGGTGACGCCCTTGCAGCCGGTTTCATACGCAAGCATATACACTTTCTCAACATCTTCAATACTGGCGGAATTCGAAAAATTAACTGTTTTTGAAACGGCATTATCAGTATAGAGCTGAAATGCGGATTGCATCTGGATGTGGTAGTCAGGAGTTATTTCGTGTGATGTTACAAATACATTGCGTATATCTGACGGGATTTCCTGGATATCCTGTACGGAACCATGCTCTGCAATCTTCTTCATAAGATCTTCAGAATAGAATCCACGCTCCTTGGCGATTCTCTCGAATATCGGATTGACTTCAACCAATACATTCTTGTCCATGACTGTGCGAATGTAGGAAACGGCAAAAAGCGGTTCAACACCTGAAGATGCATTGGCAATTATTGATATGGTTCCCGTCGGTGCAATCGTCGTAACGGTAGCATTTCGCTGGGGAGGAGCACCTTTTTTGTCAAAAATAGACCCTTTGTAGTTGGGGAATGAACCTCTTTTTTTGCCAAGTTCCTGGGAAGCAAGGTGCCCTTCATCATTGATAAACTTCATAATCTTTTTGCCGAGCTTTACGGCCTCATCGGAACAGTAGGGGATTCCCAGCAAAATGAGCATGTCAGCCCACCCCATAACACCCAGGCCGATTTTTCGGTTGGCATGGGTCATGTCATGAATCTGCTGCAGCGGATAGTTGTTGGCTTCAATAACGTTGTCAAGAAAGTGGACCGCGTTATGAATGGTATCTCGCAGTCTTTTCCAGTCCGCTGTGCCGTCCTTGATGAAATTACCGAGGTTGATGGAACCAAGGTTACAGGATTCATACGGCAGCAGCGGTTGCTCTCCACAGGGATTGGTAGACTCAATTTCGCCGATCAGAGGTGTCGGATTATCACGATTCAAACGGTCGAGAAATACAATCCCTGGCTCACCGTTCTCCCAGGCCTGCTTGACGATGCGCTGAAAAACTTTGCGGGCGTTCTGGGTGCCGCATGTTTTTTTGTCACGGGGATTGATAAGGTCGTACTCTTCATCCCGCTCAACCGCCTGCATGAACTTTTCGGTCAGACCGACTGATATGTTGAAATTATTGAGCTGCTTCTGGTCGGACTTGCACATGATGAAATCCATGACATTCGGGTGATCGACCCTCAGGATCGCCATATTAGCGCCACGTCTGGTCCCACCCTGCTTTATGGTTTCCGTTGCCACGTCGAACACACGCATGAAGGAGAGCGGGCCACTCGATATACCGGTAGTTGTGCTGACAACATCGTTAGCCGGCCGCAGGCGGGAAAATGAAAATCCGGTGCCGCCCCCCGATTTATGGATCAGGGCCGTATATTTTACTGCATCAAAAATTTCTTCCATTGAATCGCCAACCGGCAGGACAAAGCAGGCGGAAAGCTGTCCCAGGGGACGTCCGGCATTCATCAGGGTCGGAGAGTTGGGGAGGAATTCAAAATTGGTCATCATGCGGTAAAACGTATCTGATAAACTTTTGAGATCCGCTTTTTTGTCAAACTTTTTATCCGGTGCTGCAATGGTATCCGCCACGCGTCGAAACATGTCAGCGGGGGTTTCAAGTACCTTGCCGGATTCATCTCGGCGCAGATAACGTTTTTCAAGGACGGTGGCAGCGTTTTTAGTCAGCGCAGGAATAGTATCGGTAAGAGCATTTTTTTTCATATTGGAACTCCTTGGCTTTCATGGATAACAGATGAATTTTGTAAATAAGGTGAGGTAGTTGTTTTTGACGTACACCACAATATTTTGTGGGCAGAGATGAATTAACCACAACATGTATATGGAGTCAACAAATATATTTCATAAAATCATAACACATTGAAAGCACTTGGAAAGCTCGTGAGAACAGAATTACGGCATATAAATTTCTGTTTACTCATTAAAAAACAACATTGAATTTACAGTTTAGTTGAATCATGGTAATGCTTTTAAACTATTCGAGAGGTGATTACGGTTGAAAGCTCTTTGTGCAGTCTGCATCTTTTTTTGTTTGATATCTGTTGCATGTGCGGCTGAACAGGCCCCGATGGTATACGACCGGGCGGTGCTGACCGAGGACACAACCTGGCGCGGTTTTATACTTGTAAAAGATTTTGTGATTGTGGCTCCTCAGGCAACGCTGCGTATCAGTCCCGGCACGATGGTGCGCTTTGTCGCCTCTTCCCGGCAACTTCCGAATCTGGTTGTTCAGGGGCGGATCCATGCCGCCGGGACGTCTGAACAGCCGATCGTGCTCCGTTCTGACACATCCCGGTCAACGGGCGGTTCATGGGGGGGGGTTGTCCTCCTCTCAACTGAAAAACGCAATCTGCTCGAACACTGTCGAATTGAAAACCCTGAAACCGGAATTGACGTCCGTTTTTCAACCATCACCATGAAATCAGTTTTTATCAGCACGGCGCAGACCGCCCTGCTGTCACATGATGGAGTGATTCAACTGACCGGCGGTACAATTTCAGATTCAGGAACCGGAATAGAGCTGTACAACAGTGAATTTGACGGCAGGGACACGACAATTTCCTCCTGTGCCAGGGGGTGCGTTGCCAGCAAATCCGCCCTTGTCTTATCGTCGGTAACCATTTCCGGCAATCAGCAAAGCGGGCTTGAAAGTGAAGAATGCCGGCTCAAAATTACCGGAGGAAATTTTTCAGAAAATACCCGTGGTGCCCGGATCAGAGGTGGAGAAGGGCAGGTATTTATGACTCGATTTCAAAAAAACAGGGAGACCGCTCTGCATATATCCGGGAGTCGCATCAAAATTCAGCGCTGCTTGTTCTCAGATAACAGTCAGGATGCGCTGCGTACAGAAGACGGCCGATCACTTCTCACAGACAATGCGTTCAGTTCCAACGGCGGTTTTAATGTTTTCAACGCCGGCCGCGAGGTTGTCAGTGCCCGTCAAAACTGGTGGGGAACGACAGATCCTTCACGTATCAGCAAAGGAATTTCAGATGCTGCACTTGATGCAAAATCCGGTACCGTTCAAGTATTTCCCTGGTTGAACGAGAAACCGCAGTTGGTGCCGTAAGGGAGTCACAGTCAGATGTATCTCGATAATGCCGCAACATCATATCCGAAACCTGAAGCAGTTTATGAAGCTGTTCTCCGTACCATGCGGGATGTTGGCGCGTCTCCCGGACGTGGCGGATATCGTCAGTCTCTTGAGTCCGGTCGAATACTTTTTAATGCCCGGGAGACGATTGCCGATTTTTTTTCAATTTCTGATTCGTCACGAATCATCTTCACGCAGAATGCAACTGGAGCACTCAATCTGGCGCTGCAAGGCACGTTGTCGGCCGGAGATCATGTTATTACAACAACCATGGAACATAATTCTCTGCTGAGACCGCTGTATGCCCTCAGAAACAAGGGCGTTGAGCTGACAATTGTGGCGGCCGGCCGCGACGGTGTGGTTACTGTCGAGAGCATTCGTCGTGCCGTGCAGGTTAATACTCGCATGATTGCTGCAAGCCACGTCTCGAATGTCTGCGGAGCTGTTCAGCCGATACAACGGATTTCAGACATCTGCCGTGAGACCGGAGCACTTTTTCTGGTCGATGCTGCGCAGTCAGCCGGTTATCTGCCGATTGAGGCTGAACGACTGGCTATTGATCTGTTGGCAGTACCTGGACATAAAGGGCTCCTGGGACCAAGCGGGACCGGTTTCCTCTATGTCGCCCCTCGCGTGCTGCTCAAGCCGGTTATTCAGGGTGGAACCGGCACCCATTCAACTGCTGAAGAACAGCCGCTCATTGTGCCTGATGGTTTTGAGGCCGGTACCCACAACCTCCCGGGTCTTGCCGGATTAACCGCGGGCGTTGAGTTCATCCGTGAACGGGGACTTTTGGAACTTCATCGCTATGAACAAGGGCTTCTTGGTCAAGCGGAGCATGCACTGAAAAATATTTCCGGCGTGACGGTATACGGCCCGGAAATTCCGTCAGAGCGCTGTTCGGTTCTTTCATTTACTGCTGACGGTATTGATACCGCGCTGCTGGCCGTTGAACTTGATCATGTCTTTGACATAGCTGTTCGGGCAGGACTGCACTGTGCTCCCCGTGCTCACCAGACATTGGGAACCTACCCTGGGGGGACGCTCCGGGTGAGCCCCGGATGCTTTACGACAAGCGAAGAGATTGATTTCTTTACTGATGCCGTTGTACAATCCGTCCGAAAAATCAGAACATCAGTATGAGTACCCGCCGCAGATTTCTCGGCATTGCGCCATCACTCTATTCATCCGGAAGGGGACCCATGAAGAACTTTATTCTTGATACCAACGTACTGCTGCACGATCCCCAGTCACTGTTCAAGTTTGAGGACAACAATATTATTATCCCGATAACCGTCATTGAAGAGGTTGACCGTTTCAAAAAGGATATGAACGAAACCGGCAGAAACGCCCGCATGGTGTCTCGGATTCTTGATTCTATGCGTGAAAAGGGGTCGCTTGCGGGAGGAGTAACAATGCCCGGTGGCGGGACGCTGCGGGTCGAAATGTTTGCTGAAAAATACTTTAAAAACCTGCCGGTCGATTTGCGGGTAGATAATGGTGATAACCGAATAATAGCCGTTGCTCAGGATGTGCGTGATCGATTTCCCGACTCCTTGACCATTTTTGTTACGAAAGATTCCAACCTGCGTATCAAGGCTGATGCGATTGGACTGATAGCGGAAGACTACGAATCAGATAAAGTCGACATTCAGGACCTTTACTCCGGGACCCGCACCATTGAGGTGTCTCCAGAAGCGGTTGACCGCTTTTACGGCCAGGGGTGGCTGGAATCCCCGGCTGATTTGGCACCCAACGAGTTCATAACGATTGTCGACAGTGCAAATTCGAATCACTCGGCCATCTGTCGCAATGATCCGGCCAACTCCCGTATAGTTGCCGTTCACAAGGTGCCAAAGGAGGGGATCTGGAGCCTCTTTCCGCGCAACAGGGAACAATCCTTTGCCCTTGATGTCCTCATGGACGACAGTATCAAGCTGGTGACGCTGGTAGGCAAAGCAGGTACCGGCAAAACCCTGCTTGCAATTGCTGCCGGTCTTCATAAGACCGCCGAGGAAAATGTCTATAATCGCCTGCTCGTTTCGCGCCCGGTCTTTCCCATGGGGAAGGACCTTGGCTTTCTCCCCGGTGACATAGAAGAAAAGCTGACCCCGTGGATGCAGCCCATTTTTGACAACGTTGAACTGCTGATTTCAGGGCATGAATCTGAGAAGCGTCACAGCAAAGGGTACAAGGAGTTGATGGCAATGGGACTCCTCGATATTGAACCGTTGACCTACATTCGCGGCCGTTCCATTCCGAATCAGTACCTGATCGTCGATGAAGCCCAGAACCTGACGCCTCATGAAATTAAAACAATTGTCACCCGTGTTGGCGAAGGGACGAAGATTGTCCTGACCGGCGACCCGTACCAGATTGATAATCCCTATGTCGATTCATCCAGTAACGGCCTGACCTACCTTGTGGAAAAATTCAAGGGGCAGCGTATCGCCGCTCACGTGACCCTGACCAAAGGTGAACGATCTGAACTGGCCGAGTTGGCTGCAAATCTGCTGTAAAAAATAACTTCAGGGTTTCGTGATTGAATGATCGTACTTGCAATTGAATCATCCTGTGATGAAACGGCCGCCGCAGTTGTGCGTGACGGCCGTTTTGTTCTTTCTTCCGTTGTTTCCTCCCAGATTGACATCCACGCGGCGTATGGCGGTGTCGTTCCGGAAATTGCCTCACGTGCTCATCTGCAATCGATAGCGCCGGTAGTCACGCAGGCGCTCCAGGAAGCGGGTCTTGGCATGGCCGCACTTGAAGGGGTTGCTGTCACCCGTGGTCCCGGATTGTCCGGCGCACTGCTGGTCGGTTTTTCAGCCGCCAAGGCAATTGCCGTCGCGCTTACCATTCCCTTTGTCGGTGTGCATCACATAGAAGGGCATCTGTTTGCGCCTTTTCTGGAACAACCGGTGGCGTTCCCGTTTCTGGCACTGGTCGTTTCCGGAGGCCATACCCACCTGTATCACGTGGAAGGTTTCGGACACTACACGACATTGGGTCGCACTATCGACGATGCTGCCGGTGAGGCCTATGATAAATGTGCAAAAATCATGGGGATGCCCTATCCGGGCGGCGCGTTGATTGACAGGATGGCCCGGAACGGCAATCCTGGCGCACTCAGGTTGCCGAGACCGATGCTTCGTGACGGATCACTCAACTTCAGTTTCAGCGGCCTGAAAACGGCGGTGCTGCAGCAGACCTTGAAAACGGCTGTCACACTGCCGAGTCAGGCGGCCGATGATCTCTGCGCGTCATTCCAGGAGGCGGTCTGTCATGTTCTGGCGGCTAAGACCGAGGCCGCCATCCGGCAGACCGGCGCTACACGTCTGGTGGTTGCAGGGGGGGTCGCCTGCAACAGCGGCCTGCGCCGGCGTATGATATCACTGTGCCAACATCTGGGCGTTGAGCTCTCTATTCCGCATCCATCGCTCTGTGGCGATAATGCCGCCATGCTGGCAGTTCCCGGTGATTATTATTTGTCTCACGGTCATAGATCGCCACTGTCTCTGGATGTCACTGCAACCTGGGACATGGACCGTATAAAGGAATCATTGTCATGAGCGCTATCCGACGACCGTTAAAATCATTGGGGCAAAACTTTCTTGTTGATGGCAATATCATCGACAGGATCATTGAAACTGCCGCGATTCAGCCGGATCAATCCGTACTGGAGATCGGCCCGGGTCGTGGTGCGCTGACAACCCGGCTCGCCGAACAGGCCGGTCAATTGGTGCTCATTGAATTCGATCACGCACTGGCGTCCTGGCACCGGGATCAGCATCTGAGTAACAGCAGTGTTACGGTTGTGGATGCGGATGTGTTGAAGGTCGACCTGGAAGTGCTTCTGCCGGATGTCGCGCAAAAATGGAATGTGGTTGCCAATCTTCCCTATAATATTTCGACGGAAGTGCTGTTCCGCCTGTACGGTGTGCATACCAGACTGGCGCGTATGACGCTGATGCTGCAAAAAGAGGTTGGTGACCGGCTGGTTGCGCCACCGGATTGTTCCGCCTATGGCGTCACCACCGTGCTTCTCGGCTTGTGGTTTGACATCAGTCGGGCGTTTATTGTGCATCCCGGTTCTTTTCATCCAAGTCCGAAAGTAGATTCTGTTGTCCTCAATTTTATCCCACGTTCAGAGGCACGGGCTGATGTCGGCGATGAGGAGATTTTCAGGGCGGTGGTGAAAAGTGCATTTTCCATGCGTCGCAAGACACTGTACAATTGCCTGAAATCTGCTGAATTCGCCAAACAGGTGGATTGCCGTGAACTGCTTGAAGCGTGCGCAATTGACGGTCGCAGGAGAGGAGAAACTCTGTCTCTGGAAGAGTTTGCGCTGCTGTCTCGATGGGTGACGGATGCTGTGCGGGCCGGATCAAATGGCTGATGTGACAGGATACAGCGTCGTTCTGCTCCTTCTGGCCTGCCTGGGGTTCCTGTTCCTTCTGTTTATGAAAGGGAGACGAGAAACCGCTGAGGCTATTGGTCTGAAGAATAAAATCGACTCAATCGAAAATCTTCTGGAACGTCACGAACGGGTTCTGCGCGAGGAAATCGGACGGAGTCGAGAAGAGTCTCATGCCGGTTCCCGGCGCACACGGGAAGAAATATCCGGCAGCGTTACCCTGCTGGGTGATTCCGTGTCGAAGCGGATGAGCGAAATTGCCGGTCTGCAGAAGAACCAGCTGGAACTGTTCGCGGCCCAGTTGAAGGAACTTACGGCAAGCAATGAAGGGCGTCTTGATACGTTGCGGGAGAGTGTTGACGCCCGTTTACGGTTGATCCAGGAGGATAATGCCCGCAAGCTGGAGCAGATGCGGGCGACGGTTGACGAAAAGCTCCATGATACACTTGAAAAGCGCCTGAGTGAATCGTTCAAACTCGTCAGCGAACGCCTTGAACTCGTGCAGCGCGGCCTGGGTGAGATGCAGACACTTGCAAATGGCGTCGGAGACCTGAAAAAAGTGCTGACAAACGTCAAGACTCGTGGAACGTTCGGTGAAATACAGCTGGGGAGTTTGTTGGAACAGATTCTGGCCCCCGGCCAGTATGAATCTAATGTTGAAACCAGAGGAGGAAGTGGTCAGCGGGTTGAATTCGCTTTAAAACTGCCGGGGCGCGACGGCACCTCCGACGGTATGGTCTGGCTTCCCCTTGATGCAAAATTTCCCCAGGAGGATTACCTGCGCTTGGTGGATGCTCTGGAAATTGCCGACGTGCCTGCCGCCGTTGAAGCGCGGAAACAGCTTGACCGCTCGGTGCGGGAAATGGCGAAAACCATCCGTGACAAATATCTGGATCCACCACACACAACAGACTTTGGTGTCATGTTTCTGCCGACCGAGGGACTGTATGCAGAGGTACTCCGTATGCCGGGGCTTTTTGAAGCGCTGCAGCGTGAGTATAAGGTCATGATAGCCGGGCCGACAACATTAGCCGCATTGCTGAACAGCCTGCAGATGGGGTTCAGGACGCTTGCCATTGAAAAGCGTTCAGCCGAGGTCTGGACTCTGCTGGGGGCGGTGCGGACGGAATTCTCTAAATTCGGGATCATTCTCGATAAAACACGTAAAAAACTTGTGGAAGCGGGGAATCATATCGATCAGGCCGCTACCCGCACCAGGGTTATTGAACGGAAACTCCGCGATGTGCAGGACATGCCCCATGAAGGTGCGGATACCGACCCTGATGATGTGTTTGAGCTGGAAGAAATGTCTGATATATGTGATGAGTCCGTAGTAAACAGTCATACCCGGAGGACGCTCCATGATACTTGAAATTAATCCCGATTACCCGCAGCCTCGCCAGATCTCACGGGTTGTGGAAAGCCTGAAAGATGGTAAGGTGATTGCTTATCCCACTGATACAACCTACGGTATCGGCTGTTCGATATTCTGTAAAAAAAGCATCGAACGAATCTATCAGATGAAACAGCGTGACAAGCGTAAGCCATTTTCAGTGATCTGCTCGTCACTTTCGGAGATATCCCACTATGCCCAGGTCAGCAATTCCGCATTCAAAATAATCAAGCGGCTTCTCCCCGGGCCGTACACATTCGTATTTGAAGCGACCCGTGAGGTTCCCGACCTGTTGCTGACACGACAGAAGACTGTTGGCATACGCATACCAGATAACAGAATATGCATTGATCTTGTAACTGCACTGGGGAATCCTATCATTACCACCAGTGCCAATATTTCCGGCGAAGAGCCGGAAGGAGATCCACGCAGAATTGCGGAGACATTCGGCAGTCATCTTGATTTTGTCATTGATGGCGGCATTCTTCCGACTGATGTCAGCTCTGTCGTGAGCCTGATCGGAGCGACTCCTGAAGTTCTGCGTGTCGGGAGCGGTGATGTTTCGTGGTGCGGCAAGTAGCGCGGGGGCAGGGTGTGCGTAAACGTACGGTCAGAAATGGTCTGCGAATGGTCATGGCGGCGTTGGTTCTCATTATAGTAGCCAGCTTTTACCACGTACAGGTGGCGGATATTTTTTCCTTGTCATCAGCCGCAGAGGGCCGGGTATATAGTCTCGGGATGTTCTGGGCGGCGGCAATTGGTGGTTACGGTGTGGTCGTAACCGTTTTCGGGATCGTACAATCACCACGAAAAAATGACGCCCCGGTTCGGATTTTACCTCTCATTGTCGGCGTAGTCGGAATAATTCTGCTCTTCTTCTCCCTGCTCTCCTCATCATTTGATGGGCCGGGCAGTGAAGAGCCGGGCCGTCTCCGGTCAGGGGAGTCAATTACTATTTGAGACGTATTCTGTTGAGTGAATGAATGTGAGGCATGACCATGCAGAATATAAAAATTCCCGATCTGTTACAGACCGACTCCCCTGGTGAGTGGTTTGGCTTCAAAGGGCGGATGTATTGGCTGCTTCAGTGTGTCTATTCGCTCGCATCCAGTTTTATGAATCACCAGGGTCCTCTGCGAGCTTCAGCACTTACCTATACCACGGTACTTTCGCTTGTGCCGTTTCTGGCCATTGCCTTTTCAGTATTAAAGGGGCTTGGCGCCCAGAATGCGCTCGAGCCGATCCTGCAGAATTTTGCCGGCGATTCACAGGATACAATTTCCCGGATTATCGCCTATGTAAACAACACCAATATGAAATCGATGGGGGCTATTGGTCTGGTAATGCTGATAGTTACCGTTATTTCCCTTATGGGAAGCATTGAGGAAGCGTTCAACGCGGTGTGGGGAGTGCGTGAGACACGGTCGGTACAGAGGCGCTTCAGTGATTATATGAGCGTTATAATTGTCGGACCGATCCTGCTGATCGCTGCCACCAGTATGACCTCCTCATTGCAGAGTCAGTGGATGCTGCAATGGTTGATTCAAAATACCTATCTCGGGGATGCCATTCTGCTGCTGTTTCGGTTATTGCCGTATCTCAGCGTCTGGATCGCCATGGTGTTTCTCTACATATTCATTCCCAATACCCGAATTCGTTTTGCTTCAGCTGTAACGGGAGGTGTTATTGCCGGTACCGCCTGGGAACTGGCGCAGTGGGGGTACTTTCATTTCCAGGTTGGTGTTGCCAACTATAACGCAATTTACGGAACGCTGTCGGCATTGCCCATTTTCCTGGTCTGGATTTATACCAGCTGGCTGATTGTGCTGTTCGGGCTTGAGATTGTTTTTGCCCATCAACATCGCAGCCATGGTTTTTTTGGAAGTGCTACTTATACCGTGTCCTCAACGGCACGTGAAGAACTTGCGGTAGCACTGCTGGTGCAGGTAAACATGCACTTTCAGAATGGGGGGATTCCGCCGTCTTCGCAGTCTCTGGCTGATGAACTGAAAATGCCGCTGTTGCCGCTTGAGGCCGTTTTTGATGATCTGGAACGGTTGGGATTTCTGGTCGCTACCTCGGGCAGTCAGCCTGGATGGCTGCCGGCGCGAGACCCGTCCGAGCAATTGGTGAATGACGTCATCGGTGCGTTGCGAGGTGAATCAACGCTTCAGGCAACAACGACGGTCATGCAAATTGCCGGCGACGTCGTACGTCAGGGATGGAATGGTAGCCGGGCAGGCCTTGAAGGGACGACAATGCGTGATTTGCTGAAGAGGGTGGGGTCGGAAGAGTGATTTCTACTGTAATGGAGATGTTCTCATGAATGAAACGTTTCTTGCTGCCATGTCTGGAGAATCCATCGATGCGCTGTTTCGTGACTGGCAGCGTTCAGCAGAATCTGTGCCGGAGGACTGGCGCTGTTTTTTCTCCGGCTTTGAATATGGCCGGGAGAGTGCACTCGGCAGGGCTGATCGTTTTGACGAAAAAGCCGCACTGAAACTGTCGGGAGTCCAGTCCCTGATCTATCGGTACCGATCTCTTGGCCATCTCCTGGCGTGTACCGATCCACTCTCTCCGTGCCAGTTGTTTCATCCCCTGCTTGATTTATCCTCATTCGGACTTGATACAGACGATCTCGATACGATCTTTGCCTGCCGGCGTTTTTTAAAACCGCACGCTTCATTGCGTGAGGTCCTCGAAACAATGCGGGGAACCTATTGCCGGGAAACCGGTGTCGAATTCATGCACATAGAAGATCCGGAGGAACGGCAGTGGCTGATTGATCGTATGGAGCCCTGTCGGAATCACCCCGTTTTTTCAGTTGATGAAAAGCTGCATATTCTCGGGAAACTGCATCAGGCGGCTCTGTTTGAACTGTTTTTGCATCGCCGCTTTGTCGGCCAAAAACGTTTTTCTCTTGAAGGGGGAGAAATTCTGATCCCGGTTTTGGATAGAGTCGTCCGCAGCTGTCCACATGCCGGAATTACCGATGTCGTCCTCGGAATGTCTCACCGGGGCAGGTTAAATGTGCTGGCGCATATTTTACGTAAGCCCTATGAGTCACTTTTTGCAGAATTCAAGGAGAATTCCTCTCTCGGTTTTCTGGGGGACGGCGACGTAAAGTATCATAAGGGACATTCACGCACGATCGATTTTGACGGCCACCAGGTGCATGTGACCGTTGCCGCCAACCCGAGCCATCTGGAGGCGGTGAACGCTGTGGTTGAGGGTAAATGCCGGGCCAAACAGGATCGCTACGATGGTGAAGGGAGTGATGGTGCCGGGCGGGTGCTTCCCGTGCTGATTCATGGTGATGCAGCATTTTCCGGGCAGGGAAGCATTATGGAGGTCCTGAATATGTCACAGCTTGACGGCTATGGCACCGGCGGGACAATCCACATCGTACTGAATAATCAGATCGGCTTCACAACGCTCCCGAAAGACTCACGCTCCACCTGTTATGCCACGGATGTCGCAAAAATACTTTCCTGTCCGATATTTCATGTACAGGGTGAAGCGCCGGAAGCCGCCCTGCACGCCGTTGATCTTGCCATGGCATACCGGCGTACCTATCGTCGGGATGTTGTTATCGAACTTATCTGCTATCGACGCCATGGTCATAACGAAGGAGACGAACCGGCGTTTACGCAACCGAAAATGTACCGGCAGATTGCCGCCCGCCCGACGGTTAATAACATCTACGCACATACTCTGGCAGAAGAGGACGGAATTCCTCTGGAAACATTGGATCGGCTTGAGCGGAAAATTAACGATACGCTGGAGGCCTCATTACTGAAACCTCCTGTTGATGATCCTCCCGGTTTTACCGAACGATGGAGTTCCATCAGCAGCGAATTCAGTGCTGACCCTGTTGCAACAGCGGTCTCAAATGAAGTTCTCGTAACCGTTGCCCGACGTTTGGCCGCCCTGCCATCAGGATTTGTACCGAATGGAAAAATCGGTACGCTTATTCAGAAACGTTTTGAGGCGGTTCTGAAAGGTGAGGGAATCGATTGGGGAAATGCAGAAACACTCGCGTATGCAACGCTTTTGGACCAGGGGTATTCCGTCCGCATTTCCGGACAGGATTCACGGCGCGGAACCTTTAATCACCGCCATTGTGTTGTTGTTGACAGTCACGATGAGCGTAATTATATTCCCCTGGAATCGGTTGTTCGTGATGGTGCGAGTTTTCAGGCTTGGAACAGCCTTCTTTCAGAGTTCGGCGTGCTTGGTTTTGAGTATGGTTATTCCCTGGAAACGCCGCATTGTCTCACACTCTGGGAGGCCCAGTTTGGTGATTTTGCCAATGGAGCCCAGGTCGTTATCGATCAGTTTATTGCCAGCGGTGAAACAAAGTGGAACCGGGCAAGTGGTCTGGTGATGCTGCTCCCCCACGGCTATGAAGGGCAGGGCGCAGAACATTCCAGTGCCCGTATTGAACGATATCTTCAGCTCTGCGCGTCTGAAAACATGATTGTCACCTGTCCGTCGACTCCAGCCCAGATGTTCCATCTGCTCAGACGGCAAATGCTGCAGTCGTTTCGAAAGCCGCTAGTGGTGTTTACGCCAAAAAGTCTTCTGCGCCATCCCAAATGCATTTCGACAGTGGCGGATTGCTGTGAAGGCACCTTTCAAACCTGTATCCACGCATCAGGTGATTTTTCCGCTGCCAAACAGTTGCTGTTCTGCAGCGGGAAAATCTATTACGAACTGGAAGAAGAGCGTATTCGGCTGGAACGGAGTGATACCGTCATTATCCGGATTGAACAGCTCTATCCGCTGGATCAAGCTTCAATACAGGGCTTTATCGCCCTGTGCGGGCCGGACTGCCGACACTTCTGGGTTCAGGAAGAACCTGAAAATATGGGGGCCTGGCAGTATGTTGAAAAACATTTCAGGCGTTTTTCCCCTACCATCAGGTATATCGGTCGCCCGGAGGATTCCTGTGCGGCAGTGGGGTCTCATCATATTCATGCTGAACAGCAGGCCGAAGTCCTGCGCAGGGCATTTTCAGTTTAAGAGCGTCGACAGGCGGATGTACGGGAGCTGAGGCCCCATAGCTGTTGACAATTATGAGTAGCCCGTGTACATAACGTTCACTTTCCTAATAAAAGGGCATTCATGCTTAATCTGCTTTTCATATCTGACAGTCAGAAGGCTGAGTATATTAAAAGCGTTCTTCAACCGGCTCTCAAAGTCATTATCGATGTTGTCAGTGATTTCGATCATGGCATGAGGGATGTTTTTGATAAACGCCCGGCGATTGTCTTCATCCAGTATCAGATCGGCACTGTTACCGGAGAGAGTGTTGCACGCCACATACAGATGCTGCTTGGCTCAACCGCACCGACCTTTATACTTTTGTACAACCAAAATGACAAGCCGGTAGCGATTAAAGGATTGTATGAGCATCTCATCGATGTGAGCCTGCCAAATGCCGCCCTCTCGAAAAAAGTTGTTCAGACATTGAAATTACTGCTTGGCGGTCAGTGGGGTAAAATCTGCGTTCAGCCTGCAGCGGTCCCCCCTCCAGTTCAAACATCGTCTGAAAGTTCAGCGAGTGACCAGCTCCCCCCCGTTGTTTCAAAAACGGGAAAAATACCGATAGACGCATCAGGTGCTCTTTCGATTGATGCTGCACTGAATGCTGAGAATAGTACTGTTGTGCTGGCTGCAGAGGATGCACCACCTGTCCTGCACGATCATTCTCCCGTGACTGTTCCACGTGAGAAACCCGCTGCCATTAGATCTGAAAAAGATAAGCCGGAGGTACCTTCGGTTGCGGTTGCGCCGCCACAATCTCAACTTTCGCCGCATCCGGCAGAATTTCGTATCAGTAGAGACAGTGCAGCGGTTCAGGATGAAGATACAATGCCGGAAGATCTGCTCCTGGCCTTTGAAGAAAATTACAGGCTAGAGTCAAACTCTGTTAAGCGCTACATTGCTCTTATACTTGCGGGCGTGTTTCTGGCGGGTGGTTGCTGGTATTTATTAACAAAGAACTCCCCGGTGGGTCTCTCATTGAAACAGAGAGTAGTCTCCTTGACAGGAGCAAAAACTTCATCGGTTGCAGTGCCGACTCCGGTCGCTACTGCAAAACCTGTCGTTCCTCCAATCCCAAAACCTCCAGCAAAGCCGTTATTACCTTCGTTTATACCGAAAGAGGGGCTTGACAGCTCGTACGCTGCCGGCAAACCCGGTTGGGAACGGTATGTGGGAGCGGATGTTGAATTCAGGGTATTCAGCGATTCCGGTCGTCTCAAAGCGCTGCAGGTGCTGGCGATCAAGGATGGCAAAATTCCGGAACAATTGTTGAAATCGGTATTGCAGGAATTTGCTGGTAGTTCTGAATACAAGGTGACATCGAAGGCAACGAAATCCGGCGTGCGTGTAGAAAACGGAACCATTGATAACAAGGGTGAAATTGAAGTCTACAGAAAAAGCGGTTCTGTCAGAGCCTTTGTCGTGTCACTGAATTAATGTGATTCGGTTGTGTGCGCTACAAATAAAATCCATTAGTACGGTTACTGTCTGTCCGGAGACAAAATGTCCATTTTGACAAAAAATCGCGTACACATTGCCATCGCAGCAATAATCGGCACACTTCTCGCTGTGCCGGGGGCACGTGCGGCTATGGATCCGCGTTTCGAGCTTGATCCAAAAGTGCTGGCAGGTGAAAAAGACGGTGCAAAGCCCCGCACTGCTACGAAAAAACGAACCTCGCGCCTTCATGCCAAACAGTCATCGGGAGCGCATGCTTCCGGTATCTACACGATAAAGCCTGGTGACCACATCTTCAGAATTCTGATGCGCGACTATGGGTTGAGCAACAATGAGGCCGAGGCATATATCGAGGAGATAAAACGCGAAAACAATATATACGACATCAAACGGCTCAAGGTCGGTCAGAAAATTAATATCCCGTTGGTGCGGCGTCGTGCGGATGGGTCATTAATACTTCCTCAGGGTGCTCGGGGCGATGCTTCTACACAGGATGGTTCAGAAGCCGCTCCTGCACAAACATTCAAACTTGAATCCCCGAATGCGCCGTTTTCTGCACCAGAAGCCGTCGCCAGGGTCCAAAATGTATGGAACCGGATCATTCCACCAATAAGCGGGCAGCAAAAACCGCTTTCTTTCAAGTCGCCTGCATTTTCATTAACCCTTGATCCAGAGCGGTTTCCGACGTTAGCCAGGATTGGCGGCGGACGGATTATCCTTGACCAGAATGCCAGCATTCCTCCACTTTTAAAATCTCTGATTGAAGATAAAGACCCGTCAATTCGAATTGTGACTGAAGCGCCAGCCGGAACAAAACGCTTCATGTCTTCAGTGCTTGCTGCTGCCGGATTTTACTCCGTCGAAGAAAATTTCAGCATGGAATTCGGCGTTGATCCAAAGCTCACGGTTCAAGCTGATTTTAAAGTCGAAAAAACGGCGGAAAGTCTTATCAAGCAGGATATCGTTCTTGTGAACAGCGGCAGCACATCACTCCCCTCTGCTCTTGGCGAATTCCTTGGCAAAGAAGGCTTCTCACTATATGAACCGTTTGCATCGCCAAGGCCATTGGGCCAACACGGCGCACGATCAATTGATTATGTGTCTGTTAAGAAGCAGCCGGAGATGATTGACTCAATCCTGTCATCACTTTCTGTCACACCGGAGCGGAATCACAGCCTGGATGTTTTTGCGGCTGATAACAACGGGATCTCGCTGTCAGTCAACGCCGAACGGTATTTTGAGCGGGGCGGGAAACGCTATGTTGTTACCGGGTTCGATGGTGACCCGATCACTTATACACTGTTCAGAATACTTGAAGCCAGGGGATATGCGGTCGTCATACTTGATGCGCAGGACGATTTTCGCAAGATATCTGAAAAGATAATTTCCAGAATGAAGTTGAAGGGAGTCTATGGACAGCACACGCTGCTCCAGCCGGACCAGGCCGGATTCTCGTTACAGATGTCAGGTTTCAAGCTGGAAGATGATCTGCTTCCCGCTGGAGGAATTTTTCTCACTGACCGTCCCATGGACCGCATTATCAGAGATCTTTTTACCGAAAACGGATTTACCATCAACAGTCGGTAATCGTTTTGTTTTATCGATGAATCTGCTATAACGCTCGAACCTTGCTAAAGGGCGAGCGTTTTTAGTTTGTGATTTTCTTATGTTCATACGACAAGGCGAAGCAATCTTTGTTGTCAGACTACAGAGCTGCGGGGTGTGCTGAATATGAGTACAAAAAGAGTTGGCGAGCTGCTTATAGACCAAAAACTTATCACTCAGGAACAACTGCTTGAAGCACTCGATCTTCAAAGTATTTTCCCCAACCAACCTGTTGGTCAGCTGTTGTGCAAGCTTGGATTTATCAAAGAGAGCGATCTTAGTACCGTGCTGGATTTGAAGAATAAGCGTCGTAAACTTACCGACATCCTTCTGGAAAACGGACTCATAGATCAGCAGAAAATTTCCCATGCCCGCGAAGTGAGCAAGCAGAATAACATCTCTCTCGAAAAAGCTCTGTTCAAGTTGAATTATGTGGAAGAAGAGAACCTGGCA
Source organism: Desulfuromonadaceae bacterium (assembly GCA_028688955.1). Classification (GTDB taxonomy): domain Bacteria; phylum Desulfobacterota; class Desulfuromonadia; order Geobacterales; family Pseudopelobacteraceae; genus JACRCG01. The sequence goes on from JAQTXD010000032.1 coordinate 26,696, forward strand.
AAAACGATCGCGAGCCAGTACGACATGCCGTATGTCCAGATAGTCAGCCAAGACCTCGACCTTTCGCTTTCCGGTTATATAAGCGCAGTGTATGCCCAGAAACAACGCATTGCTCCCATTTCAAAAATCGGAAATACCCTGACGCTGGCAATGGTCACGCCGCTCAAGTCACATGATGTCCGTGAGCTGGAAGACAGCATACGCCTTAAAATAATTACCGCCATCGCTACTGAAACGAGTATCTCAAAAGCGCTTAAACGTCTGTACAATATCGAAATCACCACCGCTGCGAGTGGCTCTGAAGAAGTAAACCTTGATATGGCTCCGGACAGCATTATAGATCTCTTGAGCAAGTCCGGCGATGAACCGGATGTTGAGGAAGAAACAAAAAAGGTCACCGAAAAAGACAGTGTCATTGTCAAGCTGGTCAATAAGATTATTTATGATGCCTACATGAAAAAAGCCTCCGATATTCACATAGAGCCGTATCCGGGGAAAAAAGATGTCATTGTCCGGACACGGGTTGATGGCCAGTGTTCCGTGTATCAGCGGATTCCCTACAAGTATAAATTTGCGTTGCCGTCTCGAATTAAAATCATGGGTGATCTGGATATTGCTGAACGGAGAAAACCTCAGGATGGAAAAATAGAATTTAAAAAATTCGGGCCACTGGATGTTGAACTGCGCGTAGCTACCATGCCAACGGTTGGTGGCCTCGAAGATGTTGTTATTCGTGTTCTCGCGAGCGGTGATCCCATAAGCTTTGATGAACTGGGGCTGACAGAGCGAAACGCACGGATATTCAAGGAATCATTGGTGCGCCCGCATGGGTTGATTCTTGTTGTAGGCCCGACCGGTTCAGGTAAGACGACCACTCTCCACTCCGGACTGGCCCAGATAAATCAGACCAATCGTAAGATATGGACTGCCGAGGACCCGGTTGAGATTACTCAAGCCGGCCTGCGCCAGGTACAGATTAATCCGCGCATAGGGTTTACGTTTGCGGTTGCACTGCGTTCCTTTCTCCGGCTCGACCCTGATGTAATTATGGTTGGAGAGATGCGTGACGAGGAAACTGCCAGCACCGCCGTTGAAGCATCCCTCACCGGACATTTGGTGTTTTCAACACTTCATACGAATTCCGCCCCGGAAACAGTCACGCGCCTTCTCGAAATGGGCCTTGATCCATACAGCTTTTCGGATTCGCTCGACTGTGTCCTGGCGCAACGTCTCGCACGGAGACTCTGTCCAGACTGCAAGGAAAGTTTTCATCCTGCTGACGATGAATTCGAAGAGCTTGTCGATGAGTATGGGAGAGGTGAATTTTCCGTGCAAGGGCTGAGTAAATCAGATACATCGATGTTCCGGGCGGTAGGGTGTGACCGATGCGGTCATACCGGTTATCGTGGCCGGGTTGGTATCCACGAAGTGCTTGAATGTACTGATGCTCTGAAAAATCTTATCAAGCGTCGGGCAGATACGGATCATATTCGGGAACAAGCTGCCCGGGATGGGATGACAACCTTGAAACAGGACGGTATTCTCAAGGTGCTGCACGGATTTACGGATATACATGAAGTACGCCGAGTCTGCATAAAATAAGCATTTAGGTTAAGATTTGTCTTGCAATAGCCGCGTTGACATGGTAGGTACAAGAACAATTTTTATGTTCACTCAGTAGTGAGCTCGCAAGGCTCACTTTTTTTTGTCCAATCGGGTACGAATTTATGGCAAACCAAAAAGAAGATACATGCTCAGTCGTCAGTAAGATTGCGCAACCGATACTCACGGATATGGGACTGGAACTGGTTGATATTGAATTTGGCAGAGTTGGTCCTGATGCCGTGTTGCGTCTGTTTATTGATAAGGAGGGGGGTGTAATGCTGGATGATTGCGCCGCCTTCAGTCGTGAATTGTCACTGATTCTTGATGTTGAAGATGTTATTGCCTGCAATTATACACTGGAAGTCTCGTCTCCGGGGCTTGACCGCCCTCTTAAAAAGCAGGCTGATTATGACCGCTTTACCGGGCGCCTCATTAAAATTCGTACGTATCAACCTTTTATGGATGACAGCGGTAACAAGCGTAAAACGTTTTTGGGGAAACTCGACGGACTTGTTAACGGCATCGTCAAAATGACACTGTCAGAAGGCCAGACCGCGTCCATTCCGATCGAACAGGTTGCCAAGGCTAACCTTGAATTTGAACTCTGATCTGAACTACGCCATATACACCAGCAAGGAGAAGTAATCGTGGATACAATCATTAATCTCAAGCACGCCATCGACCAATTAGTCAAAGAGAAGGGTATTGACCGACAGGTTGTCCTTGAAGCGATGGAACAGGCAGTTCTAACCGCTGCCAATAAGAAATATCGCAACACCAGGGAACTGGAAGCTCATTACAATCACGAAACCGGTGAAGTGGAGCTTTTCGAGTTTATGACGGTTGTGGAAGAGGTTGAGGATTCATATAAGGAAATCGGACTGGATGAAGCGCACGAAATTGATCCTGAAGCTGAAATCGGTGACTCGCTCGGCGAAAAACTGGATTCCAGTGGATTCAGTCGAATTGCTGCACAGACGGCGAAACAGGTCATTATACAGAAAGTGCGCGATGCTGAGCGTGAAACAATCTATAATGAATACAGGGACCGTGTCTGGGAAGTTATTACCGGTATGGTGCGCCGTTTTGAAAAAGGTGAGCTGCTGATTGACCTGGGACGCGCAGAAGCCGTATTGCCGGCCAAGGAACAGATGCCGCGTGAGGTATATCGCCCCGGGGATCGCATCCGTGCGATCATTACCGATATCCGTATGACCACAAAAGGTCCGCAGATCATGCTTTCCCGTACACACCCAAGCATGCTTGCCAAGCTGTTTGAAGCTGAAGTGCCTGAAATTGCAGAAGGTATCGTTGAAATTAATGCTATCGTTCGTGATGCCGGCAGTCGCGCAAAAATTGCTGTTTCGTCCAATGACCGTGATGTTGACCCCGTTGGTGCCTGTGTCGGTATGCGTGGCGCCCGCGTCCAGAATGTCGTATCTGAGCTGCGTGGTGAGAAAATCGATATCATCCCCTGGTCTGAGGATATTGCCCGTTTTGCGTGCAATGCCCTTTCTCCGGCCCAGGTGTCTAAAGTTTTTGTTGATGAAGAAAAACGTGCACTCGAAATTATTGTCGCTGATGACCAACTCTCTCTCGCCATTGGTAAACGTGGACAGAATGTAAGTCTTGCGGCTCGACTAACCGGCTGCAGGATTGATATCAAGAGCGAGTCAAAGGTTTCAGAGTCGGAGCGGCAGGAGTTTTCATCTTTTGACGGTACTGATGCTGATGAGGCTGATGAAACTGATGATTTTGCTGAGGTCAGTGAATCAGCTGTTCAGGAACAGGATGCTTCTGTTGCTGAGATCGATGCTGACGCAGTTACCGAGTAGTCTGTACTATGGCCCATAAAGGGAATGGAGAAGCTCCGCAACGGAGCTGTCTGGGCTGTCGGGCCAGTAAAGACAAGGATTCTTTGCTCCGTTTTGTCCTGACACCGGAGATGGAAATACTGCCGGACCTGGAACATAGACTTCCGGGCAGAGGATCATATACCTGTATTGATAAGCGCTGTCTTGCTGCGGCAGTTAATCAGCGTCAGTTTAAACGCTCTTTTAAACACGATGTCACCGTTATGCCGGCAGATACACTCGTCGAGTATGTACGGGGGCAGTTGCACAGCCGCATAACAGGGCTGATCGGACTGGCAAATAAGGCAGGATTGATAACCGGTGGCGGTTCCATGGTACTTGATGTGGTGCGCGGCAAGACAAAACCGGGGTTAGTCATCGTTGCTGCGGACGTTTCTCCGGCAATTGGTGACAAAATTATACATGCTGCGGACTCACATCGTGTACCGCACCGGGTTGTAATTACAAAAAATGATTTCGGAGCTATTTTGGGCAAGGCGCCACGAAGTGCGATTGCCGTGGCTTCAGGCGGCTTCGTCTCGCAGTTGTGTAAGGCTATTGATAGATACAAAAACTTCCTGGGGGAGGTATAAAGGATATGGGTAAGATCAGTGTAGGCAGTTTGGCGAAAACGTTGGGCATAGAGCCCAAGGTAGCTATTGCCAGACTCAAAGAAATTGGTGTTGACGCAAAAACGGCTACATCGCAGGTTGATGAGGGTGTCGTTGCGCGTTTGACAGCCCCCCAGCCGAAAGATACCGGTACGAATGAAATCAGGGTTGCGTCGAATATCATCCGTCGCCGCGCCAAGGTAGTTCCAGTCGAGGAAGCCGTCGTTGAGGTTGTTGCAGCAGCAGAACCGGTACAGCCGGTACCTGTCCCCGTGACACCGCCTCCGGCAGATGTAATAAAGCCTTCTGTAGAGCCACTTGCAGAGCCGCCTGTCGTTGTTGCCGCAGTCCTGGCTGAAGAAGTTCGGGCTGAGGCTCCCGACGTTGTTCCGTCAACTCCTGATGTTTTGTCGGAACCGATACATCCGGTAGAAGTTGTTGCACCAGCTGAAATGGCAAAACAGCCGGAGCCCGTAAAAGCTGGTCCAAATCAGGCCCGGATTCTGGGAATGATGGAAATTCCGGGAGTTACAAATCGTCCAACTCGTGTTGTCACGAAGGAGACGCCCGTTATTCCGCGCACACCTCCATTACAACGCCCGTCACAGGATGCGGCGGCACAAGTGCGAAGACCTGCTCCCGCAGCTGGTGATCAGAGACGCCCTGCACCTGGTGCAACTGACACCAGACGCCCGTCACCGGGATACGACCAGAAGCGTCCTGTATCAGCAACGCCGTCTGCACCGGCGACTGAACTCGATCGATCACGTATGAAGCAGGTTCAGCTTGCTCCTGCTGCTCTTCCAGGCGGAGACAATCGACGCGGCGTCGGGAAAAAAGATAATCTCGGGTATGGTGATGCCGGTAAGGGTGCAAAAAAAGGAGCGCCCGCTGCCAAGAAGAAAGAACAGCCGCGTAAAAATGAAATTATTGAAAAACGCGAACGGGTGTTTGACCCGGCTTATAAAGGGTCTAAAAAACGCGGCGGAAAAGTACAGGTTTCTAATACGAATAAAACTGAAATTACTGTACCGAAGGCAATCAAGCGTATCATTAAAATTTCAGAAAGTATTTCTGTCGGAGAGCTTGCAAAGCGTCTCGGCATTAAGGCAAACGACCTTATCAAGTCATTGATGAAAATGGGCATGATGGTCACTATCAACCATCAACTCGATTTTGATACCGCAGTCATTCTCGCTTCCGAATATGATTATGAAGTTGAAAACGTAGCAGTCGACCTTGATGAAATTCTTGAATCGACGGTTGATGCTCCGGAATCACTTGTAAAACGCCCACCGGTTGTGACAATCATGGGTCACGTTGACCACGGTAAAACGTCTCTGCTTGATGCAATTCGTGAGGCAAACGTTATTGCTGGTGAGGCTGGCGGAATAACCCAGCATATTGGTGCCTATGACGTTGAGTTGGATGGCCGCAAGATAACGTTTCTTGACACACCGGGGCATGAAGCCTTCACCGCCATGCGTGCCCGCGGTGCCAAGGTTACCGACATCGTTATTCTTGTTGTTGCTGCCGACGATGGCGTCATGCCGCAGACCAAAGAAGCAATCAATCACTCGAGAGCTGCCGGAGTGCCGATCATTGTTGCCATCAACAAGATAGATAAGCCGGGTGCAAAACCTGATCGTGTGAAGCAGGAGCTGACAGACCAGGGAATTGTATCATCCGATTGGGGCGGTGACGTCACCATGGTCGAGGTCTCAGCCAAGCAGCGAACGAACCTTGATGGCTTGCTTGAAATGATTCTGCTGCAGGCAGATCTGATGGAGTTGACGGCCAACCCGAATAAACTGGCCAAGGGAACCATCGTAGAAGGCCGGCTTGACAAGGGGCGCGGACCGGTTGCGACGGTACTGGTTCAGGAGGGGACTGTTAGAACCGGCGATTATTGTGTCGTTGGTGTTCATTCCGGTCGTGTCAGGGCAATGCAGAACGATCGTGGTGAAAAGGTTACCGCGGCTGGGCCATCAATGCCGGTAGAACTGGTTGGATTATCAGGTGTTCCTGATGCGGGCGATATTTTCGTGGCAATGAAGGATGAGAAGCAGGCGAAGGAAATCGCAACACTCCGTCAGATCAAGCATCGTGAAGTCGAGTTTGCCAAGCACACCAAGCTTTCCCTGGAAGATCTCTATAAACGGATTCAGAGTGGTGAAGTTAAAGACCTCAATGTCGTTGTCAAAGGTGACGTTCAGGGTTCTGTAGAGGCCGTCAGTGAGACATTGCGCAAACTTTCTACCGATGCCGTCCGTCTTAATGTCATTCACTCTGCAGTTGGTGCAATTACCGAAACGGACGTTAACCTGGCAGCGGCTTCCAACGCTGTTATTATCGGCTTTAATGTCCGTCCTGAGATAAAAGCGCAGGGACATGCCGAGCGCGAGGGTGTTGATATCCGTCTTTACAGCATTATTTATGATGCTGTCGAGGATGTTAAGAAAGCAATGGAAGGGCTGCTTGATCCGACCTTCAAGGAGAAGTTCCTTGGTCGTGTTGAAATCAGGGATGTCTTCAGCGTACCGAAATTTGGAAATGTCGCCGGATGCTATGTAACTGACGGAAAAATGGTCCGTAACGCCCAGGTCCGCCTGTTGCGCGATAACGTGGTTGTCTATGAAGGTAAAATGTCCTCTCTGCGCCGCTTTAAGGATGATGTCAAAGAAGTTGCCACCGGGTACGAGTGCGGCATCGGCCTTGAAAACTATAACGACATCAAAGTCAGTGACATTATAGAAGCATTTGAAATGGAAAAAATTGCTACAAAACTTTAGGGTTGTTACGGTACACGCCGCAGGGTGTCATTCTGCGGCGTTTCCTGCAACGCCTTTATTTGAGGATATCACATGCAGCACAAACGTTCGGACAAGGTTGCTGAAACCATACATGAAATTATCTGTACCATCCTTTCCCGCGGGCTTAATGACCCTCGAATCGGCTTCGTCACCATTACCGGGGTGGAGGTTACGGATGATTTAAGTCTTGCCCGCATTTATTACACGGTTATCGGTGATGATGCTGTAAAGAAGGAAACGGATGCCGGGCTGAACAGTGCCAAAGGATTTATTCGCCGTGATATCGGCAAAAAACTTACGATCAGACATACGCCAGAACTTGTTTTCAAGTATGATAAATCACTTGATTACGGCAGTCGGATAGAATCCCTTCTCAAGGAAATACACACTGAACATGACGGAAATAATTCGACTGATAACTGAAGTTCTGCGTTCCAACTCATCGTTTCTTATCACAACCCATGAGGGACCGGATGGAGATGCAGTCGGGTCATCTCTGGCGCTTGCCTCATTTCTTCGAAACATTGGTAAAGATGTAACCGTCCATTATCAGGATTCTGTTCCCGATTTATACGCCTTCCTTCCTGGAGCAGACACTGTCCTCCCTCACATTCCTGACCGTGATTATGATGTTTCCGTTGTGCTTGATATCGGTGAACGGAAACGTGCCGGTGCCGAATTCTGCAATTTTACGCGTGTTGGAACGACGATCAATCTTGACCATCACCTCTCCTGTGAAAATTTTGGCGATTTCAACCTCATTGATTCAAACGCTGCGGCAACCGGTATCCTTGTGTATCGGATCGCACATGCATTCGGGTACGACTTCGATCGTGAAACAGCGCTTTGCATTTATGTCGCTACCATTACAGATACCGGCTCATTTCGTTATTCAAACGCCAATCGGGAGGCGTTTACGGTCGCCGGTGAAATGATCGAATACGGTGTGAATGCCTGGGATGTTGCGGAGAAACTCTATGAAAACCAGCCGCAAAAACGTCTTGAGTTGCTCGCAAAATGTCTGCCGACTCTTGAAGTGTTCAAGGATGGTCAAGCCGCTTCGGTAACGGCTACTACAGATATGTTCTCAGCATGCGATGCCGGTGCAGAACTGACGGATGGCTTTGTTAATTATCCCCGTTCTATTCGCGGAGTTGAAGTTGCCATTTTTTTCAGACAGCTTGAAGATAACAAATTCAAGGTAGGTTTTCGTTCCAAGGGAAAAGTGAATGTTGCTGCATTTTCGGCGGCGCTTGGTGGCGGTGGCCATCACAACGCTGCCGGATGTACAGTTACCGGCACACTTGAAGAGGTAAAAAAGCAGGTCTATGCAATAGTAGAGAGCACCCTTTGATACATCACCACAGTACGCCAGTCACGTGTATCTCCTGCGTAATTCAGTTCCCTTGTTTTTTTACTAATGTGCATATGGTGAAAGCTTGAACGGTTTTTTTGTTATCGACAAGCCGGCAGGCATTACGTCCCACGATGTTGTCTCAAGAGTACGACGGATTCTTGGGACGCGAAAAGTCGGACATACCGGGACACTTGATCCCTTTGCCACCGGAGTTCTGCCGGTTGCGGTAAATGACGGCACGAAATCAATTCCGTTTCTTGACGAAGGAAATAAAACCTACGAGGCATTGCTCCGTCATGGGGTTACTACTGACACCCTCGATATGACCGGTACCATTCTTTCAGAGTCGGATGTTTCAGCGTTAACCAGACAGCAATTATTCGCATGTTTATCAGGTTTTACCGGGGCAATCAGCCAGATCCCTCCCATGTATTCTGCCATCAAGCAGAACGGGCAGCCACTGTATAAGCTGGCCCGTCAGGGTGTGGAAGTTGATCGGGCCGCGCGTGACGTTGAAATATATTCCCTTGAGTTACTTTCCTTTGATCTTCCCCTTGCTTCCATACGCGTCATATGTTCCCGCGGTACCTACGTACGTAGTCTGGCCGATGATATTGGCCGCCAATTGGGATGCGGCGCCGCACTGCAGGAGCTGCGACGCACAACCAGCGGACCGTTCAAAATTGAGGATGCGGTCACTCTTGCTGAACTGGAAACTGCAGTAGGCGAGGGGACAGTCAGTTCTCTCTGTCTTTCTCCAATGGCTGCGCTTGGACATCTTCCCGAAATTCCATTGACATCTGATGGATTGGAAGGACTCCGTTTCGGGAGGTCGCCA
>JAQTXD010000033.1 GCA_028688955.1 Desulfuromonadaceae bacterium
GGGCGAAGCGGTGAAGATGTAAAGAATAGGATGGATGACAAAAAGGGGGAGGCTGACCATGGGGCATGATGAGTACCAAACTTACGATGCCAAGATCCTGACTCCATCATTTGTGGTTTTACTGATATTGGCACTGATCGGTTTTTCGCTGATTGCGGTGCGTTTTATCTGGGGACTTGGTGCCGTTACTAATATGAGTGACGGCTACCCGTGGGGTATCTGGATAACCTATGACGTTGCTGTGGGAACGGCCATTGCCTGCGGTGGATATGGCATGGCAATCCTGATTTATATCCGCAATCAGATGCATTACCACCCCATGATCCGCTCGGCGATTTTGACCAGTATGTTCGGGTACGGTCTGGCCGGATTTTCGGTTATGGTAGACGTCGGTCGCCCTTGGAATTCCTACAACTTCTTCGTCCCGTCAAAGTGGCAGGCCAATTCGGCGATGTTTGAGGTGGCTCTCTGCGTTATGGCATATACGACGGTACTGCTGCTGGAGTTTTTGCCGGCGGTTCTGACAACGCTGGAAAAGACCGATTGGAAAACGTTGCAGGGTTTCATGGATATGCTGCACAGACGCACCGGGATAAATCGTCCGGAACGGATGGATGAACGTCTGGAATCGGTAAAAGAGCTTGCGGCATGGTTGAAACCGCGACTCGATAAAGTACTTATCTTTGTTATCGTTCTCGGGATTACGCTTCCGACGATGCACCAATCGTCACTCGGTTCACTGCTGCTGATCGCCTCAACCAAACTCCATCCTCTCTGGCATACCGGTTTCCTGCCGCTGCTGTTCCTGATTAACTGCATGTTCATCGGCTATTCGATTGCAATACTGGAGTCGGTCATTTCCAGCTACGCCTTCAATCGCCCCTTTGAAACCAAAGAACTGTCCGGTGTTGCCCGCATAATCCCCTGGCTTACGGTAATCTGGCTGACGGTCGTTATCGGTGATCTGATCTGGCGTGGACAGCTTGGAGCGGCGCTCTCTTTTGATTTTTATTCACGCTTCTTTCTCCTTGATTTCGGACTGGTTGCGGTCGGGTCACTGCTTCTTTTCAGTGGCCGCAAGCGGGAATCTATTCGTTGGCTCTTCGTCTCTGCTGCGCTGATTGTCCTCGGAGGTGCGCTCTACCGCTTCAATGTATACCTGATCGGCTTCAATCCGGGTAAAGGGTGGCATTATTTTCCGGCGCTGGCCGAATTATTGATCACGGTCGGTATCGTCGCTTTCGAAATTCTCGGCTACCAGGTAATCGTCAAGATCCTGCCTGTTTTGCCGACACTGCATAGCCGGAAACAGCATGACGCGCAACGTGTTCTGGCAGATCATGCGTAACTTCAAAAAAATGCTGGATTATATATTCTCTGGAGGAAAGTAATGGCCCGTATAACCCTTGATCCTGTGACCCGCATAGAAGGGCACCTGAGAATTGATGTAGAAGTGAATGGTGGCGCCGTGACCAACGCCTGGTCGTCAGCTCAGATGTGGCGCGGTATTGAAACAATTCTACAGGGACGTCCACCTGAGGATGCCTGGATCTATGCCCAGCGTTTCTGCGGCGTCTGTACAACCGTTCATGCCATATCGTCGATACGTTCCGTAGAACATGCTCTCGGTGTGGAAGTACCGCTCAACGCCCAATATATCCGTAACATGATTATGGCCCAGCATTCAGTGCAGGATCATATCGTCCATTTTTATCACCTGTCGGCGTTGGACTGGGTCGATGTCGTCTCGGCCCTGAAGGCTGATCCTAAAAAAACCGCCCAACTGGCACAGAGTATTTCTGATTGGTCCGGCAATAGCGAGACGGAATTCCGGGCCGTTCAATCAAAGCTGAAATCGTTTGTGGAAACCGGTCGCCTGGGAATATTCTCCTCCGGATATTGGGGACACCCGGCTATGAAACTGCCTCCTGAGGCTAATCTGATGGCGGTTGCTCATTATCTTAAGGCTCTTGATTATCAGCGCCGGGCAGCCCAGGTAGGTGCCATACTGGGAGGGAAAAATCCGCATATTCAGAATCTCTGCGTCGGCGGAGTTGCCACAGCAGTCAACATGGAAAACCTGGCCACGCTCAACATGGAAAAGATTGCTGCTCTGCGGACGTTAATGGAAGAGACCCGTGAATTTGTGCAGAAGGTTTATTATCCTGACATGCTGGCCATCGCATCCGCCTACAAGGAGTGGTTCAAGTACGGCAAAGGCGTTGTCAATTATCTGGCCGTACCGGAAATGGCGGAGGATACCAAGAACACCAGGTTTGCTCTGCCGGGCGCACTTATTGCCAATGGTAATTTCAAGGGGGCACGTATTATTACTACTCATCAGGATGAGTCGCTCATCAATGGCATTACGGAAAATGTAGCCCATGCCTGGTACGAAGGAACCGGCAGTCGCCATCCGTGGGAAGGGGAAACCAAACCGCATTACACCGATTTCCAGGATACCGGCAAATATACGTGGTGCAAGGCACCCCGCCTTGACGGAAAAGCGGTTCAGGTAGGCCCGCCTGCTCAGCTGTTTGCTGCTTATGCCGGTGGAAACCAGAAAGTTAAAAAGCTTGTTGATGACAGCTGCGCCAAAATCGGTATCGGGGTAGGCGATTTGCACTCCACCATGGGGCGTCTCGGTGCACGTGCCATCCGTGCTCACCTGATGGCTGATTATTCAATTGAATATCTGGATAAACTGGTTGAGAACATTGGCAAAGGTGACAAGACATATGCCAACCATACAGAAATACCGAAAGGAGAATATCGCGGAGTCGGCTTTCACGAAGCACCACGCGGCATGCTATCCCACTGGATCGTCATCAAAGACAAGAAAATAAAGAACTACCAGGCGGTTGTTCCGTCGACCTGGAATGCCTCTCCACGTGATGAGAAGGGATCCTTGGGTCCCTATGAAGCTTCTCTGATGGGCAACCCGGTTGCTGATAGCGAAAAGCCTCTGGAGGTATTGCGGACAATCCATTCCTTTGACCCCTGTATTGCCTGTGCAGTGCATACGATCGACCCGGAAGGAAAAGAAATCACAAGGGTTAACGTGCTGTAAATAATCAAGTAGTAAAAGGTTGTAACGATGAAAACATTGATATTTGGTGCCGGCAACCTGCTTCTCAGTGACGAAGGGTTCGGCGTACATTTTATTCAGTACATGCAAAAGCATTACCGCTTTCCGGAAGATGTGGAACTGTATGATGGCGGGACACTTGGCATCATGGTTACTCATATGCTGGAAGATGCCGATCATGTGTACCTTGTGGATGTCATTGATACTACAGGGGAGGCGGGTGATATCTGCCGGTATGAGAAAGATGAGTTTATGCTGGGGAAGCTGCCGATCAAGATGTCACCGCACCAGATCGGTATTCAGGAGGTTCTGACCTTGTCGGATTTCCGCGACCGCTGCCCGGAAAAAGTCTCACTGTTCGGCGTTATCCCCCAGTCATACGATGCCGGGGTCGAACTGTCGCCTCTTTTGGCGGCTAAACTGCCGGGACTTGCTGAACTGATAGTGGGGGAGTTGCGGACGTCGGGTCATGCGGTCGTTGGTTTCGTGTGACAGTGCTTCACCACAATACAAACACAAAGAGCCGTTCCCAACCACTTACGGTTTGAACGGCTCTTTTCATGATTCAACAGGAATCTTATGCGTCAGGCTGCTGCCAAGTCCCTCTGAACTATTTCAACTATTTTGCTGTAGAGATCGTCGCCATCTCTGCCGGTGACTTTTACCTTGTCGACAACAGCAACCGGCATATCGCGGCAACAACCGCACTGCTTGACACAACTCTTGATCTTAATATTCAGTTCAGGAAACTCCTCTTCCAGCCGCCGGACAACCTTGCCCTTACCCTTGTTCTTTTCACAAAAACGAATCTTAATTGACATTGCCTACACCGCCAGTGGTGAGCCGACCGGCGCAACAAATACCCGTGCTCCCATTTCTCCATCGATCATCAGAATACCATGACCGTTATCGCCAACCAGCTTGAGCTTGGCAATAAGATCCCGGTCATTATTCTCTTCTTCAATCTGCTCGGTTACAAACCACTGCAGGAATATCTGTGTTGCGTGATCTTTTTCCTGAACGGCCAGTTCACTCAAGTTGTTGATACAGGAGGTTATCATCTGCTCATGGGCAAGAGTCTTCTGGACCATGTCGAGCAGTGACTTGTACTTGCCAGGGACAGCTTTGCTGGCGGGAATTGAGGCGACAACTCCCTGGTCAGCCATGTAGGTGTAGAACTTCATGAAGTGAATCATTTCCTCACGGTACTGTACAAAAAACCAGTTGGCAGCGCCTTTAAGCCCCATTTCATTGGCACATGAAGACATGATGAGATACATGTTGGCGGAAAAAAGTTCAAGATTCATATGTGTGTTAAGTGAGTCCGACATCTTTTTACTGATCATAATTGCAGACCTCCCGATTGTTTTCTTACACTATAACCCAATTGAGGACTTTTTCAATCCTCAATTGCAAACGACACTCTGAATTGCATAGCGGGTTATGAACGTGGTGATTTTTGTCGTGAAAGCAGCAGCGCGGCAGATAGGCCGACAATGAACATCGGCAGGCTGAGCAGCTGACCCATGGAAAAAAGTCCCAGAAACAGGCCCAGCTGGGCGTCAGGTTGGCGGAAAAATTCGACACTGAAACGGAACAGGCCATAGCCGGCAATGCCGATGCAGGTTGTGACGCCGTTTACGGATGTTTTCTTCGAGACAAAGCGCACAACGAAAAATAACACAAGCCCTTCCAGAAAGGCTTCATAGAGTTGCGATGGATGCCGGGGCTGCCCATCGCTGCCGGGAAATATTATCCCCCATGGTGCTTGCGTCGCCCTGCCGTACAGTTCACCGTTTATGAAGTTGCCGATTCTTCCCAACCCCAACCCGACCGGCGCGCAGAGTGCTGCCATGTCGATAAGCGACAAAAACGGAATTTTTTTCCGCCGTGCGTAGAGCAGGAACGCCAGCATGACGCCCAGAAAGCCGCCGTGAAATGACATGCCCCCTTCCCAAACGGCAAAGAGTTTCAGCGGATTTTCCAGATAAAAACCGAGGTTGTAGAAGAGGATATATCCGCTGCGCCCCCCAAGGACAACACCCATGGCGCCGTAAAAAACCAGATCGGCGACATCGTCTTTTGTCAGCGGCAGTTTTTTGCGTGCAGCTTCGGAGCGGATAATGAAATATGTTGCGATAAAAGAGAGTACGTACATCAGCCCGTACCAGCGGAACTGGAGCGGGCCGATGCTCAGGAATACCGGATCGATGTGAGGAAATTGCATGGAAACGCTGGAGTCCTTTTTGTGCTACACGCCGCAGCCGCAATTGCGGGAACAGGCGCCGGTTCTCATTTTAAGGGCTTTTATGAAGGTTGCCTCGGTAGCGGCCTTCAGTTCTTCAACAACGGGAGCGGATACCGGCGAATCCAGCGACAGAATAACCATCGCCTCACCTTTTTCCTGGCTGCGACCGAGGTTCATTGACGCGATGTTGATGTCATGCTGCCCCATAATTGTGCCGATCTTACCGATCATCCCGGGACGATCCTCATAGTTAAGGAGCAGCATATGTTCGTCGGGGGTAAAGTCCATGGAGTAATCCCGGAGCTGGACAATACGTGGCTGTCCGTCGAAAAGGGTGCCGGCGACAAGTCTCCGTTTTCCCTGACCTTCAAGGGTGAGGGTGATGACATTTGAGAAGGCGTCTGACTGGGTGGATTTGGTCTCTGTAACGACAATCCCCAACTGTTCCGCAACCAGGCTGGCGTTGACCATATTGACATCCTGCTCCAGTTTGCGGTTCAGGAGTGCCGATAATCCGCATACGGTAAGAGGTGAACAGTCGTAATGTGCAATTGCGCCGCTGAATCCAAAGGTGAGTTTTTCCAGATTCCAGTCGATCAACTGTACGCCGAAATCACAGATCACACTCATCAGGTTGAGGAAAGGGCGCATCTGATCCATCAGAGCCATGTCGAAGCGGGGAATGTTGAGAGCGTTTTCAAGGGGTTTGTCATCCAGATAGTTGATGATTTCCTTGGATACGTCAATGGCAACATTTACCTGAGCCTCAAAGGTGTTTGCACCCAAGTGGGGTGTCACGACAATATTCTTGTGAGCAATCAGCTGTTTGAGAACGTCGGTTGCGGGCGGTTCTTCGCTCCAGACATCAAAAGCCGCACCGACCACTTTTCCCGAATTAAGATTATCAAGCATGGCCTGTTCAGAAATTATGCCGCCACGGGCCACATTAAGTACAATCACTCCGCTTTTCATCAGGCCGAATTCACGCGACCCGATCATCCCCTTCGTCTCTTCGTTGAGTGGAGTATGAACGGTGATAATGTCACAATTCTTGTATATTTCGTCGTGGGATACAAGCTTCACTCCCAGGTCGTTAGCTCGTTTGACGGAAATATACGGATCACAGGCGAGTACTTCGCATTCAAAGGCTTTCAGGCGTGTGGCAACGCGTCCGCCGACTTTGCCGATGCCGATAACGCCGGCAATTTTACCTTTTAGTTCATGACCGGTAAACGGAGCCCGTTTCCACTCACCTGCTTTGAGGCTGTTGTTGGCAACGGGAACATTGCGGCAGAAGGAAAGGAGCAGCGCCATGGTATGTTCTGCGGCGCTGTTGGTGTTGCCGTACGGGGCGTTGACAACGATAACCCCTTTTGAGCTGGCGTAGTCAACGTCGACATTGTCAATGCCGACTCCCGCGCGGGCAACCATCTTCAGACGGGTGGCTGCATCCAGAAGTGCTTTGTCTACAGTCGTGCCGCTTCGGGTAATAATGACGTCGTAATCACCGATAACCGCCAGCAATTCTTCTTTTTTCAAGCCAAGCTTCACGTCCAGTTTGATGCGCGGCTCCTGAGTCAGTAGCGCCAACCCATCTGCTGAAACTTCATCTGTTACAATTATTTTCATGACAGAATCTCCAGATCCTATGGAATTTGATCAGACACAATAGCCTTGCAGCAAAAAAAATGCAAGCATGGCAGCCGCAAATAGTGGTATACAGTTGTTCCATGAAACCATTCAATATTGTTTTAATCGAACCTGAAATTCCTCCAAACACCGGTAATATTGCCCGTTTGTGCGCCGCCACCGGAACGACCCTGCACCTGGTTGGAAAACTCGGTTTTTCCCTGGATGACAGGTATCTCAAGCGGGCGGGTCTTGACTACTGGGAATTCGTGCACCTGAAACACTGGCCCGACCTGGAAACACTCAAAGCCGCGGCTTCAGACGGGCGTTTTTTTTATCTGAGCACCAAGGTGTGCCGGAGTTACCTGGATGCCGGTTTCCAGCCGGGCGATTACATTGTTTTTGGCAAAGAGACAAAGGGGTTGCCGGAAGAACTTCTGCAGGCCAATCCCGATACCTCTTTTACCATTCCGATGCCATCTGAAAAAGTGAGGAGCCTCAATCTATCTACCTCGGCAGGAATTGTACTCTATGAAGCGTTGCGGCAGAGTGGAGTACTGGGATGATTGAAACATCGGTAAATCCGTATGTAACTGCAGACATAACCGGTTGCGGAGGAACCATCAAGGAGTCATCTGATGATTTTCTGGTGGAGGAAATTCCTTCCTACCATCCCTGTGGTTCGGGTGAGCATTGCTATCTGACGATTGAAAAGCGGGGCATCTCCACGCTTGAGGCTATCACTCGAATTGCAAAACAGTTGAAGATTCAGGAACGTGATATCGGCTATGCCGGTATGAAGGATGCCGTTGGCATAACTCGCCAGACCCTTTCGGTTCAGTGGCTCTCTCCGGAGAAGGCGCGTGATCTGGAACTTGATCGCGTTAAGGTCGTTGCTGCAGAGCGCCATTCCAACAAACTTAAAGTCGGGCATCTCAAGGGGAACCGTTTTCGTATCGTTGTTCGGGGTGTTTCGAACGACGCTCCTCAGATACTATCGAAAACTATTGGAAAGATCGGAAAAATTGGCATTCCGAATTATTTTGGGTTTCAGCGCTATGGTGCGCAGGGTAATTCACACCTGATTGGTGAGGCCATGCTGCGAAAAGATTGGCGTATGTGCGTGGACACCCTGATAGGTAACGCCGAGTCTGTGGAGGATGAAGAGTGGTCGGCAGCAATTGGCGCCTATCATCAGGGTGATCTGAACAAGGCAGTGCAGATGTTTCCCCGCCATTGTCGCAGCGAGCGTGACGTATTGCAGCGGCTGATCAGTCGGCCAGAGGAGTATGAGAAGGCCTTTTCTGCAGTACATCCTCGACTGAAAAAACTCTACCTGTCGGCTGCCCAATCTTTCCTCTTTGACCAGATGGTAGCGAGTCGCATTGATCATCTTGACCAATTATTGATCGGTGATCTGGCGTATAAACATGCCAATGGCGCCTGTTTTCTTGTTGAAGATGCAGAAGTGGAGCAGGAGCGGGCTGATTCGTTTGAAATATCCGCGAGCGGGCCTCTGTTTGGCTGTAAGATGAAGCGTCCTGAGGGAGTGGCGGGCGAACGTGAGTCTGAACTACTAAGGCAATCCGGTTTGGAACTGCACTTTTTTGACCTTCCGGGAGGTTTGCGTATGGAAGGTGAACGGAGACCCCTGCGGGTGCCGGTTGGTGATATTTCCTTTAGTTGTTCCGCCGACAGTGTGACGGTGGATTTCTCGTTGCCGAAAGGTTCGTATGCAACTTCGCTGATTCGAGAGATTACCAAGACGTTCTGAAAGTATCGACTAGCGCTGAAGCAAAAAAACCGGCACAACGCCGGTTTTTTTGATTTCTATCATCTGTTTTTTCTACCTATTTTCTGACAAAATCCGCTTTTGAAAACGAATATTCAAAATTCATGTGATCTGTATAGGTACCGTTCAGGATGCCGACAACATCCTCAGTGAAGACCAGTTCTTCATCTGTTGGGATGACGTATACTTTTACCGGTGAGTCGTCGGTGGTAATAAGGGTTTCCCGCTTGCGGGTCATGGCACTTTTGTTGCGGTCACGATCAAGAATGATACCAATATGATCAAGCCCTTCAATCGCTTTTTCGCGAATCAGAGCGCCCATCTCTCCGACACCGGCAGTAAATACAACCGCATCGAGTTTTCCAATTGCGGCCATGAACGCACCGATATATTTTTTTAAACGATATGATTCTATATCAAGCGACAGCTGGCACCGTTTATCTCCGGAAGAGGCATGTTCGATAACATCTCTGCGGTCAGTGAAACGACCGGTGATGCCCATAACTCCGCTTTTCTTGTTCAGGATACTGTCAATCTCCTTTGCTGAAAGATTGGTTTTCATCATCATGAACGCCGGGATTGCCGGGTCAATATCTCCGCAGCGGGTTCCCATGACTGCCCCTTCGAGCGGGGTAAGTCCCATGGTTGTATCGACTGAGATACCATTTTTAATGGCACAATGGGACACTCCGTTACCGATATGCATCGAGATTATGTTGAGGTCCTTTGCATTTTTGCCAAGCAGAACGGCGGCACGCTTCGAAACGTATAAGTGCGACGTTCCGTGAAAACCGTAACGGCGCACCTGATGCTGTTCGTACCATTCGTAGGGGAGTGGATAAATATAGGCATGCTCCGGCATCGTCTGGTGAAATGCCGTATCAAATATGGCTACGTGCGGGATGGATGGCATCAGAGCCTTGGCAGCCTCTATACCTTCAATATTTGGAGGATTATGAAGAGGTGCCAGGTGCTGTACTTCCTTAACTGCATCGAGCACGTCTTCGTCAATCATGACGGAACAGGTAAATTTTTCACCGCCATGCACGACGCGATGGCCGACAGCATTTATCTCGTCGACAGTTTTCAGAACACCATGGGATGGATCTGTTACCGTTTTGATTATCAGGTCGATCGCTTCCTGATGGTTGGCGCAGTCCAGCTCATGGTGATAATTCTCACAACCGGGGACTTCATGAACGATGTACGAGCCTCCAATAATAACCCGTTCTACCATACCTTTGGCGACAACTTCCATTTTCTGCCAATCGAACAGTTGGTATTTTACTGATGAACTGCCGCAATTTAGTGCCATTATAATCATGTTTACCCCCTTTAATAAACGGTGAATAGGTTATGATATCAATAAAAAAATAATATCTAAACTAAAAAATATGTCAATAATAAAACTGTTTTTGATGTATACACGTATCGTGAAATGAATTCAACAAAATATATGCTGGTGATTTGCCGAAGGGGATATTTCTTTGCTGGACATTTAAAAATCGGTATGGTACATGACACACCGCTTTCCGTCTGGGGAGCTAATCTAACAAGGAGGTGATATTGTGGCTCATACTATTACTGATGATTGCACCAATTGTGCAGCATGTGAAGATTCCTGTCCAGTTAACGCTATTAGCGAACAAGGTGCAAAACGCGCTATTGACGCCGATACCTGTATCGACTGCGGTGCATGTGTTGATACCTGCCCCGTAAGCGCTATCCATGCTTAATTGACATTGATCGCACTAGCAACAAAAAAGCCCGTGGCAACACGGGCTTTTTTGTTGCCTATTTTCTGAGAATCCACATGAGCAGTGAAAAAAGTGCAGAAAGAAGCAGGCAGGTCCCGAGAGGAACATAAAAGCTGAAACTGCCGTGCTTGAAGGATATGTCACCTGGTAGCCGACCCAGCCATGTGGGAAGCTTTGGAGCATAGGATACCAGGAGCCCGACAACCAGCAGGATGATCCCTGCCCGTATGAGTGTCTGTCCTAACCCGGTCATTTGTGTGGTGACTTCGGCAGGTATCGATCTTTCTCGCTATAGATACAGCCGCAGTACTGCTGACGGTATAATCCCTGCTCCTTTGAAAGCCGGATTCCTTCCTGCCAGCCTGGCCGGAAATCCTGGTAGTAAAATGTCACCCCGAATTCACTTCCGATCTCTTCCCCCAGTTTTCTTATTTCGTCATGTTTTTGGTATCTGCTGTAAAGCAGTGACGCAGTAAATGCTTCGAAGTTGCTCTCTGCAGCGGCTTTTGCCGTTGCACGCAAACGGGATGAATAACAATAACTGCAGCGCGCTTCAGGATCGGCGGCGACGTGGGCCAAAAATCCCTCCAGATCATAATCGTCACGCATAATCAGAGGCATTGACTGCTGCTCCGCCATCTGGATGGCAGTGTCACGTCGTTTCGCATATTCCTGATAGGGATGAATATTATGGTTATAGAAAAAGCCGGTCACATGGTGACCGGCTGAACGCATGTGCTGCAAAGGAAAAAGGGCACATGGGCCGCAGCAGGTATGGAGAAGAATTCGCATTACAGGTTCCCCAGCAGATGCCCCATCTTTTCACGCTTTGTTTCAAGGTAGTCACGATTGGTATCATTCGGTTCAGTTTCAATTGAGACGCGATCAACTATGTCGATGCCGTATCCCTGCAGACCGATCAGCTTCTTCGGGTTGTTGGTCAGCAGCCGGATCTTGGTGATACCTAGAGCCAGTAAAATCTGTGCGCCGATGCCGTACTCGCGTAAATCAGCTTTAAAGCCCAGTTCTATGTTTGCCTCCACTGTGTCACGCCCGTTGTCCTGAAGTTCATAGGCTCTCAGCTTGTTGATCAGGCCGATTCCCCGTCCTTCCTGACGCATGTACAGGATCACCCCGCTTCCTTCCGCCGCTATCTGCTCCATGGCGTGGTGCAGCTGTTCGCCGCAGTCGCAGCGCTGGCTGCCGAGCACATCACCGGTCAGACATTCCGAGTGCACTCTGACCAGAATCGGTTGGCCCGGTTTTAATTCACCCTTTACCAGGGCGATATGTTCAAGCTTGTCGATGTCGTTTTCAAAGCCGATTGCCCGCCATTCACCACCAAACGAGGAGGGGAGACGTGCTTCTGCGACTGTGCGTACCAATCGTTCGTTTTTAAGTCGATAGGCAACCAGATCGGCAATTGTGCAGATCTTTATATTGTGCTCTTTCGCAAAGATCTTCAGCTCCGGCATACGTGCCATGGTGCCGTCATCATTCATAATTTCACAGATGACACCGGCTGGTTTTAACCCGGCGAGGCGAGCAAGATCGACGGAGCCTTCAGTTTGGCCCAGGCGCACAAGAACGCCGCCTTTGCGTGCTCTAAGCGGGAATATATGTCCGGGACTGACCAAATCTTTGGCGCTGGCACCGTCTGCAACGGCGGTTACAATCGTGAGAGCCCGATCCGCAGCTGAAATGCCGGTTGTTACACCATGCTTGGCTTCGATCGATACGGTGAACGCCGTTTCAAACGGCGATGTGTTGTCACGCACCATCGGGCGAAGACCCAGTTCATCACATTTATCCGGTGTCAGAGTCAGGCAGATTAGTCCACGACCGTATTTTGCCATGAAGTTTATATTTTCCGGGGTTGCCGCTTCAGCCGCAAGGGTCAGGTCCCCTTCGTTCTCGCGATCTTCATCATCAACAAGAATAACCATTTTCCCCTGACGGATATCTTCAATTGCTGCTTCGATTGTTGCTACTGACATGGGTAAGCCTCTCTTTGATTAAATAAAGCCATTTTCAGCGAGTGTTTTCATGCTCAGACCGCCTGTGGGCTTCCAGGGGGCCGTCAGACGTTCCACATACTTGCCGACTATGTCGGTTTCAATATTGACTTGGTCGCCGGTACTGAGTTGACCAAGTGTAGTGTTTGCATAGGTATGGGGGATGATGTTTACCGAGAAGCTGTCGTGTGAAACGGTATTGACCGTCAGGCTGATGCCGTCAATTGTTACGGAGCCTTTCTCTACAAGATATCGTACATGTTCTGTCGGCAGGGAAAACTGCAGCTGATAATTGCCGGAGCGGTTTTCGGAACGGATCAGGCGTCCCCCGCAGTCGACGTGGCCGCTGACGATATGCCCCCCCAGTCGATCGCCTAATTTGAGCGCCCGTTCCAGATTGACCTGACTGCCGCTGGAAAGTGTACCGATCGTCGTGCGGGAGATACTTTCCGGAGACACATCGAAGGTCAAGGTGCTGCGGCCTCTGGCCGTCACGGTCAGGCAAGCGCCGTTGACCGCTACCGAGTCACCGATCGCAATTTCCGGCGTCGGCAGGCTTGTCTCTACAACCAGTATGCCCGCTTCGCTCCGGCGGAGAAAGGAGGCAACGCGGCCGGTATCTTCAATCAGTCCAGTGAACATTGATTCTCCGGGTGTGTAGTTACCATGATGTCCGGTCCAACGTGACGCATGCTGACCGTGCGATAAGGTACGGCATGTGCCATGTCGGTTATACCGGTGATTGCAAAGGGTGAAAAGCCGTCACTGCCGATCACTTTGGGAGCATAAAAAAATATGCACCGGTCAATCAATCCAAGCCTGAGAGCTTCTCCGGCCAGATGGCTGCCTCCCTCCAGCAAGAGCGACTGTACGCCGAGTTCGCCGAGTTTTTTCCAGAGGTCTCCTAATGAAACTCTGCCATTTTCCGAATTGCAGACCAGTACGGTAGCCCCGCTCCTGATATAACGCGCATGAACCTTTGGATTTGATTCAATGGTTGCGATTATGGTTCCCTGTGCCAGGTCGCCGGATAATACCGCGACACTCTCGGGGGTGCGCAGGTGGCTGTCAACGATGATCCTGAGTGGATTCTTTCCCCGGACGTGGCGAACAGTCAGCTGAGGATTGTCAGCGAGAATAGTGTCGACACCGACCATGATCGCATCACTGTCAGCCCGCATGCGGTGTACTATTTTGCGGGACGCATCACTGCTGATCCAGCGTGATTCACCGGTGACGCTCGCAATTTTACCGTCAAGAGTCATGGCGCATTTATACGTCACATACGGCATGCCGGTCGAAATTGATTTGAGGAAGGGGTGGTTAATCGCACGGCACTCATCCTCCAGTACTCCGACACAGGTTTCAATCCCCGCCTGCTGCAGGGCGTGCACGCCGCAACCATTGACCCGGGGATTCGGATCGCTCATACCGATGAAGACCCTCCGGATGCCTGCTCTGATAAGTGCGTCGCTGCAGGGAGGTGTTCTGCCGGTATGGCTGCAGGGCTCCAGTGTCACATAGACATCCGCCCCTTCTGCCGCACCGCCGGCCATTTCCAGTGCATGTACTTCGGCATGGTGTCCGCCGGCCCGCTTATGCCACCCCTCGCCGATAATTGCACCATTTTTGACGATCACACACCCCACCGCCGGATTCGGGGAGGTCTTGCCAACCCCTTTTTTGGCCAGTGCCAGGGCGCGCTTCATGTACTGTCTGTCGGTGGAAATCATGGTAGCTTCTCAAAGCTGAATTTATACATTCTAAAAGCGGAATTATTTTTTTAGCAGGTCCTGCAGCTCCTGCATAAATTCGCCGATATCCCGAAATGAGCGGTAGACCGAAGCGAAGCGAACATAGGCAACCTCGTCCATACCGTGAAGTTCCTTCATTATGTGTTCGCCGATTGCAGTCGTGGAAATTTCTTTATCGGTTGATTCCTGCAAACGGGCTTCCAGGCGGTCGACCATATGTTCGATGCTTTCCACCGGGATAGGACGCTTCTCGCACGCTTTTTTGATGCCGTTGATGATCTTCATACGGTCGAACGGCTCGCGCCGGCCATCTTTTTTGCACACCTGAGGGAGCATCTCTTCCACCCGTTCATGGGTGGTAAAGCGTTTGGTGCACTCTTCGCATTCGCGTCGCCGGCGAATAGCAGTACCGCCTTTGTCCGGGCGAGAATCGATTACTTTGCTGTCAGGGTTGCCGCAGAAGGGGCATTTCATAATGTATTCCCGTTGTCTTGATCGGTAAAGTGGACAACTTCAATAGCCGCTTCGCTGATCATTTCACGAGCAAGTTCATCCGCATACCCTTCACCATAAATTACTTTGCTGATGCCGGCATTGATGATCATTTTTGTACAGATAATGCACGGCATGGTTGTGCAGTACAGAGTTGCACCATCAATATTGGTGCCATGTTTTGCCGCCTGTATGATGGCGTTTTGCTCGGCATGCAGTCCCCGGCAGAGTTCGTGGCGTTCTCCGGATGGGACTTTAAGCCGTTCTCGCAGGCAGCCGACTGCATCGCAGTGGGTTATTCCGGACGGTACACCGTTGTAGCCTGTTGCCAGGATATTGCGATCCTTGACCAGCAACGCTCCTACCTGCCGCCGCATGCATGATGAACGGGTTGCCACCAGGCGGGTAATGTCCATAAAATACTGATCCCAGGATGGACGGTGCATAACGGATAATCCTTTCCTTATTCTGCCTGTCTGCCGGGTAAAGTACCCTACTCTGAAGATCAGGTCAATAATGTTGCCGACAATACATTATATAATCCTTGCGCAGTCACAAATTTGTACTATTATTCCGAGGGTGTTACATACGTTACATATGCGATGGTAGGGGAGGAACGGTGATACCAAAGTCGATACAGAAGCTGCAAGGACGTATACTGCTTGTCGACGATAATGAGGGCGTCTGCTTCACTCTCGGAATGCTTTTAAAAAAAGAGGGATATCAGGTGGAGTCGGCTGCCTGTCTTGGTGACGCAGCGAAGTTGATTGGTGCCTTTCACTTTGATGTAGCCTTCGTGGATATTATGCTTGCCAATGAGAATGGACTTGACCTGTTACGGGATATAAAACTGGCATCTCCGTCTACGCAGGTAATCATGTTTACGGGGTGTCCCCAGATAGAGTCGGCTGCTGAGGCCGTGAGGCTCGGGGCCTTTGATTATATCACCAAGCCGATCCGCTATGAGACGCTGATTGCGGTAACGCGCCATGCCTTAAGCAGCAAAACTTTGAATGATGAACGTGAGCGCTACCGTGCAAACCTGGACGCTATATTCCGGACGGTTACGGACAGTATCGTCATGGTTGATCAACATGGGCGTCTGGCGCAGTTTAATTCAATGGCGGAGAGAACCTGTGGCTATCATAAAGACCTTATTGAAAGCGATGCTAGCGAGATACAGCTGGGGTGCGGAGGGGAGTGCAGAGTTGCGCTTATGGAGGCGCTTAAAGACAATGCTACCCGCGAACTTACACGTATCGAGTGCCGATCCGGGACCGGTAAAGTCAGAATCGTCAGTGTAACAGCCACACCGGTGGTTGAATCGGATGGAACCGCAAGTGGAGCGGTGGCTGTTATTCGCGATGAAACTCAGTTGGTTGATCTTGAACGTTCAATACTGCGACTGGGGAGGTTTCATGGTATTGTCGGTGCTTCCGCGCCGATGCAGCGGGTCTACAGTCTGATTGAGTCGCTTGCTGATGTTCCAACAACTGTCCTTATTAACGGAGAGAGTGGTACCGGAAAGGAACTTGTTGCGGCGGCGCTTCATTGTAGCGGCTCCCGGGGGCATAAGCCGTTTGTAAAGGTCAACTGTTCGGCTCTGTCAGAGCATCTACTGGAAAGTGAACTTTTTGGACACGTGCGCGGGGCCTTTACTGGTGCAATATCTGATAAAATTGGCCGCTTTCAGAAAGCCCACGGCGGAACGCTCTTTCTCGACGAAATCGGCGATGTGTCACCTGCCATATAGATGCGACTCCTGCGTGTACTGCAAGAGAGTGAATTTGAACGGGTGGGAGAATCCACAACCATCAAGGTTGATGTGCGTATCGTTGCTGCCACCAATCAGAGTCTTGCTGAAAAGGTCCGGCAGGGAACATTCCGTCAGGACCTGTACTACCGCCTGAACGTGGTGCGACTCGATCTGCCCTCTTTGCGTGAACGTCGTGAAGATCTGGATCTGCTTGTTGCACATTTTCTATCCATCTTCAACAAGAAACTTTCTACCTCGGTAACCGCCGTCTCGGATGATGTTATGACCATTTTTCGTGAATATGACTGGCCCGGCAATGTTCGCGAGTTGGAACATGCACTTGAACATGCCTGTATCCTCTGCAAAACACCTATAATTACGGTCAATGATCTTCCATTGGATCTGTTGCACGGCAAATCGCAACCGGTTGTAAATGCAAGTAATTCGCCTTCATCAAGCTCTGTTTCCACCCCTAAATTATCCCTTGCCGATGCACTTTCTGCTTCCGGTGGTAATAAGGCCCGTGCCGCCCGGTTGCTTGGTATCAGTCGTATGACGCTGTATCGTCAATTGGGGGCGGCAGACTGACGCTTACGTGTGTGCTGCTAAGAGGCATATTTAATGTCAGCGAGTGGCCTACTATCAAGGAGAACGTCATGACGGATCAAAACCAGGTTGCCCAACCTGCTGCAACGCCAGTTATTGGAGGTATCCAGGTTAAAAAGCTCGGTTACAGCCTGTATTTGAAAATACCGGATAATCGGCTTGAGTGCCTGTGCAGCTATGTGCCGAATGAGCAGGGTTCCATGATGACCGGGGTTGAACTGGCAGCCTTCCTAAAACAGTACAATGTACGGGAAGGGATCGATCAGAATGCCTTCGATGACTTTGCAGCCAAGGCTGCAGCCGGACAGCAGCAGGTTGATGTGCTACTTGCTGCCGGAATCCCTCCGGTGAATGGGGCGGACGAATATATAGACTACTGTATGCAGTCTTCAACCTCAGTGCATAGTTCTGAAAAAGACGATAGCGATGTTGATATGCATATAGTGCAGACCTTTATCAATGTTTCCAGTGGAGATGAGATCGGCCGGATCATTCCTGCTGAACCCGGCACTCCCGGTCGGGACATTACGGGGCTGGCTGTGCCGACCCACCCGGGGAAAGCGTTGAATTACAAAATCGGCAAGAATATTCTGGTCAAGGATAACGGAACGTTGCTTGTCGCCGCTGCTACCGGTCGATTCTGCCAGTCTGGCGGTGAGATCTCAGTTGAGGAAGAATATGTTGTAAAGGGAGATGTCAATTTCCGCATCGGTTCGCTTAATTTCAAAGGTGTTGTCGAAGTGCGCGGCGATGTGCTCGATAACTTTAATATTACCGCGTCAAAGGGATTAACGGTCTCCGGCAATATTGGTGTTTCTTCCATTGTAAGTGATGGTGATATTACATTTTGTGGCATTGATGGCCAATGCAAGGGAACCATCAAGTGCGGAGGTACACTCAGGGCAAATTTTATTCACGATGTGACTGTCGAGTGTGCTGGTGATGTGATAGTGGGTGTTGAAATCCATAACAGTACCATCAAAACATTAGGTAGGATTATCGTAGACAAAGGTGCCATCTCAGGTGGTACATACATTGCCCTTGGTGGCATAGAGGCAAAGAAACTCGGTTCAGCATCATCACAACACACAAAACTCCATGCCGGCGTCGATTTTCGCGACGTTGAATTGCTGGAGAATCTCTTCGAATCATTGAGTGAAGTTCAGGAAATTATCAAGCAGACTCAGTCTCTGTCAGAAATTACAGACTTGCGAAAAACGGTCGCCGCCTTGACCAACAGTATTATGGATATCCGGAGTAAAGCGAATGACGTTGCCAATGCCAAAATAAACTCAAAGGCAGTGCTGTATGAAAATGTGCAGCTAACCCTTGGGAGTGTTACAGAAACAATCGTTGAGCAGATGGATGGACCGCACAGCATCATCGAAAACAGTATCGAAGGAGGCCTTCGTTTTCTGCCAATGACCAACCTGAATGTCAGAGCATCAGACATCGAGATGGCGTTTATTCGTGAACAGAAAATGTCATTGAGATAGAAGAGTCGGCCTTCAAAGGAGTACATAAGTGGTCGCTGGTGCCGCATATCACAGCAGAATAAAAACGAACAATAACAAATAGTGTAACAAATACTGCTCTTACGCTGTAACATGTAATTATTTATGTGTACCATGTTACATCCACTTCCGACGTTCGCACCCTCAAACAATTCACTTTCATCGACGTATCTCCGCTCAACATAACCCTTTACCCTCTCATTATGATTTACCCTTAATTATTGGCACAAATGATGTAGTCAGGTAGTACATTCGTTTATATCAACAATGTAGAGGGGGGGATTCACATGGCCGAAGAGCTACAAACAACCCAGTATCTTACCTTTACGCTGGCCGACGAGGTATTTGCTGTTGATGTGGCCAGGGTACGGGAAATATTGGAAATGCCGAGCATCACGAAAGTTCCTCAGGTTCCGGATTTCATGCGTGGGGTTATCAACCTGCGTGGCTGCGTCGTGCCGGTCATCGACCTGCGGTTGAAATTCGGCATGCCCGAAACCGCCCAGACCGTCAACACCTGCATCATTGTAGTCGAGGTGGCTATGGATGGTGAGAATACCGTCCTTGGGGCACTGGCAGACAGCGTGCAGGAAGTTATCGAGATGGAGCCGGCCCAGATCGAGGCGGCACCGCATATCGGTACGCATCTTGACACGGAATTCATCAGGGGCATGGGAAAACATGAT
This sequence comes from Desulfuromonadaceae bacterium, assembly GCA_028688955.1. Classification (GTDB taxonomy): domain Bacteria; phylum Desulfobacterota; class Desulfuromonadia; order Geobacterales; family Pseudopelobacteraceae; genus JACRCG01. Next base: position 19,338 of record JAQTXD010000033.1, read on the forward strand.
GGCCGCTTCGTTATGATTCTGGATATCGACAAGGTGTTTTCATCGGTTGAACTTGCAGCGGTACAGAAGGTTGATTAACTGGTGCAGACTATATGTGTTAAAAATAACTGCAACAAAAGGGGAGGCATTATGAGTTGGTATTACAATCTCAAGATCAGCGTGAAACTGTTGTCGGCATTTATTATTGTGGCATTAATAGCTGGAATTATCGGAACAATCGGCGTCCGCGAAATAAAAGTCATCGAAACTGCCGATGGCAAGCTTTACGATAATGTGACCGTGCCATTGGGGCAGTTACAGGATATTTCAGTCTCCTTTCAGCGGATGCGGGTAAATGTACGTGATGTAGTGTATGCGACTAACTCGGAAGATAGAAAAAAATTTGCAGGAAGAATTAAGGAATTACGAGAGCAGATCGACAAGGTTGGTACTGAATTTGAGAAAACGATCCTTACGGACGAAGGTCGTAAACAATTTGCTGATTTCAAGACGGCGCGCACGGTCTATGGGCCTATGATCGATAAAATGATTCAGTTTGCAATGAATAATCAGGATAAAGAAGCAGTTGCGTTAATGCAGGGTGATGGTGCCAAGGCATCAAAGGATGAACAGGATGCCATAGAAAAACTTGTTGATTCAAAACTTAAAATAGGCAAGGAAACGTCCGATAGCAACACTGCGCTGGCAAATACTGCAACAAAGTTAATGATCAGTCTGGTCGTTGCAGGAGTGCTCATTGCGATTCTTTTTGGTTTCTTCATTTCCAACATCATCAGCAACCCGCTGCGAAAAGGGGTCCTCTTTGCTCAGGCGGTTGCATCCGGTGACCTTACCCAGAAAATCGACCTTGATCAGAAAGATGAAATAGGCCAGTTGGCTTTAGCCTTAAATGAAATGGTGGCCAAGTTGAGCAGCATCGTTGGTGAAGTGACTGCAGCTGCTGACAATGTTGCCTCCGGCAGTCAGGAACTTTCCGCCACTGCCCAGCAGATGTCTCAAGGTGCCACTGAGCAGGCTGCATCTGCAGAAGAAATCTCATCCAGTATGGAAGAGATGGCTTCCAGTATCCGTCAGAATACCGATAACGCCATGCAGACCGAAAAAATATCCATCAAGAGCTCCGTTGATGCCAAAGATGGCGGAAAAGCGGTTGTCGAGACAGTTGCAGCCATGAAGGAAATCGCCACCAAAATTTCCATCATTGAAGAGATTGCGCGTCAAACCAACCTGCTGGCACTGAATGCCGCTATTGAAGCTGCCCGTGCCGGTGAACACGGTAAGGGTTTTGCCGTCGTTGCTTCCGAAGTCAGAAAACTTGCCGAGCGGAGTCAATCTGCAGCCGGAGAGATATCGGGTCTTTCTACCCGCAGTGTCGCTATTGCCGAACAGGCAGGAGAGATGCTGACTAAAATGGTACCGGACATCCAGAAGACATCCGAACTGGTGCAGGAAATCACCGCTTCCAGCAAGGAGCAGGATACCGGTGCCGAGCAGATCAACAAGGCAATTCAGCAGCTTGATCAGGTCATTCAGCAGAACGCTTCCGCCTCGGAGGAAATGGCTTCCACATCAGAAGAGCTGTCAAGTCAGGCTGAACAGCTGCAGGATTCTATCAGTTTCTTCAATATCGGTAATCAGGCCCGCCGCCAATCGGCTGGAAACACCCGTAAGCCTGCGAAGAAAGTGCAAATCGCCCACGCAAAAAGCGCTCCGGCACCAAACAAACGCACATCCGGCGGCGGCATAAACCTGCAACTGGGACAGGCCGGTCCGGACCACATGGATGATGAATTCGAGAAATTCTGAGAGCGGTTATCTGAATTGTGATTTCATATTTCCGGATAGATGAGAACGTCTGTCCCCTGGAATAATGGCTTAGACAACTGTGGGAAGCTCTTCCTATGAAAAAAATCCGCATTAAGCTTAATAAAACTCCCGTCATTCCCGCTTCTGATACGCCGGATTCAATGGCCGAATTAGCGAGCGGGATGGCGGACGATTTCAACAACATCTTGACGACGGTCATGGGGGCGTGCTCACTGATTGATAAGGATGAAGCTACAAATAGTGAGCTGCTGCACTATGTATCTTTGATTCGAAAATCGGCAGAACGTGCAGCAAGTCTGTCGGATAAACTGATGCGTGTCAGCAACTCACCGGATCAGTTGCATGGTAATGCCGGCAAGATACAGCCGGATTCCGTTTCTGTCGCTACTTCGGTGGGTGACAAAAAAGCGATACATGATATAGTGCAATCCAACAAAAAAACGGATGGAGCTACCTCATGAATTCTATAGTTGCCCTCATTTCTGCATTGTTCATACTTCTTTCTGCTGCAATTTCCGAAGCAGCGCCCCCTGCACTTCCCAAAGGATATAGCGCGTGGAAAAAAAGTGAGCGCAAGGTTGTTACCGATAAAAGCTCACTTTTCTACGGTATTCACTACATCTATGCCGACAAGAAAGCGCAGAGCGGGTATCAGGCTGGTAATAAGTTTCCCGAGGGAAGCCGCATTGTTGTCGAATTTTTCAACATTAAGGATAATCCTGCAGTCGACGGTTCAAAAAATATGATTGTGCTGATGCAGAAAGACAGGCGCCAGACATCCTCAGGTGGGTGGCTATTTGCCGGATTCGGCGCCGATGGAAAGCTGAGCAGCCTTGACCCTGTAACGACCTGTTTTGGTTGCCACCAGAAAGATGCTGCCCAGAAGGATTTCGTTATTTCAACGAAAAAAGATTTTAAGTGACCCAATCCCTTCAGGATGCTGACATGTCAGAATTAACACCATCAGCAGGACAGTCGATTGCCCACATTCTGGTTGTGGATGATGAACCGGAAATTCGCACCATGGTGTCGCTCTGTCTGCAGAAAATCAATTTTCGTGTCACCTGTGCGGAAAATGCGGTCGAGGCCTGCAAATTGCTGGTTGTTGAGACGTTTGACGCCGTTATCAGCGATATCATGATGCCGGGTGAAGATGGCGTTGCCTTTTTAGGGCGGGTTCACGACTCCTGGCCCGATCTGCCGGTCATTCTCATGACGGGACATGCCCAATTGCAGATGGCTGTCGACGCCATCAAAAACGGTGCCTTTGACTTTATTTATAAGCCTTTCGATCTGGATTTTTTGTGCAAAGTAATACTGAGGGCGGTCAAATACCGGAATATGCAGCAGATGGAAAAAAACCATCGCAATGAGCTGGAAGCCGCCGTGGCCAGAAGAACTGCTGAGTTAAAGGAATCCATGGCAGAGCTGGACTTTGCCAGAGCAGCACTTCAGAAGGCTGATGCAGACAAGAATACATTTATGTCGACCATTTCTCATGAAATGCGCACCCCGATGAATGGCGTCATTGGCGCACTTGATCTTTTATCTGAAGAAGGTCTGGTCGGGGTCGGGGCTGAATATTTGGCCATGGCACGACAATCAGCGGATAATATGATGACTATGATTAACCAGCTTCTGTCGTTTCAGGATCTGAACACTCAGTTGAATGGTGCTCCCCTTCACGACCTGCTTAATTTCAGAAACCTTCTCTACTCAATTATTGATGAACATCAGCCGGCATTTACGCGGAAAAAGGTCGCGCTCTCGTTATGTATCGCCGATGATCTGCCCGATCAAATCTGGACTGACAGGGACAAACTCCGCCGTCTGCTGGATATCCTGCTTGGCAATGCGCTCAAGTTTACCCGGCAGGGAGCTGTGTTGCTCGAGGCGTCGCGCTTCAGTTCCGATTCAGAAGAAGACATGATTCTCTGCGCAATAACCGACAGTGGAATCGGAATTCCGGATGGTATGCTGGAGCGGATATTCGAACCGTTTGTGCAGGGGGATGGATCTTTGAACCGCCGGCACGAAGGGGTTGGACTCGGGCTTGCGATTGCTCATCAGAATGCCTTGCTGCTGAATGGAAAAGTGTGGGCAGAACATGTCGCGTCTGGCGGCAGTTGTTTCAAAGTAGCCTTTAGGATGAACACTCCGTAGTAAAGGGAGAGCGCCAGTGAAATGCCTCATAGCTGAAGATCATTTGTTGTCCCGCCGCATTCTGAAAGAATTGCTTTCGCCTTATTTTGACTGTGATATTGCCGTTGACGGCCAGGAAGCGATAGATTCCTTCATACTGGCCCATGAATCGAAGTGCCCCTATAGTGCGGTTTTTCTGGACATAATGATGCCGGACGTCGATGGTCTGGAGGCGTTGCAGTGCATACGTACGCTGGAACGCAAGATGGGGATTCCCCATAATCTGGCGGTCAAGGCTATCATGACGACGGCCCTGGATGACCCCCTCACCGTTATAAGATCATTTAACGAATGTGAGGCGGATGCCTACATTGTCAAACCCCTCAGTAGACACAAACTTGCAAGTGAGTTGCGCAAGCTCAAACTGATACCATAGGTACCCATTCATGGAATTACACACGACAACTCAGGTTGAGATAGATGGACAACTGAATGTATGGCGCACCCGTATTGATCCCGCAATTGAAACGCTGCGCCGTATGGCCGGTACCACAGAAAATGAGTTCTTGCAGATCGGATCCCAGCTGCAGTCTTTTTATCAGCGCTCGGCAGATATCTCAGGAATGGCCAGCCAATTGGTTTCGGTAGTATCCGGTGATACGGTCGGGTCTCTGCCTTTACGGTTGCAGCAGATGATGTCGGATATGGAGGAGTATCTTGCCAACTCGCGTGCGCGCAGCAGCCAGAGCTGCAACACCATGCAGCAGGTTCAGAACCTTCTGAATCAGCTTTCAGAGCCGATGAATGGTTTTCAAAAGATGAACAAATCGCTCCGTATGCTGAGTATTTCCACCAAGATCGAAAGTGCTCGACTGGGCGAACTTGGCAGCGGCTTTGTCAATCTGGCTATGGACGTGGAGAAACTTTCACATCAGGTCAATGAGAAATCATCGGTAATTATGGCCCATCAACAACTGCTGGCGACGCTGATCACCAATAATCTAGCCGATGTCCGCTCGAAAGAGGCTGAAGAGGATGTACTCGTTTCGGCAACGCTGAAAGACACGGCGGCAAACCTAACGGAGCTTGTTGCGGTCAACGAACGCTGTACTGTGTTCGGCAGTACCGTTTCAGCCATATCTGCCGAGGTCACGGACAGTATAAGTGAAGTAGTTTCCTCCATGCAGATGCATGACATGACGCGGCAGCAGCTTGAACACGTTGTAGAAGCTCTAGAACGACTTTCAATTGAGTTGGCCGGTGTAAACGCCTCTGAGGCTGAGAACAGTCACGTGCGCAGAGTGATTGTCGAAGTCGGCGATGTCTGCGAACTTCAGGAAGCGCAGCTCCGCTTTGCTTCAGGCGAGCTGTACACGGCTGTCTGTACGATCATTGATAACCTTCGTGAGGTTGCGCGCAAGCAATCCGTAGTAGCACAGGATACCACCACGATTACCGGTTCGACGGACTCGACCGGCTCTTCGTTTGTGGAGATAATGAGTCAGGGAATGTCTGCCGTCACATCTGTACTGACTTCATGTGCCAAGGCCGGTCAGAATATGTCTGCAGCAATGAGAGTCGTGGCTCAAACGATTGACGAAATTGCTGTCTTTGTTAACGATATTGAAGCAATTGGATCAGAAATTGAGCTGATAGCCCTCAATTCGCAAATAAAGGCGGCGCTTACCGGTCCGGAGGGGGCCGCTCTGGGAGTTCTTGCAGAAGCGATCAAACGACTTTCGGATGAAGCCGTTCGGCAGACTGATTCAGTTGCCACCACCCTGACCAACATACATGGTGTGACGGAGCATTTGCTGGCTGACTCAGAAAACGAAGAAGATCAACTGGGATCCCGTATATCAACAATGCAGGATGAGCTGGCGGGAATTCTGAGTTCCATGGCTGATATGAATGCGGAGATGCATTCGGTACTGACCGGCTTGAATGAGCGGGTTTTCAGTCTGACGGAGGACGTTGAACAGGCCACCTCCAGCGTTGATGTTCATGAACGCACAAAGGCCATGTCAGATGAGGTTCTTGCTGACCTTGAATTGATTGTTGCCGAGTCGCGTCAGATTGAACCTGCCAGCAGTGAGTTTAAGGAGAATCTGCGGCATATGGAAGAGCATTACACCATGGAGAGTGAGCGCCACATCCACGAGGCCATTGCCAGAAAGCGCGGGGGACATAGCCCGCTTTCCGTTCAGGCAGCAAAAAAGAACAGTACACCGGATGATTCTGAATTTGGAGATAATTTTGATCTGTTTTAACAGGGGGCACCATGTCATGTAACTGTTCGGTCCGTGAGGATGGTCAAATGGTCATTACCAGTGGAGACCGCCTGACGATAGAATGTGCGGCAGAATTCTCGCGATGTATCAGCGAAGCATTCGAGGCATCACAGGTCGTCGCGGTGGAATTTGATCCGGCGGTCGAGATCGACATCACCGGCGTACAAGTGCTCTGCTCCGCGTGCAAGAGCGCAGCGCAGAGCGGGAAGAAATTTTCCTACCACGGCCCGCAGCCACAGGCGCTCACAGATATTATTGCCAGCAGCGGTGCCGAACGTAACGCTGCATGCAAGCATAATAACGACTCTCTATGCATCTGGTTTGGAGGTAGTAACTCATGGCAAAATTAATCATGTCTGCCGATGATTCGGCCAGTGTCCGGCAAATGGTGGCATTTACTCTGAAGCAGAACGGCTATGACGTCGTCGAGGCGGTTGATGGTCGTGACGCACTCAATAAACTGAGTACCCAGAAAGTCGATATGCTGCTGACGGATTTGAATATGCCCAATATGGATGGCATCGGCCTGATTAAAGGTGTCCGTGCCGGAACTCTTAATAAATTCATTCCGATAGTCATGCTGACAACAGAATCTAACGATACCAAAAAAGCCGAAGGTAAAGCGGCAGGTGCCACCGGTTGGATCGTAAAACCTTTCAAACCTGAACAGCTGATAGCGGTTGTCAAAAAGGTTCTGGGGTAGGGTCAGCGATGGAATATTGATATTGAATTATGAATTGAAACCGGATTGTGAAATTCAAAATTCAAATTGAATTCAGGGGAATTAGCTATGATGGAAGAAGCCATTGCAACCTATCGCGAAGAAGCTGGTGAACTGTTGGCCGAGTTGGAAACATCTCTGCTCGATTTGGAAGAAACTCCAGATGACAACGATCTTATCAACCGTGTGTTTCGTGCAATGCATACTATCAAGGGTTCCGGAGCCATGTTCGGCTTTGACGAAATAGCCACATTCACCCACGAAGTAGAGACCGTTTTTGATATGGTGCGCAATGGCAAAATGTCTGTCACGAAGCGCCTCCTTGACCTTACACTAAAATCCCGGGACCACATATCATATCTGCTCGGCTGCCAGATCGGTGAAGACGTAGACCGAACTGACGGTGACGAAATCATTGCAGGACTCCACCAGTTGATACCGAAACTTGAAATGCCGCACAAGATGTCAAATGAAGTCCCCGCCATTCATCTTCCTGAAGTATCAGAGGAAGAGCTGGCAAATGAGAGCACCTGGCGCATCCGCTTTCGTCCCGCCACCAACCTCCTCATGTGTGGAACCAATCCACTGTCACTGATTAACGAACTTCGTGATCTTGGTACCGCCCACGTTGTTGCCCAGTTTGACGAAATACCTCCATTGGACCGGCTGGTGGGTGAAAACTGTTACATCTACTGGGATATCATCCTTACAACTACCCGAGGTGAAGATGCCATTAAAGATGTCTTCATCTTTGTCGAGGACGACTGTGATATAAAAATAGATCTCATTGATAAATCCGGTTTGATTGATCGCGAAGAAGGATACAAAAAGCTGGGAGATATTCTCGTTGAACGGGGAGACCTGTCGCCGGTTGAGATGCAGAAAGTGTTGATGCTCCAGAAACGCTTCGGAGAGCTGCTGGTTGAACAGGGCATCGTCTCGCCGGAAAAAGTCCAGTCAGCCCTGGTCGAACAGCAGCACGTCAAAAGTGTCCGTAAAGAGCGTGCTGAGGCACCGCCCCAAGAGGCTGCCGCAAGTATCCGTGTCCCGGCGGAACGCCTGGACCAGTTGATCAACCTTGTCGGAGAGATGGTTACGGTGCAGGCACATCTTTCCCAGGTGTCCATGGCTGGAGGTGACGCTACCTTTATTGCCATATCAGAGGAGGTTGAGCGGCTCACCAACGAGTTGCGCGATACCGCTCTCAATATCCGTATGCTGCCGATCGGTAGTACTTTCAGCAAGTTTAAACGTCTGGTACGTGACCTCTCCAGCGAACTGGGTAAAGAGATCGAGATGGAAACCTTTGGTGCCGAAACCGAACTGGACAAAACAGTCATAGAAAAGTTGAACGATCCATTGGTACATATCATAAGAAACAGTATCGACCATGGCATAGAAATGCCAGATGTACGCAAAGCTGCCGGTAAACCGGCACACGGTACCGTGTACCTTGGAGCTGAACACTCCGGTGACTCTGTCCTTGTTACCATCCGGGATGACGGTGCAGGTCTGGATCGTGACCGAATTCGAGCCAAAGCGATTGAAAGAGGACTTATCTCGGCAACAGTCGACGTTCCCGACAAAGAGATATATGCGCAGATTTTTGCCCCCGGCTTCTCGACAGCAGAGAAAATAACCAGTGTGTCCGGTCGCGGGGTAGGGATGGATGTTGTCAAGCGTGGAATAGACGGCCTGCGTGGATCGATCGGAGTTGACAGCGTCCGCGGCAGCGGTACGACCATCACCCTCAAAATCCCGTTGACCCTTGCGATCATCGACAGTCTGCTGGTAAAAATCGGTAAGGATCATTTCGTGCTGCCGCTTGCCTCGGTTGAAGAATGTGTTGAGTTGACCAGTGAAGATATTAAGAATTCCCATGGGCGCAACCTTGCGAATGTGCGCGGAGCCATTATTCCGTACATCCCGCTGCGGCAGCACTTTGAAATTACTGATAATCGTCCCGAAATCGAGCAGATTGTCATTGCCGACATACATGGCTCTAAAGTTGGTTTCGTGGTCGATCACGTTGTTGGCGAACACCAGACAGTCATCAAATCCCTGGGTAAAATGTACCGTGACGTGAAAGGTGTTTCCGGAGCCACCATTCTCGGCGACGGTACGGTTGCGCTGATTCTGGATATGGGGGTGCTGCTGCAGGCAGTCGAAAAGCTGGAACATTCTGTCGCATAAGAACAAAATCATCTGCAACTTCAGGAGGGGAGAATGTTCACAAACATGAATATCGGCAAAAGGATGACATTAGGATTCGGGGTAGTGCTGTTGCTGATGATAGTGCTGGTGTGGACTGGCATGAACAGCATGGCCAATATCCAGAGTAAACTGGACCGAATAGTCAATGTTAATAATGTACGCATTGACCTGTGTAACGAAATGCATACCCAGGTTGCCGAAATATCAATACAAATAAGGAATATCCTGCTCGACAGCAACATTGAGAAGCGTCAGGAATATGTCAAACGGATCAGTGCGTATCGTGAAAAATATAATGAGGCCTCCAAGAAGAACGATGAAATGACTTCCAAGGAGGATACGAAAGCTCATGAGCTCATCAGACAAATAAAGGAGTATCTCGAAAAGGCCCGTCCTATCAACAACAGGGTTGTCGAACTGGCACTCGCCGGTCAGACCGGAGAATCTACGACCATCCTTAATAAGGATGCCCGACCGGCTGTTCGTGCAATTCTGGATGCAATTGACAAGTTGACCGACCACAACGCGGAACGGAATAAGATACGCTATGCAGAGGCCGTTGCCGAATATAAAAGTGCCCGAAACTCGATGATGGGTATCGCTGCCGGTGCACTTCTGTTCGCAATCGGTGTGGCAATATTCCTGACGCGCGGTATTGTCAGGCCGATTAACGAAGCGGTGAGCGTAGCCAATTCTCTGGCCCGGGGAGATCTGACCATCAAGGTTGAGTCGAAATCAAAGGATGAGACCGGCATGATGATGGCTGCCATCGCTGACATGGTTGATAAACTCAGGCATGTGATCGGTGATGTCATGTCTGCTTCGGACAATGTTGCGTCCGGCAGTCAACAACTCTCTGCCACCGCACAGCAGATGTCCCAGGGAGCCACGGAACAGGCTGCCAGTGCCGAAGAAATTTCTTCCAGTATGGAAGAGATGGCTTCCAGTATCCGCCAGAATACGGATAATGCCATGCAGACTGAAAAAATTTCCATCAAGAGCTCTGTTGATGCCCGTGAAGGCGGTAAGTCCGTAGTAGAGACGGTAGTAGCCATGAAAGAAATTGCAACCAAAATCTGTATTGTTGAGGAAATTGCCCGTCAGACCAACCTGTTGGCCCTCAATGCCGCCATTGAGGCGGCCCGTGCCGGTGAGCATGGCAAAGGGTTTGCCGTAGTTGCATCCGAAGTCAGAAAGCTGGCTGAACGAAGCCAGTCTGCTGCTGGTGAGATATCGGAACTTTCTTCTCGAAGTGTCGCGATAGCCGAGCAGGCCGGTGATATGTTGACTAAAATGGTACCGGATATTCAGAAAACAGCAGAATTGGTACAGGAAATTACCGCTTCGAGTAAAGAGCAGGATACGGGAGCCGAGCAGATTAACAAAGCGATTCAGCAGCTTGACCAGGTTATTCAACAGAACGCTTCCGCTTCGGAAGAGATGGCATCCACATCGGAGGAGCTCTCCAGCCAGGCTGAACAGTTGAGTGATGCGGTTTCATTTTTCAAGATTGACGGGGGTAATCATGCCCGTGCGTCACGTCGGCAGGTTGCAAGACAGGGAAGTCGTGATCAGATAACCCATGTGGGCGCAAAATCAAAATCTGCACCGGTTAAACGATCTCCAGGCGGTGGAATTCACCTTGAACTCGGAACCGCAGGTCCCGATCGTCTGGATGATGAATTTGAAAAGTTTTGACGGAATAAACAATAAACCGGCGTGGCAGTTTGGGGGCTGTTGCATAGTATGCATGCGGCTCAAGAGTGGCGTGAGCGCGTAGAATCACCTCTGAGAATAGGATCGGAGCACCAGCCTGTTTTAGCGTAAGATTACTTATAGATCAAAAGGACTGACAGGTGGCATCTCCTCGCGACAACATGAACCCCCGTCTGCCGGCAACCCTGACGGATCAGGCTTTTCAAAAATTCAGCACTCTTATTTACGATCATGCCGGCATTAAGATGCCCCCCGCAAAAAAAACCATGCTTGAGGCTCGTCTGCAGAAACGCCTCAAGGCAAATGCCATTACCTCGTTTGAGGAATACAGCGAATACGTATTCAGTCAGGAAGGGCGAATGACGGAATTAATTCACCTGATTGATGTCGTGACCACCAATAAAACTGATTTCTTCCGCGAACCGGGCCATTTTGACTTCATGGTCAAGACAGCGCTGCCTGCGATCCTTCAGGCACGGGGTGATATCAATCGAGACCCGGTACGTATCTGGAGTGCAGGTTGCTCAACCGGTGAAGAACCATATACCCTGGCAATGGTGCTGTCCGAGTTCTCTGCCGGTCGTCCCGATTTTAAGGTCGCCATTACTGCCTCTGATATCTGTACCCAGGTTTTACAGACAGCCAGAACGGGCATCTATCCTGAGGAGCGTACAGACCCAATCCCTTTGAACCTGAAGAAAAAATACCTGATGCGCAGTCGTGAAAAATCGAAAGCTCTGGTGCGAATTTCACCGGAACTTCGCTCTCTAATCACGTTCAAGCGGATCAACTTCATGGATGATGATCTCGGAATTACCGAAAAAATGGACATCATTTTTTGTCGCAATGTCGTCATTTATTTTGATAAGCCGACTCAGCAAACTCTAATGAGAAAGTTCCATAAACAGTTGCGACCGGGAGGGTATCTGTTCATCGGGCATTCGGAAACATTAAGTGGACTGGATGTTGATTTCAAGGCGGTTGCTTCAACGGTGTACCGAAAATAGTGAACTGTGAACGTTCTTGCCTGAATTTATGAAAGAGCTGATTGCTTCTCATACGCGCAATATATATCTCAAGCCGGGCGAGGTTCTGATAAGCCGAATTCCGGTGCTTGTTTCAACCGTGCTCGGTTCTTGCGTGGCTGTGACCATGTATTCTGCCTCTAGCGGTATTGGGGCGATGTGTCATGCCATGTTGCCGGAAAATATCGGACGTGATTGCGATCTTCGCTATGTAGATACGGCACTGCAGCATATATACGAAAAAACTGTAGAGTACGGCGCGGGAAGCGATCTGGTGGTAAAGCTGTTCGGCGGAGCACAGGTGCTGAAGGTTGGAGAGAATAATTTATTAAAACCTGCTATCGGCGATCAGAATATCTGTAAGGCGGAAGAAATACTGCGAAGGCTTGGGTGTACTGTCTCAGTTCGCGATATTGGTGGCCTGAGGGGGCGAAAACTGTTTTTTTGTACACGTACTGGGGATGTCTATGTGCGTCGCATTCGCTCAGGAACATATCTCATTGATGAGGATACGACACCATGAAGAAAATTACCGTTCTAGTTATTGATGACTCCGCCCTCGTTCGGCAGACATTGTGCGATATCCTCAATTCCGATCCTGATATTGAGGTTATCGGCAGTGCTGCTGACCCGATTTTGGCAGCGGAACGTCTGAAAACCATTGTTCCGGATGTAATCACACTTGATGTTGAAATGCCGCGTATGGATGGGATCACCTTTCTGCAGAAGTTGATGAGCCAGCATCCGATTCCGGTGGTCATGTGCTCGAGTCTTACCGAACGAGGCAATGAGACAGCACTCAAAGCGCTTGAATATGGTGCCGTTGATATCATCACCAAGCCGCGGATGGGCACCAAACAGTTTATTGAAGAATCGCGGGTACGAATTTGTGATGCGGTTAAAGGTGCCGCTTCGGCCAGGCTTGGTCCGATGAAGGCAATGCGCACCATGAAGGAAATATCGCCCAAGTACAGCGCCGATGTCATCATGGAAAAACCCAACACGAAAGCCATGATACAGACTACCGAGAAGGTTGTTGTCGTAGGAGCGTCAACCGGTGGGACCGAGGCCCTCAGGGTTTTTCTGGAAATGCTCCCGGAGGATACCCCCGGCATTGTCATTGTTCAGCATATGCCGGAAAACTTTACCGCTGCATTTGCCAAAAGACTCGACTCCATCTGCCGCGTGACGGTCAAGGAAGCTCAGGATAATGACACTGTGGTACGGGGAAGGGCGCTGATCGCTCCTGGTAATCATCACATGCTTCTCAAGAGGAGCGGTGCCCGCTACTATGTCGAAATCAAGGATGGCCCGCTGGTTTCACGCCACCGCCCGTCGGTGGACGTGCTGTTTCGTTCTGCTGCCCGCTACGCCGGAAAAAATGCTGTCGGTGTCATCATGACCGGAATGGGAGATGATGGAGCACATGGCATGAAAGAGATGTTTGATGCCGGTGCCATCACCATAGCACAGGACGAGGCCAGTTGTGTGGTCTACGGTATGCCGCACGAAGCGGTCAAGCTGGGTGGAGTCCACAAAATCATGCCGCTGCAGAATATTGCGTTTGAAGTGCTGCGATTGTGTAATTGAAGTATTACCCCGGAGGTTCACATGGCATCATCACTTGACGAAGCGCTGCAACGTTCAAACCTTTCTCAGACAAATCAGATGGAGATGCTGACATTTCGTCTGACGGATAATCAGCTGTATGGTATCAATGTTTTTAAAATTATTGAAATTCTGGAGTGCCCCCGCAGGATTGACCGAATTCCGAATTCACATCCGGCCGTCAAGGGTGCCCTCGATTTTCGTGGCAATGCTCTGGCCGTTATCGACCTGTCCGAGGCAGTTGGACTTCCACCTAAAGACTTCCACGCAGAACTTGCATACATAATTATCTGTGAATATAACCGGAGCCTGACCGCATTTGTGGTTCATGCTCCAGATACGCTTCTGACCCGCAGCTGGGCTGATATTCACAAGCCGGAAGGTGTCAATGCCCTGTCGCTTGTTGCAATTGCCTATGCAGACAGCGGTGAGGCAATCATGCTGCTGGATATCGAATCAATACTCGTCACTATTGTGGGTATAGACCGGGATCTTTCAAGCGTTACCATTGGCGATGTTGAGGGAAAAGGGTGTGGGCGGCACGTGTTGGTTGTTGATGATTCGCGCACAGCAATCCTTCTGCTGCAGTCGGTACTGGATAAAATGGGATTTACCAACACAGCGTTGATGTCGGCCGACAAAGCGCTTGAATATTTGGAAAAGGAGCATACTGCGGTCGATCTGGTCATATCTGATATTGAAATGCCCGGCATGGATGGTTTCACCTTCACCCGCACATTGCGAGAGCAGAGCGACTATAAGCATCTTAAGGTCATTCTGCACAGTTCAATGAGCAATCCGTCCAATCAACTTAAAGCCGAACAGGCCGGGGCTAATAAATTTGTGGCCAAATTTGATCCCGATTCTCTCTCGAAGGAAATTTTTAATCTTATTGATGAGTGACGCAGCAGACCAGTAACACGCGATAGAATAGATCTGAGGGAGTCGTGCATGAATGTCACGGATGATGCATTGATCAGGGAATTATCAAAACGCTTCGAAAAAAGCCGCAAAGCTTTTTCTGATTTAAGTGTAGTCAATCGTAAACTGCTGGAAATGAACGAACGACTGGAACGTTCAGAATCCCTCAAAAGTAATTTTCTCTCAAATATCCGTAACGAAATAAACAACCCCCTTAATGCGATCATGGGGCTTGCCGGCCAACTTGCCATAATTGGTGCTGGCAATGAAGACATTGCAACGCTTTCGTCAATGATCGGGGCGGAGGCCAATCAACTTGATTTTCAGCTGCGCAATATTTTCATGGCCGCTGAATTGGAGGCGGGAGAACTCAACCCCCACTGTGCCAAGGTTCATGTCGCCACTGTATTGCGTGATCTTGTCGATTCCTTTCAGCACAGTGCATCAAAAAAGAACCTGCGGCTTAATCTTGCCCTGGAAAAAAACGAGACTGATCACATTGCAGTTATTGATGTTGAGAAATGTCAGGTAGTTGTTTCTAATCTATTGGCAAATGCAATCGAATTCAGTAATGAAGGGGGTTCTATTCAGGTTTCTTTCTCCAGCCTGGGTGATGGTTGCCTGGAACTTTCCGTGGAGGATCACGGTGTTGGGATCGCACTGAAAGACCAGCAGCGCATATTCGACCGCTTTGTCCAATTAGATACCGGAACCACACGTGTACATCCGGGCCATGGTCTTGGGCTCAGCATTACCAAAGCACTGGTAGATCTTATGCGAGGAAGGATAAGTCTGATTAGTAATCCCGGTGAAGGTACGCTGATTACCGTAACAATCCCTCCGTGTTCAATTCTGGACGATAAAGATTCCTTTGAAGAAGCCGGCAATCTGTTTATCTTTGATGACATGAGCGAGGCGTAACCTGCGTGGGCAGTGAAGAAACGCTCGAAAAGCATTTTTTATACCCCGGTACTATTTACGCAGTACCTTTTGAGTGTCTTATCAGTACGGTTCTTGGTTCGTGTGTGGCTGTCTGCTTGTGGGATAAGGTCGTCCGTAGAGGAGGCATGAACCACATGATGCTGCCGTACTGGAATGGTGAGGGGTTGGCAACTCCCAAATACGGCAATATCGCCATGGATAAGTTGTTGGGTAAGATGCTTTCTATTGGCTGTCGCCGTGAAAATCTGGTCGCTAAGGTTTTTGGCGGGGCGAATGTAACGGGAACTGGAATGGAAATGTTCATGATCGGTGACCGGAATATTACTCTGGCACTACAAATGCTGGAGGAATACAGAATTCCGGTTGTCGCCAAAGACATTGGTGGGCGAGTAGGCAGAAAGATCATCATGAACAC
>JAQTXD010000113.1 GCA_028688955.1 Desulfuromonadaceae bacterium
ACGACAAATGCCGCATCAGGGAGAAAATCAATGATATTAGCAAGTTGTTGTTTTGATTCTTTAAGATCGTTTTCAATCTGTTTCCGCTCACTAAAATCCCTGCAGATGGCCATTTTATTGGTTTTCCCTTTTAATTGAATGGCACAGAGGGTGATCATCGCAGGAAAAATTGATCCATCAGATTTGCATAGCATCCAGTCAAATGTCTCCATCTCAAACGTAAGCACCCGGTGAATATGATCAGGGAGACGCTTTGAAGACCGTTCTCCGTCCTCTTGATATTCCGGGGATAGCTTGTCCAGAGTTGAACCGATGAGGCGGTTCCGTGTGACGGCATCGTGAAGCTTTACTGCTGCTTCATTACAATCGATAATCATGCCGGTTTCCGGGTCAATAATGGAAAGAGCGTCAGCAGAGGACTCAAAAATAGTTCTGTAACTCATCTCACTTTCACGGAGCGTCTCCTCCGCAGCTTTTAATTCGGAAATATCTTCAAAAGTCCAAATGGACCCTTTTGACAAATCGGGCGGGGCAATTGCTTTTCCGCATATCCGGGCCCAGAAAAGAGTTCCGTTCTTTTTCATCATCACATAGTCTGTTTTGAATATGTTGCCTCCGACAAGAACCGGATACGCGCTTTCACCGAAATGTTCATACGTTTCTTGAGAGGGATAGCATATTCGAGTACTTTCATTCTCCATCTCTTCAGGTAAATAGCCAAACAGTTCACTCATTCTTTGATTTGACCAGACTTGTTTCCTGTCAACAACAAAGCTGATACCAACACTGGCATTTTCAAGAATCAGCGCCTGTTGCTGCATAACCTTTTGCAGATTTTCCTCAAGAACCCGTTGGCGCTTCTGGAGTCGCGTCAGACCAAATACTCCTGCAAAACAGAGCAGTACGAAAAGTAAGGCCTGAAGTAACGCGTCACTCCACCATTGCTTAAAAATGGCAGGGTATTCCCTGCTGCAGTTGATATAGAGCGGTTTGGACAGCGTAAGCGATTCCGGTTGCACCGTATGCACCGCCATGATGCGCTCTGTTGTGTATGAGGGCGATGTTTCGATGAACATATTCTCGTGCCGGACGCTTGCCTTATGGCGTGTGTAAAATGTACCGGGTACGTTCAGATTTGCACCGGAGTACCGCCCCTGATCAGGAACCATCATAAAGCGGACCCCGTCACCGTGGACAATGCTGCTCTGCATATCCGGTGCATAGAGTACTGAATCAAGCAGAACTTTAAAGTAGGCCGGCGAAAGGGCTGCAGAAACAACACCGTTAAAGGCACCGTTTGACGATGGGATGACACGAGACACATTAATGAGATAATTTCCCAACACGCTCTTAAAGGGGGGAGAAACGTACAGTTTGGAAGGGTTATTTTCTTTCTCGGGAGTGGCGAAATAATCCCGGGCCCGAAAGTTACGTCCGATCAGCTCCTCACGGTTCGAGTTGACAATGGTTCCCTCAACATCAAGTATGAATATGGTGCGAATGCCGGGCATGGCGTCTGATAGCATCTGTAAACGCCTGTTTACCTGTGTACTGTCCTCGCTCCCGCGCAGAGAGGACACATCCTTGACAAGCGACTCCAGCGTCAGACTGGTCGCGATAAGTTGGCGTTCAACGTTTGACGCGACAACCTTTGCCTGAGTCTGCAGGCGCTGCTCCTCCTGGGTGAGAATAGTTCTGTGCTCGGAATATTGCTGATAGCCAACGACTCCCGCGACTATTGCAAGTACCAGAAACAAAATCCGCCACTGAATGCGAAAGTTCTCAAGCAGAGCTGCTTTGTTTGCATATTCAGCGGTATGTTCAGTTTTTTGAGCCATGTATAAGACTCCGCTTCGCAGAAGGTTTCAGTGGTCTACATCAGAATCATCAGATCCTGAAGGGTACATCTGCCAGGCCTCTCTTGCGAAACAATGAAATCGATGTAGACTTGAGTTGTCATTATGTATGTAATTAGGAAAATATCAATGCAGGGGAAATTATTTCTGTTTTTTGATGCTCTGAGATTGTGTGAGTGCGGGGTCAAATCAATTATGATTTTGTTAATATTTCTGATTCTTTTTGTTCTACCGTGTAGCGCAGATGCGGATTGTATCCTCACGGATACACCATATAAATTTGAAGTGGTCTGTTCAGGTAATGACCCGACACATCCGCCGGCGGACTCGAAGAAAAAGTCAAAAACTGTGAAAAAAAGTTCTCGAAAACCCGGGAAAATCAACTTTGAAGAGAGGACCGGCACAACCTCGCATATCGATATGAGTGATGAAGAGATGCATATGATGCAGACAAACAATGCTCTGGATGGGTATCGCATCAGGCGGAAGACCAAAGAACAACACGCCGGGCTGTAGCTGACGATAATTTTCCGGGGAGTGGAAAGCCGGAACGGGTAGGCATTGTTGTAAAAGCAGGTGAGGATGGGTCAGATGCAGATTTTATTTAAGTGGGCATTGTACTCCTGAAAAAAAAATTTAAACAGACTGTTTTTTTCCTTTGGTAGTGATATATTTCAACCATGAAGTGGAAGGAAAATATGGTTCGGAGGTTTTTGATTATGGAAGAGACTCCACCAGAGCATGACCGCGTGTAGGAGGCTGGAGCGCTCCGAGGTTTTGATCAGTTTTGCGTATACAAGGGAGGGCGGTCACAATCGTAGATATTCCGCCTGAAATCAGGTTACATAGCTTTAAACACTGCTCCGAAGGAAGTTAGGGTCGGAATACTCCTTGAAAACGGAATCGAATAGGTACGAATAAATGAAGCCCGCCGAGAACATTTGGCGGGCTTTTCATTTGTGTGTCCCTCAACGGTAACAACAATCAGGGTTCGGCAGTTCATTCCTGACCGTTCTGGTATATATCTGCAAATACCCCCTTGATTGCATCAAAAGCTGTTAAAATCTGCGGATCAAAATGCTGCGGCAAGGTCCGGCCATCACCATTCAATATGATATCGCAGGTTTTGGCGTGGTCGAACGCCGGCTTGTAGACCCTGCTGCTCCTCAGAGCATCATATTGATCAACAAGCATAACGATACGTCCCTCAAGCGGAGTGGCCTCCCCCAAAAGCCCACATGGATACCCGGTACCATCCCAACGCTCATGATGTGTGGCAGCGATAACAGCCCCCATTTTAAGCATGCTATGGGGAGAGCCCGCAAGAATTCGTTCGCCAATGGTCGTATGCTGTTTGATGATTGTAAATTCTTCCGCTGTCAGAGCACTCGGCTTCAGCAGAATAGAATCAGGGATACCGATTTTACCAACGTCGTGCATGGCACTCGCTACCGAAATATTGTTCACAAAGGCGTCATCCATACCCAGTTGAATTGCCAGGCGCTGAGCATACATTCCGACCCGCGAAATATGCAGACCGGTATCTTCGTCACGAAGTTCGGCAGCAGCGGTCAAACGCTCAATGATTTCACGGCTCATGTGAGTGATTTCGCCCAAAGCTGCGTTGAGTTCTGCCGTCCTCACCTCAACCGTGCGCTCCAGTTCCACTTTGTAGTTCTTTTCAATCTGGGTCAGGCGCTTAAAGTTGACCCCTTTTTCAACTGTGTGAAGAAGTGCCGGAGGACGGTACGGCTTGACAATAAAATCAAAAGCGCCTTTCTGAATGGCTTTCACCGCCACATCCAGATCAGCATACGCTGTCATCAGTACCACCGGCGTTTCCTTGTCAAGAAAACGTATCTTTTCAAGCAGTTCAAGTCCGTCCATGATTGGCATATTTATATCCGTCAGTACCAGGTCAACCTGTTCCATACAAAACTGCCTAACCGCTTCCTGACCATTTGAGAATGAGCGGACAGTAAAACCGAACTCTGTTAATAGCGTGGTTACACTATCAAGTACAAACCGGTCATCATCGACAACAAATATTTTCCCGCCGCCGTTATCACTCATACATCGAGTACCTCGCGAATTTTCATCAGCAACTCTTTGGGGGAGGATGACGTGGATAGATACTTCATCCCCTCTTCAAGGATCCCCTGACTTACGGCCGCATTCTGCTCGTAATCACCGCTAAAAAGCACCCGGATATCAGGATCAATCCCCGCGAGTATGCCACAGATTTCACTCATATTCAATTTCGGTAAATGTACATCAATAATCACCAGCTTGACCATACCGCTATTTTCACGAAACTTCTCAATCATGTCTTCACAATCATTCGCCTCAATGATGGAATAACCAAATTCCTCCAGTAACTTTCTGCCATGCTCACGGTGCGGTTTGTTGTCGTCAGCAAGCAGGAGGTATGATCCTTCCTTCGTACATTTCGTTTCCTCTACGATCCCTTGAGCAACAGCGGGAGCTAAATCAAGCAGAGGAAGATACACTTCGAACACCGTAATGAAGTCAGAGGTACTGGTATGGCGGATAAACCCCTTGTGTTTTTTTACAATGCCATAGACGACCGATAGTCCCAGACCTGTCCCCTTACCCATCTCTCTGGTCGTATAGAACGGCTCAAAGATACGTTTGGCAACGTCCGGATCGATTCCTTCCCCATTGTCTGCAACAGAAAGAATCGCGTATCTTCCCGGCGTGCCAAATCCACTGGCAAGGACAAAATCTGTGTCAAGCTTCACTTCTGAGGTTTTTATGACAATGGTACCACCGTGCGGCAGCGCATCACGAGCGTTCGATGTCAGGTTCATCAAAATCCGTTCAATCTGGGCGCTGTCCGCCAAGACCGGCAGCCCGTAGTGCGCAAGACCTAATTCAAGAGTAATATTCTCATCGATAAGCCTGAGTAACAGTGGATGAACTCGACTGATAATCTCATTCAGATCAACGGAAACCAGGTCCGATGCCTGCTTTCGGCTGAAAGCCAATAGCCCCTGGGTGAGGCTTGCACCACGCTCTGACGTGGCGGCAATCTGCTCAGCATACTTTTTCAATGGACTTTCATCTGGAAGCTTGATCTGCAGGATACTTGCATAGCCGACAATCGCGGTTAGAATATTATTGAAATCGTGGGCAATGCCACCTGCAAGCTGGCCGATTGCGTCCATTTTCTGGGAATACCGCAGTTGCCCCTCCAGCTGTTTCCGCTCGGTTATATCCACTTTTATGGCAATAAAGTGGGTTATGGTATCGGACTCGTCCCTAATCGGTGCAATCATCGCCTGTTCCCAGTAAAGCTCACCGTCCTTCTTGCGGTTGTGAAATTCACCGCGCCACTCACCACCGGCAAGAATTGTTTGCCATAACAGCCGATACTCCTCGTTAGTGGTTTCTCCCGTTTTGAGGATGCGTGGATTCTGTCCGATCGCTTCATCTGAAGTGTAGCCGGTCAATGCAGTAAAATGGGGGTTGACATATTCTATCGAACCAGAAGTATCAGTAATCACTACCGTAACCGGGCTCTGTTCCACGGCGACTGAAAGTTTACGCAGATTCGCCTCTGCCTTAACCCTTTCAGCAAGTTCCCGCTGAAACTCATCATTCAGTCGGACATTTTCAAGAGCAAGAGAGGCCAGTTCACCAAACTGAACAAGCAGATCAAGTTGTTCATCGTTCAGAGTTATCCCTTCCCCCACAAAAGCAACACCGAGAACTCCAACAACTTCCTCTCCGGACTTAAGAGGGACACCCGCCATAGTTCGTAACACTTCTCTGTCATGATCAGGCAGACGCCCTTCCCATTGACTGTAATTATCTACATGGAACAGTTTCCCCGTATTCCAGATAAGTCCGGCAATTCCCTCTCCCGGCTTAATCGGGTAATGATGGAGATGGTTATAAATGCCACTTTGAAACATCATATCCATTTCAGTACCGGCGGCATTTTTGAGATAGACATAACAATGTTCCGTACCGACAAGCTTGCCGGCACGAAGGACAATAGCCTGCAGCAGACCGATAACATCCGATCGTTTGATCAGCCCCAATGTGGTTTCGTGCAGTGCCTGCAGGTATTCATTCTGACGCTGCAACTTCGCATCCGCTTTTTCCTGGCGTCTTAAATCTTCCTCCAGCCGTAATCGCTGCCTATCTGTTTCGCGGATAAGCTCGTTAAATGCTCGACCAAGAGTTGCCGATTCATCTTCGCTCCCCACCAGGAAGAAGCGATCATCACCTTCCTTGCCTGAAAGTTCCTCAACATGACTCGTTAGCTGCACAAATGGGGCTGTCAAGTCTTTCAGATAGCGGCGCATGAACAGGAACAGGCTCAGCAAAAGAACCGGTAGGATCAGCAGAAAGATGTTCCTGACCCGCTTGACAGGCATATACGCTTCACTCAAGGGTAAATTTGCGCCGATAATCCACTCTTTTGATTTCAATCGTTTAAAGCTGGTCAGAGTTGCCAGCCCCCGGGAGTTGACCGTTTCACCCGAACCGTTGAAACCATCTATCGCGCGGTCAAGCAAAAGGTTGGCACCGACCGGAATGTCATGTTTCATGACCCGGCTCTGATCAGGATGAATAATCATCATTCTTTTGGTGTCGAACAGGAACATGTAACCGGTATGGCCAACTTTACGTGTACTGAGCCCTCCCAGGAAATTGGTGCCCATCAGGTCAATACTACCGCCAAGAACCGCAATGACAGTACCATTTGAATCCATAATCGGAGCAGTCAATAGAATCGCGGGGTGATGGTGAGGCTGAGATGAAATATAGGGATCGGAAATAATTGGGGATTTGGTAGCAAAGGTCGCTTTCAGATATTCCCGATAGGAAAAATCCATACCGCTTCGGGAGACTCCCAAAGGGAGCTCGGCAACCATGCGGCCGCCAGCGTCAAACAGGAACACCCCGTTATCAAAGAAGCCGGTAGACTCCGTGCGTTCCAACAGGAAGGCAAGTGCTTCATTAGGGTCTGAAACCAGACCGGGAGAGATTTTACCGGCAAGGGCAAGCAGCGGTCTATGAGTTTCTGAAAGCCTGAGGTCAATCTCGTCTGCCAGATTTGATATAAGCTGATATTGCTGATTGGAAATGGACTCCTTGATATAACCCTGCAGGAGTAACTGTATAAAAAACAGCAGGCTAAACAGCGTGGTCGTCACGATCAACGGGAAAAACACGGTAACTTTGGTTTTCAGGGAAAACGGCTGCATATCCGCACCTGTTCATTTCGTGGCAGTTGAAGCTCAGGGAGAAACGATACCACAGATTTTCCGAGTTGTTTAAAATGAATTCGAAGTTGTGCCTTAAATTTCTCTCAGCGTCGTTTTCAGTACCGCTATATGCTGAAATGTGTTCCCTATCCCGGAAACTTTTCTTTGGACAAGCGTTGATCCATCGAGTAATATGGCCCGATTTAACTGACACAAGGAGAGCATTTTATTGGATAAGCTCATCATCAATGGCGGTAAAAAACTTAAGGGAGACATCACGGTCAGTGGATCCAAGAATGCCTCGCTCCCGATTTTTGTTGCAACAATCCTAGCGCCGGGCATCAACCAGATCAGTAATGTACCATTCCTGCGTGATATCAACACCACCATTAAAGTGCTTGAATCACTTGGCGGACATGTCGACGGCACCGGTAATATTGTTAAAATTGATACAACAAACATTAACAGCCATGAGGCAACCTATGATCTGGTCAAAACCATGCGTGCCTCCGTTCTCGTTTTGGGGCCGCTTCTGGCACGTTTCGGCAAGGCACGCGTCTCATTACCGGGTGGCTGC
>JAQTXD010000114.1 GCA_028688955.1 Desulfuromonadaceae bacterium
TACTGGGCAGTCCCCCCGGTAGCAAGAATGCCGAATCCGGACTTATACAGTTTTTCAGCTGCGCTGACAACATGTTTCTTATCAGCATCCCGTACGCTTATAAATACATTTCCAGACAGGGGAATTTTTACATTGGCTCCCAGCTGTGATTTGGCAAATGCCTCGGCAAATGTTTCACCAACTCCCATTACCTCGCCGGTGGATTTCATTTCCGGGCCAAGCAGTGTATCAACGCCCGGAAATTTTACAAAGGGGAATACGGCTTCCTTCACTGACATGTGCGTAGGAATTATATCACTGAGTATTCCCAGCTCTTTCAGGGATTTCCCGGCCATGATACGGGCAGCTATCTTAGCGAGCGGACGCCCGGTTGCTTTTGAGACAAACGGTGATGTACGAGAGGCACGAGGATTCACCTCAAGAACATAGACGACTGATCCTTTAACCGCATACTGGACGTTCATCAAACCTTTGACGCCCAATTCAAGTGCCATCAAAACTGTCTGCCGTCTGATTTCTGCAATTATCTCCTGACTAATTGAGTATGGTGGCAGACTGCATGCTGAATCACCGGAGTGAATACCCGCCTCTTCAATGTGCTCCATAATCCCACCGATCACAACATCAGTTCCGTCACAGAGGGCATCGACATCAATTTCAATTGCTTCATCGAGAAAGCTGTCAATTAAAATCGGGTGTTCCGGAGAAGCAAGCACGGCCGTTTTCATATAGCGCTGTAGATTCTCCTGGTCATAGACAATTTCCATGGCGCGACCGCCAAGAACATAAGATGGACGCACAACGACCGGATAACCGATGCGATCAACAACTGCTTCAGCTTCTTCAAAAGAGCGGGCAGTACCGTTTTCTGGCTGAAGAAGGACTAATTTGTGGAGCATTTCCTGAAAGCGCTCTCGATCTTCGGCGCGATCAATGGCATCCGGTGTTGTCCCGATAATTGGAACTCCGGCCTTTTCCAGGGAAACCGCAAGCTTCAGCGGAGTTTGTCCGCCGAATTGAACAATCACTCCAACCGGATTTTCCTTGGCAACAATTTCCAGTACGTCTTCCAAAGTTAAAGGTTCAAAATAGAGTCTGTCAGATGTATCATAATCCGTGGAAACCGTTTCTGGGTTGCAGTTGACCATGATTGTCTCATAGCCGTCCTCAGCCAGTGCAAAGGCACCGTGAACGCAGCAGTAATCAAACTCGATTCCCTGTCCAATTCGGTTTGGACCGCCACCCAGAATCATGATCTTTTTACGGTCAGTTGGTGCAGCTTCACACTCATCCTCATAGGTAGAATACATGTAGGGAGTGTAGGCAACAAACTCGGCGGCACACGTATCAACACGCTTGTATACCGGGCGTACACCCAACTTCCAGCGCAGTTCACGGACGGCATCTTCACTTGCATTCCAAAGTTTTGAAAGGAATTTATCAGAAAAACCATACTTCTTTGCATCTCGCAAGACATCAGAGGAGACGTCTGCAAAAGAGAGTAACTTTAATTCATCTTCCTTTTCGATAATCTGACGAATATTATGCAGAAACCAGGGATCAATAGCCGTGTGTTTATGGATTTCTTCTATGCTCATACCACTGCGCAGGGCATCGCCGATATACCAGAGTCTGTCTGCATTCGGCACCCGTAGTTTTTCCAGCAGCAACTTCTGTTCTTTTCCGGTCAGCGCGCGTCTGGTTTCGCTACCGAGCACAAACAACCGTGAATCAAAGCCGCTGACGCCAATTTCAAGAGACCTGATCGCTTTCTGAAACGATTCTTTGAACGTACGGCCAATTGACATCACTTCACCAACCGACTTCATCTGCGTGGTGAGAGTCGCATCTGCAGTCGGGAACTTTTCAAAGGTAAAACGGGGGATTTTTGTTACCACATAATCTATGCTTGGTTCAAAGCAGGCGGGAGTTTCACGGGTGATGTCATTGCTGACCTCATCAAGAGTGTAGCCGACCGCAAGTTTGGCTGCGATTTTGGCAATTGGAAAACCGGTAGCTTTGGAAGCAAGGGCGGAAGATCGTGAGACTCGAGGATTCATTTCGATAACTACCAGACGGCCGTTATGTGGGTTTATGCCGAACTGGATGTTCGATCCACCGGTATCAACGCCTATTTCCCGAATGATTTTCAAGGATGCATCCCGCAGAATCTGGTACTCTTTGTCCGTCAATGTTTGCGCCGGAGCTATTGTGATGGAATCGCCGGTATGCACTCCCATTGGATCAAAGTTTTCAATCGAACAGATAATTACAACATTGTCCGCAGTGTCACGCATCACTTCCAGTTCATATTCTTTCCAGCCAATAACCGATTCTTCAATCAGAATTTCGTCCGTTGGTGAGGCATCAATCCCGCCGATCGCCATTTTTTCATATTCCTCAAGGTTGTAGGCGATGCCACCGCCGCTTCCGCCAAGAGTGAAAGAAGGCCTGATTATGGCAGGGAAGCCGATTGTCTTGATTACTTCCATAGCCTCGACATAATTGTGAGCAAGACCAGAGTTGGGGACAGCCAGGCCAATCTTTTCCATAGCAGCCTTGAAAAGTGTACGATCTTCCGCCTTTTTAATTGCCGGCAGTTTTGCTCCTATAAGCTCAACTCCATATTTTTCCAGAATTCCTGCCTCAGCAACAGCGACCGCAGTATTCAGGGCAGTCTGGCCTCCCAGCGTCGGTAATACGGCGTCCGGGCGTTCCTTTTCAATTATTTTAGTGAGGATTTCCGGCGTAACCGGTTCAATATAGGTCCGATCGGCAAAGTCGGGATCAGTCATGATTGTGGCCGGATTACTGTTCAGCAGCACTACCTCATACCCTTCTTCCTTCAACGACTTGCATGCCTGAGTACCGGAATAGTCAAATTCACAGGCCTGACCGATAACAATCGGCCCGGCACCAATGATAAGAATCTTTCTTAGATCTGTTCTTTTAGGCATTTAGATAGCACTCCTTCATGTAATTATCGAAATATAAAGAACACTGCTCCGGCAAGGCAACACCCCGCCCAGAGAAAGTTCCAGCTGATACTTGTTCCCATATAATAAACCGCAAACGGCACAAACACCGTGAGGGTAATGACTTCCTGCATGATCTTCAGTTGTGAGAGACTAAACCTGCCATACCCTGCCCTGTTTGCCGGCACCTGAATCAGATACTCAAAAAAAGCGATTCCCCAGCTCACTGAAACTGCAATCATCCAATGCCTGGTGCGCATATTCTTCAGATGGGCATACCAGGCAAAGGTCATAAATACATTCGATATAATCAGCAGAACGATAGTTTTCATACCGCCCCGCGTTCCTCGTCAAGGTCCTGTACCCACCCATTTTCAAGATCCGCTTTTTCCAGTGCTGACACCGCAGCATCATACTCGGCATGATTCACAGGACGATGCAATCCTTCTCTCGCT
The DNA here is from genome assembly GCA_028688955.1 of Desulfuromonadaceae bacterium. Lineage (GTDB taxonomy): Bacteria > Desulfobacterota > Desulfuromonadia > Geobacterales > Pseudopelobacteraceae > JACRCG01. The sequence goes on from JAQTXD010000114.1 coordinate 3,431, forward strand.
GTTGCCATGTGCGCCGGAAAGTATTGACTCATCAGTGCTATATGGGTCTCTTTACCGAGGTTTTCAGCAATCCATGGGAGTGTTTCAAGAGAGCCCGCCCTCCCCTCCGGCAGAACAAGATGACGTACAATCAGTCCCTGAGTGGCAACCCCGTTCTCATCGATCTGGAGGTGACCAACCTGATGTAGCATCTCCAATACTGCAGCTCGGTTATATGAACTATATACAGGTGCCCCGGATATGGAGCGGGCCTGAACATCATCCGAGTATTTCATATCGGGCAGGTAAATAGAAACAATACCGTCAAGGAGCTTCAACGAGTCAATCTTTTCATACCCACTGGTGTTCCAGACAATCGGCAACAAAAATCCTCGAGGGATAGCCAGCCAGAGTGCCGCCAGAATCTGCGGAAGAAAATGAGTGGGAGTAACAAAATTGATGTTGTGAACCCGCTGTTTTTGCAGTTTCAACATCCGTGCAGCCAGTTCCGCGGTCGATATCTCTTCGCCATTACCGAACTGACTGATGGGGAAATTCTGACAGTATGTACACATCAAGGAACAACCCGATAAAAAAATGGTACCGGATCCATTTGTGCCTGAAATCGGCGGTTCCTCACCCCTGTGGATATTTGCCGAAGCAACCTTTGGTTTCAGCCCTGCTCGACAAACTCCTCGTTCACCTTTTATACGGTTTACCCCACAGTCGTGAGGACACAGGTCACAGGCGCCAAGACGCCGATACGCTTCATTGACACGTTGATACAGTTCACCGGAAGCAAAAAGAACCTGATAATTCATTACAAAATCCATTAATCAGCAACGCTCACCGTCTTATTTGCTCGTATGCTTTTCCATCATTTCAACAAAACGCCCGAACAGGTAATGCGAGTCATGCGGTCCCGGCGAAGCCTCCGGATGGTGCTGTACTGAAAAAATAGGCAGTTCAGAGTGACGGATCCCTTCAACCGTCTGGTCATTGAGGTTCTCATGCCCCAGGCAGGCAACGTCCCCCAGAGAATCGAGATCAACCGCAAACCCGTGATTTTGAGATGTAATCTCTACCTTACGCGTCAACATATCCATAACCGGCAGGTTTGAACCATGATTTCCAAACGGGAGCTTTGTTGTTTTCCCTCCTAAAGCCAAGCCCAACAACTGATGTCCGAGACAGATACCAAAGATGGGTACCTTACCGACAAACTTTTTGATTTCCTGTTGTACCTGCAGTAATGGCTCAGGGTCTCCGGGACCATTCGAGAGGAAAATACCATCAGGGTTCATGGCCAAAGCATCCTCAGCAGGATAAGATGCCGGAACAACCGTTACATCGCACCCTGCGTCAACCAGACAGCGGAGGATGTTGTATTTGATGCCAAAATCGTAGGCCACGACCTTATACTTGAGCGTAGCGGTATCAATCTGCGTATACCCATCCTCCAAATCCCATTCACCCTCTGTCCAATGATATGGCTCCCGGCAGCTGACACCTGATGCCAGATCAAGTCCGGACATACTTGGAACAGCCCGGGCTTTTGCAATCAAGCTTGCGTGGTCCCGGTCAACTGTTGATATAATTCCGTTCTGAGCCCCATTGTCGCGTAAATGGCGCGTGAGAGCACGTGTGTCGATTCCCTGGATGCCAACAATTCCATTTTCCATAAGATATGAGGCGAGGCTCATGGTTGCACGCCAGTTTGAATAACAGTCAAGATATTCCTTGACAATAAACCCTGACAGGAAAAGTCCGCGACTCTCAATATCCTCACTGTTAATGCCGGTGTTACCAATTTGCGGGTAGGTCATAGTGACCAACTGCCCTTTGTATGACGGGTCGGTCAAGACTTCCTGGTAGCCAGACATGGCGGTATTAAATACGACTTCGCCACTTGCCTCACCAGGTGCTCCGAATGACCTGCCCTCAAAAATGCGCCCGTCGGCGAGCGCAAGGATTGCTTTCATAAACTGCCTCTCCTGAATTCTTAATAATATTATCGTTTATATACCAGTTTGCCGCCCACAATGGTTGCAGCGGCCCCCCCCGCAAGCGTGTGACCAAGCCAGGGTGAATTTTTTGATTTGCTTGCAAGCCTGTCAGCTTCAACAGTCCACGTCATGTCAGGATGTATCAGAGTGATGTCTGCAATAGCGCCGACCGCAAGAGTACCGCGATGTAAGCCTAGTATTTTCGAAGGTTTGCATGACATTGCATCAATCAGTTGATTAAGAGTTAAAACACCGTCCGTAACCAGCTTCAACGACAATGGCAGCGACGTTTCCAACCCGATGATGCCGTTCATGGCAACATTAAACTCAACATCCTTTTCATCCTGGTGGTGAGGTGCATGATCAGTGGCAATAGCGTCAATAGTGCCATCCTTCAACCCCTCCTTGATGGCAGCTACATCATCAGACTCCCGAAGTGGCGGGTTCATCTTGGCGTTGGTATTATAGCCGCGTACTGCGTCATCAGTCAGGGAAAAATAGTGCGGCGCCGTTTCACAGGTCACTTTTACGCCGCGCGCTTTGGCCTCGCGAATAATACGTACCGCCCCTTTGGTGGAAACATGGGCGATATGAATCGGCGTTCCGGTATATTCCGCCAACAGTGTTTCCCGGGCAGTCGCAAGATCTTCTGCAACACGGGGAATCCCTTTCAAGCCCAGTTCAGTGGAGGTAGCGCCTTCATTCATCGTGCCCTCACCCACCAGTTCCAACTCTTCGGCGTGAGAAATCACCATGATGCCGATTCCTGCGGCATATTGCAGAGAGCGCATCATCAGTTCACTATTATTGACCGGTTTCCCATCATCAGAAACTGCAACGCAGCCGGATTCTTTCAGCTCCCCCATTTCAGACATGCGGTCGCCGGAAAGTCCGTAGGTAATGGAACCGACAGGGAATACATTACAAAACCCTTCGGTCCTGGCCTTGTTGATTATGTAGCTGGCAATCGCCTTATTATCAATAACCGGTTTGGTATTCGGCATACAGCATACCGAGGTAAAACCGCCGGCAACAGCGGCTTTCGTTCCGGATACGATATCTTCCTTGTACTCCAGGCCAGGATCCCTCAGGTGGACATGCATATCAATCAGTCCCGGGACGACAAATGTGCCGGTTGCATCAATAATTTCAGCGCCATCAGGTGCTGACAGCCCTTTTCCAATTTCCTTTACCAGACCGTTTACAACCAGAACGTCCAGCATATCATCGATTGCTTGGCTTGGATCAACAACTCGGCCGTTTTTTATAAGCAAACTCATGTAGGTCACCTCAAAATAAAGTTTTGATTTATTCCAGTTCGCCGCCACAGACGTGATACAGCATCGACATCCTTACCGCCACACCGTTCTCCACCTGTTTCAGAATCCAGGATTGATCACCGTCAACGGTACTCGAAGACATTTCAACTCCTCGGTTGATCGGTCCAGGATGCATAACGATGGCATTCGGTTTGGCCAACTGTATATTCGTCGGGTTCAGACCAAAGTAGCGGGAATACTCGCGGGTATTCGGCATAAGCGTTTTTCCCTGACGTTCCTGTTGGATACGCAGCATCATAACCACATCGGCATCCTGCAGCGCTTCATTCATGGTGGTGCAGACGGTAACATTCCCCAGCTTTTCTACTCCCGGCGGAAGCATGGTCGGAGGTCCGGCCAAAAACACCGCTGAACCTAGTTTGGTCAAACCCTGAATATTTGAGCGGGCAACGCGGCTGTGCGTTATATCTCCGACAATTGCCACCTTCAGTCCATCCAGTCGGCCGAAACGGTCCTTCATGGTCAGCATATCCAGCAAACCTTGTGAGGGGTGTTCGTGAGCACCGTCTCCGGCATTGATGATGGAACAATTTATCTTATTAGCCAGAAAATAATGTGAACCGGAGACAGAATGTCGCATGACAATAATATCAGGCTTCATTGCGAGCAGGTTCAGCGCCGTGTCGGCCAACGTTTCCCCCTTGGTGGCAGAACTGTTTGAGGGAGCAATATTGACGGTATCGGCAGAGAGACGCTTTCCTGCAATTTCGAAGGATGTCCTGGTACGCGTTGATGCCTCGTAGAATAGATTTATGATCGTTTTGCCGCGCAGTGTCGGCACTTTTTTGATACTGCGGCTGTTTATTTCCCGCATGCTCTCGGCAGTTGAGATCAACAGTTCAATATCATCTTTCGACAGGTCCCGCAGGGCGATAATGTGTTTATGCTTGAACTCGGCCATTTCAGCTACC
>JAQTXD010000115.1 GCA_028688955.1 Desulfuromonadaceae bacterium
GCAATGTTTTCGCCCTGTACAAATTTTGGTGCAACCGTTTTCAGCAACCCCCTCCTGTTCAGCACTTCCATGGCGGCCGTACCGTAAGGTGCCAGCTTCGGGTTGGCAATGGCAATCTTGCTGAAACTCCCCTTACTGAGCACATCTCCCCTGGCATCCACAACCCCCGGTCTCGATGACCAGAGCACCAGTGTTCCGATTGCATAGGTAAAGCGGCTCTCTGCAACACCCAAACCATCCCTTATCAATTGTGCCGGCTTTTCATCATCGGCGGAAAGCAGCAGCTGAAACGGTGCACCATTCTTGATCTGGGCGTAAAACTTCCCGGAAGCGCCGAAGGACAGGATGACTTTATGACCGGTTTCCTTTTCAAACTCAGCCGATATCTGTTTCATCGGCGCAGTAAAATTCGCTGCAACAGCGACGGTAACCTCCGCGGCGGCAGCCGGGGCGGCAAGTACAATACTCACCAGTAAATAGAGCACGCTCTGAACGATTGTTTTCATTGTCAATGTTCCCTTTCTCGATGGCTATACAGAATTAATACATGCTCCACTAACGGCCGGTGTGCCGAAATGGACTGACGACAGATGATCATATTGATGCCGGGGTGCGGCGTAGAGTGCCGCGCAAGTTTCATTGATCCCGCCATAGGCAGCTTTATCTGTCACGCGTTCACTGTCACGGTCAGGCAGGCAAGCAGGCAGTCATCTGCCCCGCTCCTCCGGCCGTTATGGTTTAAAACATATAACGAATACCGCAAAAAAAGGGACAGCGCCTTTGATGCCCCTTTCAATTCAACTATCAACTGACGCCGATAATAACGCTGGATGCTTTGAACAGGGTACAGGCGTGGCCGCCGACTTTCAGCTCGAGACGTGTCCCGCTGTCATGGGTTATGACAGCACTGACAGTATTGCCGCCGCCGATTTCAACATCAACCTCGGTATTAACCGGCCCTTCGATTATTTTGGCAATGGTTCCGCAAAATACGTTGCGGGCGCTGAGTTTGGCATCGTGGAGGTCTGTGCCGATAATGATTGAACTGGCCTTGATGATGGCATACGCCTCAACACCGATCACCAACCCCAGGTTGTCGATTGCACCGTTGGTAACAACAGCCGTTAACGGGATGCCACCTTTGAGAGACAGGGTGACTTCAGCGTTGACTGCCCCCCTGGTAATTGCCGTTACTGTTCCTGCAAATGTGTTACGTGCGCTGACTTTCATAGAAATTCTCCTTAAAAACTGGTACAGACTGTCGGTGTCACCGAGCCTGCCTTCCAGATTATCCAGAAATTTACGATGTTCTTCCTGGATGGTTTTGAATTGAGCAACAATTTTTTTTCCTTCGGCGGTAAGACTGGTACCTCCACCGCCTTTGCCACCGGTCAAACGATCAACCAGCGGCTTTTCTGCCAGATTATTAATCATATTAATCAGATCCCAGGCAGTTTTGTAACTTATACCGACGTCTTTGGCAGCCTTGGTGATCGACCCGAGTTCGTCGATCTTTTCCAGTAAAAGAATCCGGTCACCCCCCAGAAATCTGCTCTCTGCGCGGTTAAGCCACAGGCTGCCGGTAAGTGCTCTGCTGTTTTCGGTGCTTTTCATTGAAGCCTCATCATATAAGCTGCGTTGTTACATCAGGGATAGTGCAACCAGTATGCCCGGTGCAGACGTATACCCGGCAATTACGTTCTGTAAAGAACACGTAGACCACTATTCACCATTGTATTGGTGATTAGAACACTAATTGCGCCTGCACCCTGATCTGCTGATCATCGGTTGCACTCTTTCCGCTCGTAGATGCAATTGCCGGCTGTTTATGGATCGCGGTATAATCCGCCTGAAGCTTTACATTGTGGTTGTTGAGGTACCACGATGCCGCGACAGTATTCTCCAGCCAGTGATCTGCTGATATGTTCCTGTTGGGATCAAAATACGAATAACGATAGGCCAGCTCGACGTGTTTCGGGACAATAAAATACCCCGCCTGTGCATAGACACCTTCTGCCCGCAGGGTGCGTTTCGATGCCTGTCCTTTGGCCTCCCCGGCAAAATATTCTGCGGTAACTGAAAGCCCCTGCCATTTGAACGCGGTGTCAACGCCGAATGTGTTGAAGTCCAGGGCTTCACCGGTGCTGAACTTTTGTGTCATGAGCGGACTGCCGATGCCATACCATCCGCTGCTCTTGGTAAATCCCAGGTTGTTTGTTTCACCGGAGTAGATTGTATTCCGGTAGAAATCTGCTCCGACCGACGCAAGTGGTTTTTCACTGGCATCGAGGTCCGGCTCTGAATACTTCATGTCACCGAGGGGGTTGGTGGTGATACGGGCGGCAAAGGCGTTGTCCGTCGTGGTACGGTACGTATTCTGGCCAACGCCGCCAAGTCCTGCAATGCTGTAATTAATGATCCCTCCGGCAACTTTGCCGTTAATCGATATTCCGGTGTCATATCCGGGAACAAAGGCACTTGTTACAATTGACTGGTCCACAAACTGAAGTGATGATGAGGGCGTTACATGTTGACGGCCAAACTGAACCTTGTCCTGGCCAATGCGAAACTGTACTTCATCACGCAGACGGTAGTTCAGCCACGTTTCTTCCAGTAAGCCGCTGTTACTGATTGTTCCTCCTGCAATATTGGCAAAATTGACCGACATCTTGTAGGACAATTCAGGGTAATACACCGAGCCATTTAACAGCAGCTTGATACGCTTCAGCTCGAATTTGCTTGAGTCTTGAGCATGTTTGGTGGAGCTGTCGTTGACATCATCAAGATCCATCAGAGTGTAGCGGATCTGAAGTGAGCCGCCGACGGAGCCATTAAACTTCCCGTCGGCTGATGTGAATTTGAATCCTTCCCCCGGTTTGTACGTTGTCGGGCGGCCCTTCATAATTTCAGTATACTCCGCCTCGGTGATGACATGTTTCTCCTTCAGAACTTCTTCCAAACTTGCTGCTGCAGCGACGGTGGCCAGAGAAGTAAGCAGTCCCAGACCTGGCAGTACAATCATTTTTTTCACAGAAGTCTCCTTTTATACATTTGATTGCGTTCGGCAGATTGCCATCATCGACATGTCAGATAAACAGATAACGATCCACATCTTTGTGAGCCTTCCAGGGTGATGTGCCGAAAGCGTTATATAACTTACTACATAATGCATGCCAAGGCAACTGAACCGATATTACTGTTTAATAGCATTATGTTACAAACGTCAGCCGCCAATCGTTATGTTTTAATATATATAACGATTGGCCATAAATTAATCAGTTGACGACATAGTGGCGCAGGAATGGGCAGTGCGGATTCAGCAGTTCAAATGCGACGGGGCGCTTCGCCTATGATGGTCGGCAGAGAACAGATGCAAAAGGGCCGAACTGCACACAAAAGCAGTCCGGCCCGCATACTGGATTCTCCCTGATTAAGGGTGTATCGGTGCTATGCCGCTTCTACAATTCCCACGTTTTCTTCATCATCAGCCTCCATGATACCAAACTCCATTAACAGTTCTTCCAGTTCTTCCATTTCCAACGGAGTCGGAATCACCAGCATTTTGTTGTCACTGATTTTCTGTGCAAGGGTCAGATATTCCTTGGCCTGCGGATGGTCAGGTGAATATTCAATGACGGTCATTCTGCGAAGTTCGGCACGCTGTACCTGGTTGTCACGGGGAACAAAGTGGATCATCTGGGTGCCAAGCTTTTTAGCCAGCGCCGAAACCAGTTCAAATTCCATGTCGGTCTTTCTGGCGTTGCAGATCAGTCCGGCAAGACGAACCTTACCTGAGGAAGCATATTTGAGTATACCCTTGGAGATGTTGTTGGCTGCGTACATGGCCATCATTTCGCCGGAAGTGACAATATATATTTCCTCTGCCTTACCTTCCCGGATCGGCATGGCGAAGCCGCCACAGACAACGTCGCCGAGAACGTCGTAAAAGACAAAATCAAGGTCAGACGTATAGGCGCCATTCTCTTCCAGAAAATTGATTGCGGTAATAACACCACGACCGGCACAGCCAACACCCGGCTCGGGTCCACCGGACTCGACGCATTTGATACCGCCATATCCGATCTTCATTACATCATTGATTTCCAGATCCTCGACCGTACCCAGTTCACGGACCAGATCCATGACCGTGTTCTGAGCCTTGGCATGCAGAATCAGGCGGGTGGAGTCAGCCTTGGGGTCACAACCGACGATCATTATTTTTTTGCCCATGGCCGCGAGACCGGCCACCGTATTCTGCGTTGTTGTTGACTTGCCAATTCCGCCTTTGCCATAAATCGCTATCTGTCTCATATGATTCTCCCTCGTCCGGTGCTGAGTGGACGCCGTGTCTATCGGGGTGGCGGAAAGAGGCGCCTCATGGCGTCGGTGCCATGTTCCCCGGCCTATTGAGCCGTGTGCTCCATACATGTCCACAAATAAAAATGCCCCGCATCTCATGACTGAGAGCGGGGCGTGTGTGCCGGGTTACCAGAATTTGAAGGTTGTGGAGGTGACGTTTAATTGTGGTCACCGTACGAACGGGGTTACATTATCCATGCCAACCGATATGTATTATCAGCCAAGTCATGATTTTAGCGGATCTACGGAGGTACCAGCGTCCGTATAACAGATACGTTACGTGCGGTAATCTGATTATGTTCTATACAGAATGACTCAAATCGAACCTGTTACGGGGGCATTTCAATGCGCCCTGCGTCGAACGTATCTCAAACCACAGTACACAAACGTTACTTGGCGCGAAAGGTGCACCCTGTCTCAGTCAGGTAACACCAGGCAAACACGTTTCAAAGGGAGAGGTACAATGACTCAGGTTCGAATCGGCAGTACCGTCACGGCAAGTTATATCGGCACGTTAGACAACGGGAGAATTTTTCACAGCACGGAAGAGCATGCCCCGCTGACGTTCACGGTCGGGAGTGACCAGATATTTCCGGCTCTGGAACGGGCCATTATCGGAATGCGTGCTGCGGAGGTGAAAAACATCACCCTCTCTGCCGATGAAGCATATGGCCCACGGATTCCGGAAAACATCCTTCAGGTTTCGCGTGATGTGTTTCCTGCAGGGAAAGACATCACTGTTGGTCAAAAATTAAGCATTGATTTCAAGGGAGGATCATCGAGGATGATGACCGTGACGGCGGTCAATGACGTTGACGTCACATTGGACGGCAACCATCCCCTTGCGGGGCTTGATCTGACCTTTGCCCTACGGATTGACCGGATTGAACAGCCCTGAATCCAAGCTTGACAGGTACCGTCTGAAACGTTTCAGTACACGGCGGAACCGGTTCTGTGCAGATCTTGATACCTTCTTGATACGCTTCACCTCCATCTTGATACTTCCTTAATGTGAAATCGTCTATCGTGAGATGCGATAGATGAACTCCACAGGAGGCCAGGATGGAACACCCGACGCCAGAAGAGTCCGTTTCACTGTTTCATAAGATTATTCGCGCAATTATCGGCGGCCCCAAGCACCTCAGAGACCCGCACCTGTTCCATAAACTGGCCCTGATTCCGGTCCTGGCCTGGGTCGGTCTGGGAGCCGATGGTCTCTCCTCCTCGGCCTACGGTCCGGAAGAAGCCTTCCGCGCTCTGGGTGAGCATACCTACCTGGCAGTCTTCCTCGGCCTGGCCACCGCCTTGACGGTATTCATCATCTCCTACGCCTATTCACGAATCATCGAACACTTCCCCGCAGGTGGCGGCGGTTACATCGTGGCCACCCACATGCTTGGCGAAAAAGCCGGGGTCATCTCGGGCAGCGCCCTGCTGGTAGACTACGTCATGACCATCACCATCTCGATTGCATCATGCTGCGATGCCGTCTTCAGCTACATCCCGAAAGGATACCACCACTACAAGGTGCCGGTGGCCTGTATCCTGACGGTGATCCTGATCATTCTCAACATCCGCGGTGTCAAGGAATCCATATCGGTCATGGTCCCGATCTTCATGACCTTCGTTCTCAGTCATATCCTGATGCTGGTCTACGGGGTTCTGACCCATACAGACAAGATCGCCCCTCTTGCCAGTGATGTACACACCGGCTTAACGCACGACCTCTCCAGTCTCGGTGTCTTCGGCATCCTGCTGCTCTTTGTGCGGGCCTACTCCCTTGGTGGCGGTACCTACACCGGTATCGAAGCGGTTTCCAACGGACTGCAGATCATGCGTGAACCGCGTGTCCAGACCGGCAAGCGCACCATGGTCTACATGGCCACCTCCCTGGCTTTCACCGCCGGCATCCTCTTCCTCTGCTATTCCCTGGTAGGTGTGAAACCGGTGGAGGGGAAGACCCTCAACGCAGTGCTGGCCGACACCCTCTTCGGCACCTGGCCCATGGGCAACTGGGTATCATTCATAACCATTTTCTCTGAGGGAGCCCTGCTGCTGGTTGCCGCTCAGGCCGGATTCGTGGACGGTCCGCGGGTCATGTCCAACATGGCTATCGACTCCTGGTTCCCGCACCGCTTCGCCGCCCTTTCGGTGCGTCTGACCATGCGCAACGGCATCCTGCTGATGGGCCTGGCCGCCATTGCCCTGCTGTTTTATACCGGTGGTTCCGTATCGGCCCTGGTGGTCATGTACTCGATCAACGTCTTCATTACCTTTTCCCTGTCGCAACTCGGGATGTCAAAATTCTTCATCCAGCGCCGCACGGAAGATCCGCAGTGGTTTCGGCATCTGATGGTCCACCTGGTCGGTCTGTTGCTCTGCATCACTATCCTGATCATCACCACCGTTGAAAAGTTTGCCGAGGGGGGGTGGATGACCCTGGTGATCACCTCGGTGGTGATCGGGCTCTGTTACCTGATCAAGGGACATTATGTCCGGGTCAGGCAGGGGATGAAGGATCTGGATGAAACATTGCTGGACGTTCCGGTATCATCTCACGGTGAACCGCCGGCCATCGAACGCAACGCCCCCACCGCTATCCAGCTGGTCTCGGGTTACAGCGGCTTCGGGGTTCATACGCTCTTCTCGATCCTCTCCACCTTTCCCAAGACCTACAAAAATGTGATTTTTGTTTCGGTGGCCATGATCGACTCGGGCTCATTCAAGGGGGCTGAGGAGGTGGAAGCCCTGGAGGCGTCGGTGAATGCAGCGCTGGAAAAGTACGTCGCCATGGCGCACAAACTCGGCTTTGCTGCCGAGTACCGCTCGGCACTGGCCACCGATGTGGTCGAAAGCGCCGTTGATCTGTGCAAGCAAACCGCCGAAGAGTTCCCCCGTTCCACCGTATTCACCGGACAGCTCACTTTTCGGCTGGAGAAGTTTTACCATCGCCTGTTGCACAACGAGACCGCCTTCGCCATCCAGCGCCGCCTGCAGTGGGATGGGTTGACCACCGTGATCATGCCGATCCGGGTTCGCACGTAGGCATCCCATTCGAAAACGAGGGGGCCGCAGCGGTCCCCTCGTTCTGTCTTGATACACTCTTGACGCTCCACCCCCTCATTTTGACACCCAATTTATATCCTCCCTGCTACCATCAAATTATCGAAGTAACAACAAGCAGAGGAGGCGAAATCATGAAAGCCTATC
>JAQTXD010000116.1 GCA_028688955.1 Desulfuromonadaceae bacterium
GCCCCGGTTGTGAACATGTCTGTCGCGCCGACGATACTGCATGCGCTGGGACTTAACCCATACGAACTTGAGTCTGTACGTATCGAGCATACGCCATTATTGCCGGCGCTGCCCTTTCTACATTCCAAGGTTTGGGCGGACAGGGGAAGTGAAGACTAAGCTGACCGTTTATAATTAAACTGAAGTTTCCTAGAAATTGAAAAGGGTAGTTGCTGGAATTACTGGGTTGTGACTATTTTTTACAAGGTTTGCGTTGAATGTGGCAAAACCCCTCTACATGACTGGTTACCCCCCTAAAAACAGGGAAACTCCAGTAATTAAAATGGAGCTGACTATCCGTTTGCCGGCAACAGAAGGAAACTGATATAGAATCTGCTAGATTCGAAAGCAGCATCTACATTACTTCAACATAAAAAAAGGCTTGCTGAATGATTTCAGCAAGCTTTTTTTATGGGGCCAGCAAAATGGTGTTCGAACCAGCATATCCAGCTTGCCAGCCGCTATAGGCTGTCTTCAAAACCTTACAGTAAACGAACCGTAGATACCGGAGAAACCCTGTCTTAATTGAGTATATCAACTTTGGGTTCTGGCGAAAAGTTTGTCAGCTTGAGCAACAATTGACCAATTTTAGTAATTGAAAAATCCGATGATCAGTTTTAAAGGCGCTCACTTCCCAAAAGATGTCATTCTCTACGCTGTTTTTTCAAGGTATCATAAACATAATGAATTATTTATGAAACTGTGATGATGCAGAAGCAGTAATGAATCCATCCGAAACAATCTCGTCATGCGGTGAAACCCATTTTAACCTGCATGGTAAGTATGTGATGATTTCACAGATGAAATAATAGCAATCCCATTGGATTGTAAGTTCTCAAAAAACCGCCTCTAAAAGCAGTCAAAACTTGAGAGATCGAAAATCACTTATAGTCCTTTATGGACAATAGGTTAGCTAATATACAGTGGAACTTTAGAGTTTTTTGTTTATTAGTACCCAACAGTGTTAAATATCCCCCTGACCACTTCACCGAACAATAATTATGATCAGCTTTAAAGACCTAAACCTGCAAATTGGCACACGACTACAGATGAATGTACAAAGTGAAACGCAACAAACCACTCATTACTCAGAGCTGTTTGGTTATGAAAAAGAATTCCTGATAGTCAAAACACTGGTTAAAAACGAGCTGATCACATCAATAAAGCAAGATGACCAGGTGGATGTACGGATATTTTCTGGAAATGATGTCATTACCTTCAGTTGCACAGTCAAAGACATCTTCAAAGAGCCGTATTTTTACATGTACTTGAGCTTTCCAAAAGACATTAAAGTTAGGGCATTACGCGGCACTGCCAGGGTAAAAGTGAATTTTCCCGCTCATATTGGTGGCATATCCAAGGACATCGTCATCACTGACATCACTGACATCAGTGCAACCGGCGCAGGTATTATTGCGGGAATGAAATTGGGCAATGTGGGCGCAGGAATCCTGGTTTCGTTTATGCTCGACACAAAAGACCTTGCCAATAGTAAGCTGATTCAGGTTGACGCAACGATTTGCAGTGTCCAGCAACTGCCGGATAAGGCAAATGATGGCTCAGTCCGGTTTTTTCATGGTGTTTCGTTTAATCATGACGACACTACAGATCAAGAAATGTTACAGGCGCAGTTGGATATGTTTAAACGTACCCCTCCATAGCACCACATCAAAGGAATCGTTGTCGCACCCCAAATATGCGTGTATAAACCAACAGGATTAAAGACGAAAGACGATCGATCTAAACATTAGGCAGTCCGTATTCTTTTGTATAAGTATAGAATGTCAAATTGCCTTTCTTGTAGCACAACAGTTATTGTGTTATTGCGCAACACAACCAGGACGTGCTGTTGATGTCTTAATTATTTAATTGAAATTGTACAAGGGAATGATCCTTGTGCCTTAGGTGAATAAATTCCCAACCAACAGGAGCGCCATGATTCGTCTAACACGTAAAGTATTTACTGATCTTGCCATCTGGATGACAGGTCTCGGTCTAGTTATGGGTCTCGTCTTTCCATTGTTTGTAGCCATGATGGGCGTGCCAACCGAGTACGTGCTGACCCCTTGGTTTTTCGCGGCGACTATGACAGCGGGCTTCGTTGTCGGCGGAGCCAATATCTGGCTGGCACGTAACGTCGTCGGCAGCAAGTTGCACATTCTGGCTGATCGCATGAGATTCGTTGAAACCAACCTCATGGAAATATCGCGGACCGGGGATGCGAATAAATGCACGCCTGAAGTCTGTTACATACCGGTGGATTCAGAGGACGAGATAGGCGAAAGCGGAAAGGCCTTCAATTATCTTGTCAAGGCCCTTGCAGCCTCGCACAGTAGAGATGCCGCCGTTAGTTCCTTCAGCGCGATGCTTGCGAGTCAATTGGATTTGGATGTCCTGGTGAATAAAGCTCTTCAGGAACTGCTTCAGCATACGAACGCGAACGCAGGCGCCATATTGATCGCAACAGAAGGCGAAATGAATGTCACGGCATCCCAGGGGATACGCACTCCTGATTCCCTGAGAAGCAGCGACCATGTGCGGCTTGCCATGCAGACCCAAAAACGTATGTGTGTGGGGCTGCCCGATGACGTTGCTGTTGAAGGGGTCCTGACGGACTTCCGTCCGCGCGAAGTGATTGTCGATCCGGTGCTCTACAAGGGCGTTCCGCTCGGCGCGATCATTCTGGCAAGCGCTGCTGGCTTTACCAATGAGGCGAAGTCACTCCTCGACCTGTTCGGCAAGGGCATGGCGCTTGCAATGAACAATGCCCTTACGCACGACAGACTGCAAAAGCTTGCGGCTCTTGACCCGATGACCGGCATTTATAACCGCCGTTTTGGCATGGCGAGGCTCAGCGAGGAGTTCAGTCGTGCGGTCCGCACGACCGGGCCACTCGGTATCATGTTGTTCGATATTGATCATTTCAAGAAGGTGAACGATACCTATGGTCATCTCGCGGGAGACAGGGTACTTATGCAGGTCACGAAAACAGCGCGTGCGGCCCTTCGCGAGGGGGACATTCTCATGCGCTACGGCGGCGAGGAATTTTTGGTCATCCTTCCTGCCGCTTCAAAGGAGAATGCACGGGATATCGGAGAGCGGTTACTGCGCATGGTGGAAGAAACGTCGGTAGCAGATGGCGACCAAGTAATCCGTGTCACGATCAGCGTCGGGATCACCTCTTATCCTGAACTCGAGGTGGCTGGTGAGCTGGACCTTATCAAGCGCGCCGATGAGGCGCTATATTCAGCCAAAGAATCGGGGCGGAATAAGGTGATTGTAAAATAATGGGTTTGAGATTCAGCGGTACGAAAAGTTGCGCTAACGATTTGCTTCGGAATTAAATTTAACACATGCGTACTTTTAAATATCGCATTATATCCAATCAGTGCTTTTTTAAGTTCGGTATAACGCGCATGGGAGTTTAATTTTCTAACGATGTTACTTTGCGTGTTTTCTTGCAGTAGCAAAGAAAGTAATACCCGCAAGATGCCTCTTTTTTTCGATTTAATCAGATTTTTATCGATGACTCCCTGTGTGCGAATAATCCCAGTATAGTTGTCAGTCGTTTTCACTGAATACAAGTTATTTGCCGCGTCCTTTATATCTTTAATGCTAGGAACATAATCAACATCGATAGAATCCAATATGACGAAGTTGAGCTTATTGAGAGAGTGATTGTCTCCCGTCACCATATCTATGTTAATGTTTGTTTTATTATCCTGAATTACGTCGTAAAGAGCGTGCCCTTCATATTCGTTAAGCCCAATATTTTTAGCATTGGCGGCAACAAAGTTTGCAATCAATGTATAAATCGACAGCCCCGGGGATTTTCCAAGATATTTTTTGAATACCTTGATTGAATGGTTGCTTTCACTGGTTAGCAGAGTTCATTAGAACCTCCTAAAGTGAGTGAGTTCTCACTTCAGGACTCCGGCAAAACTATGTCAAGCTTAATGGCTACACTTTAAGTAATTGTTCAATGAAATAAGTCTCTGCAGTTATCAGCTTTATGCGACTATTCATAGTTAGGTTCTATGCATAGCGTCCAGGAACGGACTGTCACGTGTGTGACTCGGTCACATTTTTCAAACTAGCTTTCGGGTCAGACCGTCCAAGCCGCATGCTGTTTCCAGTTAGCCACCCAGTCGGGCAGATCGGCAGCTGACATGGGGCGTGCAATTCCGTAGCCTTGTCCCAGTTCACATCCCATCGATAACAATCGTGTACTGTGGGCGATGGTTTCAACGCATTCGGCGATCACATTACAGTGAAAAGCTTTGGCTAGACTGATCACGGCTTGAACAATGGCGAGATCATCAGGGTCAACCAGCATATCGCGCACAAAACTCTGATCAATTTTGAGCATGTCTATGGGTAGGTGTTTGAGATAGGTGAGCGAGGAATAACCGGTGCCAAAGTCATCGAGGGCAATATGTATACCTATATCGCGGCAGGCTTGCACTTTGGCAGAAACCGCTGCCATGTCTGCAAGTGCGCTGGTTTCCAACACTTCCAGTTCCAGACCGCAAGGCTGAATATCAGGGTGCGAAGCTAGTAATGCAGAGAGGTGGATTACGAAATCGGCTTGCTGCAACTGCCTGCATCCAATGTTCACGCTGACCGGAATATCCAATCCAGCGGTTAGCCATTCTGACATCTGGGTCAAAACGGTGTCGATCACCCATTCGCCCAGTTCTACAATAATCGGATGGTTCTCGATGATAGGAAGGAAATCTGCTGGTGGCATCAACCCCCGCTCGGGATGTTGCCAGCAGATCAGCGCTTCAGTACCGATTACTTCACCGGTCTTCATGTTTACTTGGGGCTGGTAATACAGCACGAACTCGCTTAGTTCGAGTGCGCGGCGGATTCGCTTCAAGCTTTCGTACCCGGCTTGCACTGCAGTATCGTGAGCAGCGTCGAACAAAAGGTAGCGATTCTTGCCTCCCTGCTTGGCGACATACATAGCCTGATCGGCTTGGCGCATCAACTGATCGGCATCTGTGGAATACGGCTTTCAATTTTAGCCACTATTGAGCGCTGACTTTTCCAGTCATAAAATTTGCATGTGTAATAATATCAACGCGATAGTGGTTAGCTGCTGGAAAATTTAAACGCTCTTTTGTTATAAAAGTGGCAAAATTTAGACGCCGTTTTCCACGCTAAAGGTGCATTTCGTCAACAAACTGCCCAAAATTCCAGAGTCTAAACATAGCGTTGAGCCGGGCGAGCAATTTTTGGGGCAAAACCCTACCAACATCCATACACATGGTATGCTGGTGTCGCCAAGCGAACCCTCTCCAGCCGATAAAAAACCGGAATACGGCGACAATATCTTTGTCTTAACATTCAATTCGGCAAACGGAGCACCCGATTTAGCATCCTCTACACATTTACACGGCGATGTTCGCACTGATTCAACTGACTACCAGATTACAATACCGGCCCATCATCCATCAGGGTTATTCTGGTTTCACCCGCATGCACACGGCATTTCCCTTAATCAGATTTCGGCCGGGCTGTCTGGCATCATCACCGTCGGACAGGTCAGCGATTATCTGCCTGGTCTGCCTGATAACATAGGCATACGTCATTTGATCCTCAAGGACATTCAGGTGAATGACGATGAAACCTTGAACGATCAAGAAAATCCTGCGCTGTGCGATTTGCCTTCGACTGCGCCGGGAGAATGCGACAGTTCAAGTGACGGCAAATGGTATTTCACCGTGAATGGTCAGCAAAATCCCAGCATCAACGTTAAATCCGCCGGTAAAATCTGGCGTCTCACCAATGCTTCAGGAAGTGCTACTTATGAGCTGCAGCTGACCAAGAAAAACGATGGCGCATCTCCGGCCACGACCGGCATGGTGATGCAGGTGTTATCCATTGACGGCATTAGCGTGACGCCTTCAAAAGGGATATCAAACGGAAATCTGAAACAAATCGGCGGCGCCAAATTTAAACCGGTTGCTTGTCCAGGCGTAAAATCGGATAGTCCCGCTGCAATCTGTGCGAGCAAGTTGCATATGATGCCCAGCTCACGCGCCGAAATATGGGTGGTCAATCGAGATTCCAAAGGTAACATAATCAATGGTGATGGCAGCCAAGCGACCCTTCAAACCACGGGTTATTCAACCGGGTCGGCTGGCGATAAATGGCCAGCAGTTGGTTTAGCACAAGTCAATTTTAACGCTAGTGAAATCATCGAGCATCCACCTGTCCTGAAAATCCAGGACGACAAACACGACAGCACCGGATTGAACTACACTGAGATAGCAAAAGACCTTACAACAGCCAATGCAGCCGTCAATTCTGATTCAGCCTGCCAACCCTTACCGAGTGGATGGAAACGTCGCATTTTCTTTGGTTACCCAACGCCTATAAATTTTGGCTTAGGTCTTGAACTAGTGGATGAAAAAGGCCAGTCCGTCCCCGACACTTTTCAAGATGTGACCGCATTTCCTGGATCAGGACAGCCCATTTGCCTGCCATTGGCAAACGGTAATACGCCAGTCAATGAGCATTGGGAAGTGGTTAATCTGACGGCAGAAGATCACAATTTTCATATCCATCAAACAAAATTCCGGGTATTAACAGCGGGAGAAATCACTGGAACAACCACAGGAATGTCTAGCAAAGGTATTCTACAGGATAACGTTCCTTTGCTCTCTGGAAGTGACGGTTGCGACGGTACGATAGCGTCCTGGAAATCCGGCGCTTGCCAAACTTCTCCGGTCAATGTGGAGATATCGTTTGCTATCGCGGGCGACTTTGTCTATCACTGTCACATTTTGGAGCATGAAGACGGCGGGATGATGGCAACCATTCATATTGCCAGCTCTGCCGATTCTGCGCTCAATACAGCCGTAAATCATCAACATGATATCGGTCACCATCATTAGGGAAAAAATAATGAGCCAGGAATTAGTTAAGCAGTTAGATTTATTCGGCTCCTGGTGGTGCTCTGAAATAGCATTAATGACTTATCTTTTCATTTGTTGGATAACCGTAAGGATTGCTTCGTAAATGAGTAAAATTACCCTGTATCGCTTGGTATCACTGGCCTTAAATACAAACTGCAAGAAAAACGAGCGTTTATCTTGCAGTCAAAAATAAGCCTATTTGACGCGAGAAAAGTACAAGAAAACCCATTGCGAAAATCAAAACAAGGTTCAAAGTGCGTATTCCAGTGAAAGTTGCCACCCAGTCCACGGGAATGCTGCCCCCTAAACCAGTGAAAGCTGCCACCCCATCGGAACGGAGCGACGCGGGAGATTTATTTTTACTCTATCTCGTTAGTTGTCGTCAAATTTGCTTGCTGTTTTCTGAGTGAATCTCCTTCTAATTTTATTTTATAAGCGTTGTGTACTAAGCGATCCATAATGGCATCAGCCAGCGTTGAGTCGCCTATGCTGTCATGCCATTGATCAAGCGGTAGTTGGCTGGTAACAATGGTTGAGCGCGAGCCGTGTCGGTCTTCAAGTATTTCCAGCAGAT
>JAQTXD010000034.1 GCA_028688955.1 Desulfuromonadaceae bacterium
AACGCAGAACTGGAGCCGAGGCCTGAATGAGAAGGAAGATCTCCATCGTGTTGCATGACGAGCCCCTCCCGTACCTCCATAAAACGGGATGTTTCGCGTACTGCCGGGTGCTCTATCTCATCAAAATCATTGAAGGCTTCCTGTTTTGAGAAAAAGACAATCTTATGCTTGTAGTCAAAAAAAGGAGGAAGCTTACGCAGGCTGACATAGCAGTACTTGTCAATTGTCGTTGACAGGACGGCACCGCCGTTTTCCCTGTACCAGGCCGGCAGATCAGTGCCGCCGCCGAAGAACGACATTCTGAATGGAGTTCGGGTAATAATCATGGGGATTCCAATTCATCCTGATCCGTCAGGTTAGTTGTGCAGACATTCGACCCGCTAGACAAAACGACCTTCCTCGTCTCTGCGTGATACAATCGGGTTTCTGATCGGCCACCAGATGTTCAGGCGTGGGTCGTTCCAGATGTACGTGAACTGTCCTTTTGGATTGTAGTATGTTGTCTGTTTGTAATGAAAAATTGTGGTTTCACTCATGACGAGGTGCCCGTTGCCATGTTTCGGCGGAACGAGCACCTGATACCGGTTCTTGTCAGAGAGTGTGAAAGACTGCCATTTCCCGAAATTCGGTGACTCTGCATCGCAGTTTACGACAACAAAATAGAACTTTCCGTACATGCAGGTGATCAGCTTCCAGGTCTCACCATCGCCATGAATACCACGAAGCACGTTGCGGGTAGATAAAGAAATATCATCCTGTATGAAGTTGCACGTGATGCCCTTCTGTTTGTATTCGTCTTCGTTGTAGGTTTCGACGTACTCGCCCCTGAAATCTTCGAAAATCGAAGGTTTTATCAGGAGTACGCCGTCAAGGTCTGTTTTTATAATTTCCATGCCAGAGCCTCACTTTATATACGTGGCTTTGTACCACTCTATTGTCTTAGACATACCTTCATGCACGTCAACCTGTGCATGGAAACCAAGCTGTTGTTCCGCCTTGCTGACGTCAATTAACCGAATGGGAATCATGGACGGTTTGTCCGTGTCGTATTCAACCTTCAGCTCCTGACACCCTTCAATCTCCATAAGCATCCCCAGCAGCTGCTTTATGCTATAGCCTTTGCCCAGCCCGATATTTATCGGATCATAGGTGTCAACTTTTTCAGCTGCAAGCACCAGAGCGTCAATGAAGTCATCGATATAGATCAGGTCACGGATGTCGTCACCGGTTCCCCATACCTTGAGAGGATTCTGTCGCTCGACCACCTTACGGATGGTTGCGGCCATGACATGTGAAGTGGCAGGATCAAAATCATCATGCGGGCCGTAAATGTTGGAGGGTCTCACTACCAGTGATGCCATGGGTGTTTTAAGCTTCTGGGAATACATACGACAGAGAATCTCGGTGTAGCGCTTCATCCAGGCGACACCGAAATAGATGTCATAGGGGTCGGCGTCGAACATTTCTTCTTCTCTCACGTAGCGATCTGCACTGGGCGGATACGCAGCATTGCTACTGATGAAAATGAATTTTTGTACCTTGGCAAAATAAGCCGCTTCCATGATCTGGGCATTCATAATAACGTTGGGAGTGACATGAACAAGTGGTGTTGCAGCAATTACGGCTGCTCCGGAGGTGTTTGCCGCGCACATGAAAACGTAGTCCATATCGGCAACAGCTTTTTTACAATCATCCATGGAGAGCAGGTCACAGGTTACATATTCAATCCTTGAATCAATCAGCACCGGCTGTTTGCGGTGGATCGTGGCCCGTACGTTTGCTCCCAGCGTTAGCATACGTTTGATCAGGTTGATGCCTATAAAACCGGTTCCTCCGGCAATCAGAACTTTTTTGCCATTAAACATACATATCCCCTTAGTCCTTGAAATAATTCTTCTTTTTAAGGTATTCATCCTGATTTATGATGAACCAATCCCATGTTTCTTTCAGGCCATCAAGCAATGATGTGGTCGGATTGTAGTGGATTAAGTCTCTTGCCAGAGAGATGTCCATTACCCGTTTGGGAAAACCAGATGGCTTGGAAGCATCAAGCTCGTAATTGAAACCCAGAAAGCTGTGTAGAGTTTCAACAAGCTCTTTTATCGTAACTCCGGTGCCGCTCCCCAGATTAACAAAACCGCCTTTCGTGCCGTAGTGCAAAGCCTGTATAACTCCATCCGCCACATCGCGACTGTAGGCAAAATCCCGGACGGCACTTCCGTCACCCCAAACCACGACCGGATTCTCCTTATTAAAAATACGGTACATCAGAGTCGGGATGACCATTGCATTCTCCGGATCGAAATTATCACCCGGGCCATAGACATTGCAGGGTCGTACAATGGCAAAATTATCCATACCATACTGTTCCTGATACGCCTTCACCTGAAGCTCGGCCATGCGCTTGGCCCAACCGGGAAACATATCCATAGGGGGACCTTCCAGGTTTTCGCCTTCGCGAAAGACCTCTGCGCTACTGTAGGCACCAATGGAGCTGGTGTAGACTACTTTCTGTACTTTATTGAGGCGACAGGCCTCAAGCACATTGGTGTTGAACATTAACAACGGGACAAAGAAGCTGGCGGGCTTTGATTTGGTAACTTCTACGGACCCTTTAATCCCCGCCATATGGAATACAAAATCCATATCTTTTGTAATCTCTTTGCAAAGGCTGAAATCGGTGAGATCGCCCAGCACATGTTCCGCCCTGTCGTCCACGTTCACGCGGTCAAGTGACACTACACGCACAGCTGCGCCTGCATCACAGAGTCTTTTGACCACCTGTCTGCCGATCAGGCCGGTGCCACCGGTAATAAGGACATTTTTTCCGATAAACGATGATACGACACCTTCTTCAATCATTTTTACGACCTCACATTGATATTATGCATGCAGCCTGAAGATCTTATTTTCTATGTAATACAGATACATTTTTTGTCTCAATTTTTTAAACAGAATATTGGGAGGAATCACCTTGATAATCTGTACTGCCAGAAAATCCAATGGAAAAGGTAGTTTCGAAATAAGCGCCCCGAGCAGATAGATATTGAAACGTATGTCCTTTTCCTTTTCCGGAATACAGGCAAGTGTTGATCTCTCAGAGCAGCCGGTCATGTCTGACCGGTGACAGTCAACATCGAGAAGGTTGTGTTCAATGCAGTAGTCATACAGTTCTGTTCCATACATCGGGACCGTGGTTGAGTAGCTGGGATAGGTTACGTGTCCTTTTTTGCTCATGCGAATGGTAGCCAGATCATCTTCCAGAGTTGATTCAGGTGCGGCCAACATATAGTTAACCCAGGTATTGATGCCGAATGAGTGTATTTTTTTCAGAGTCCCTTCGATATCGATATCCCGCATGTTACGTTTAAAAATTTTTTCGCGCACATGCTTCGATGTACTGTCCACAGAGAGATGAACAGAGTAACAGCCGGCCTTTTTCAAAAATCTCAGCAATTCATCGTCAACCGTATCAAGGCGAAGATAACAGTTAAATGGAATGGCTATTCGCGTGGAATATTTTTCAGCGAATTCTTCAAGCCACGGGTCGGCCCGGAGAGCAAAACAGTCGTCGCCAAATTTCACGAAGTCAGTACGATACCTGGATTTTACATATTCTATTTCTGAAATGACTCGTTCTACGGAAAATCTGCGAACAAACTGCCCCTTGCCGCGATAGAGTTCGTGATAGAGATTGTTGCAACAATACGTGCACTTATAGGGGCAGCCACGGGTTGCATAAAAAGTTTTCTTGGGAGTGTCTTTCAGGAATGAGTGGGACAGGGTGATATCCCGGTCAGGAATGGGCAGGTCATCAAGATTACGCACCAGTGGCCGGACGGAATTGGAGCCCTTCCTGGTTATAATATTGAGAATATCATCATATGACTGTGCGCGTTCTACTCTGTCAAGAAATTCTCCGAAAGCGACTTCACCTTCTCCGATGCAGTAGGCATCCATGCTGCACTGCTCAAGTGTTTCCGGCGAGAACGTTGCATGCGGTCCACCTAAAATTGAGATGAAATCATGTTGCGTGCGTGCCGTTTCGTGTGCCAGTTTGATGGCACCGAAGCCGATGACATTTGCCGAATATGCGACAACCCGTGGCTTCAGACAATTCAGGGTTTTTTCAAAATCATCACTGTCCAGAACGCAAAGAGCTGTTTGCCATCCACGTTGCTTGGCTACTGATGACAGAAAAGGTACCGATATGTGATCTGCATAGTCAAGTTGTGTAATGACAAAGAGGACAGTATTTTCGGACAAGTGTGGGTCTCCGCATTGTTAACAGAAGTGATAGTTTACCGGTTCCTTCTAAAATGCCCTGCTTTCACCTCCATCAACAACAATTGAGGCACTGTTGATGAGTGAAGCTTTTTCTGAACAGATGAAAGTGACGACATCCGCCACTTCCTCGGGGGTTCCGAGCCGGCCTAACGTAAATTGTTCCAGGGCCATTGCGTCAAATCCCTGAGGGTCGGCGAGCCGTGCCTGTTCCCACCCGGTATCCGGAATCATGATTGGTCCGGGAGCGACACTGTTAAAGGTTATACCATGTCGTACCAGATCCCGATTAAGCCCAAGGCATTTCATCAGGCTGGTCTGAGCCGCCTTGGCCATATTGAACCAGGGCCGTCCACCACCCTCCCGGCCATAGATGGAGGTGATGGTGACGATGCGCCCCCACTGCTGTTGTTTCATCCATGGAATAACGGCGGTGGTACAGCGGACTGCTGACATGGCATTTTTGTTAAAGACCTCCAGCCATACCTCGTCGGAATTCTCTTCAACTGTTTCTTTGCCCCACCGCCCGCCGCCGCCAACATTGTTGATCAGGATATGAAGGGTACCCCATGTGTCCTGTACATTGAGAAGCATGCGGCGAATCTCTTCAGGGTCATTGACATCAGCCCGGATACCAATGGCCTCCACGTTTCTTGCTCTGATCTCGGCAACGGTTTGATCAAGCCACTCCTGCTTTCTTCCACAGATGGCAACATGGCACCCCTCATTGGCAAGAGAAAGTGCGATGGCGCGGCCAATGCCGTGGCTTCCGCCGGTAATCAGTGCATATTTTCCCGTAAGGCCAAGATCCATAATATTCCTGACTACACCGGCTGCCAGATGATATAAGTGTACCCTTCCATAAAGAGGCTACCAAAATGGAGGCGTTTTATACCCAGAATTCGAGCCTTTCCTTCTGCTTCTAGCTGTTGAATCCGTGGCAACAGACGCTCCGTATAGCCACGTTTGCGATGAAACTGGATTGCCAGATAGTCAAAGAGCAGGTCCTCGTCATACAATTCCACTGTCGGTTCCACATGGATACAGATACCTGGTTTCTGGTGCAGGAGATACTGAATGAAATTTTCCGTTTTGCTGGCAAGCTGTTCCAATGCACCAAAGGTGAAAACAGCACATTTCTCTGCCAGTTTGAAACTCTCATCCGGATTAATCATATCGAAGCGGTGTCCGGTCATAGGCCAGTTGTGGGTTTTGCCGATGGTATTGATCAAGTCAACCGGAGGTTGGACAAAGTCGAGACCACACAACTCCTTGTTGGGAAAGAGAGACGCAAGCAGCACCAGGTTCAACCCGGATCCGCACCCGAATTCGTAGATTTTGGAAAAATCGGCGAAGTACTTTTGAAAGAGCCAGATTCGAAATACCGTCATGTAGTCAAACTCAAAGCGCGGGTTGGCCGGCATGATATAATCGCCATCGTAACGGATCGGCTGGTTTTCGCGGATAAACTTTGGTATCAGTGCTTCAAGGCTGTGATTCTGTGACTTGAATGCGTCCAAATTTTCAGCCCACCCCTGTTCCCACACTGATGTGCGCTCTTCGGCGCCGATGACCTGTGTATCAGACGAAATCTTTTTCAGTACACAGAGGATGACGTCATCACGCTGTTTTTGGTTCAGTTGTTGATAGGAGAAATCATAGTTCCTGATCGCCTGAAGGCATTCAGAAGAAAATTCGTCCTCACGTGCGCCAAACGAACGAGCAAAGTCCGTTACGGTTACTTCCTGCATGCCAGACTCCTCAACATTGAATTAGAATGGTCCTTTGAAACGATTCTCGTGGCTATAAAAGAGCTCATTGGAAAGGTCAATTTTCTTTATCCCAAGGCATTTTTCCACCTCACGCACAATAGTTTCCGCGTTGGGGTAAAACTGGTTCTCAAGATGCCGGGCGGTGGGACATGGTGTATGTGCAAACCCGATGCGCTTAACGGGGGACTTGAGTTTGCCAAAGCAACGATCTGAAACCAAGGCGGCAACTTCGGCGCTAAAGCCGCAATACACCCAGTCATTGTCTGCTACAATGCAATACCCGGTTTTTTCCACCGACTCAACAATGATATCTTCGTCAAGTGGCGCAACCGTCCTCGGGTCGACAATTTCCACATCAACACCGTTGCGGGATAGTATTTCAGCTGCCTGCAGTGCTTCCACATTCATCCAGGATGTGGCGACAATGGTGATATCTTTTCCTCTTCTGACGACTTTCCCTTTGCCAATCGGAATTTCAAAAGACTCTTCAGCTACCTGACCGGTCTGCCAGTACAGCCAGCGGTGTTCAAAAATCAATACCGGGTTGTTATCCCTAATGGCAGATATCATCATCCCTTTGGCATCTTCCGGAGTTGTGGGACAGATAACTTTCAGGCCCGGTATATGGGCGAAAGTGGCATGCATACTTTTGCTGTGCTGATATCCCTGACCCCACCCGCGTCCTACAATTGCACGAATAACCAGGGGAACGCCGACTTTACCGCCTATGCCATAGCAAAAACTGGAGACAAGATTAGCAAGCTGGTTCATGGCCAACAGCAGGAAGTCGACTCTGATATGGATATGGATTGGGCGCAATCCGTTAATCGCTGCACCCAGTCCCAGGCCAGTCATAGAATCTTCGGCGATTGGCGTATCAAAACAACGCTCCTCTCCAAATTTTTCAAGCAGGTCAGCAGTTGATCCAAATATCTTTTTATGGTCAGGTACTCCAATGCCATACACAAATACACTCGAATCGCGCTCCATTTCCTGGACTACCGCCTCATTCAAAGCATCGCAATAGGTGATCATCCTCATATAAAAACCCCCGTATGGAGTTCGCATGCCTCGGCAAATGCAGACTCGGTTGCAAAAACAGTGCTCTGGGTTATCTGCTCGTCAATCGTATGTTCAAGTTCCAGTACTTGCTGTTCGGTGAAGCCGAGTGTCGTCAGTTTTTCCCGCTGCAGTCGGATGGGGTCAACCTTGAGCCACTCCAGATAATCACCCTTTGGGCGATAGCCTGCATCAAAGTCCTCGTTTATCCCGACGTGTTCCAAATATCGATAGTAATGCAGCCGTAAAAAACATGGTTTCCCATTCTGTTCCATTGCTGCCAGGGCTTTTCTGGTCGTTGCATAGATTATTTCGGGATCGGTGGACTTCTCCTCAAAGATGTTACAGTCAAAATTTGAAAGCACTTTGGGCAGGGATGAAAATCCGTGGCGGTGCTCCCGAGGGGTGTGTACGGCAAAACCGTTGTCTTCGCAGACAAATAGAATCGGCAGCTTTTTGAGACAGGCGAAATTTATCGTTTCCCAGAACACTCCCTCATCAGTCGCGCCATCGCCGAAAAAAACGGCCACTCGCTTACCATTTTTCAGATATTTGTTGGCGTAGGCGGCACCCATGGCGATCGGTATCGAACTGGCAACAATTGCCGAGCAGCACAGCAGGCCTTTCTCCGGCGCACTGAGGTGCATCGAACCGGATTTGCCTTGAGCCATGCCGGTAGCTTTGCCATAC
This sequence comes from Desulfuromonadaceae bacterium, assembly GCA_028688955.1. Classification (GTDB taxonomy): domain Bacteria; phylum Desulfobacterota; class Desulfuromonadia; order Geobacterales; family Pseudopelobacteraceae; genus JACRCG01. The sequence goes on from JAQTXD010000034.1 coordinate 7,806, forward strand.
ATTTCAGCAAAAAACAGGTCTGTTTCGCCTGTTTTTGCCAGATAGAGGGCATGGCTACGATAGGTTCCCAACACTTGATCTTCCGGGTCCAGAGCTCCTACAACCCCACTGACAATCGCCTCTTCACCCATGGACATGTGCATCGGCGTCTTCATCTGGTCCTCAGCATAATATTTCTGGATAGTTTCTTCGGATTTGCGGATGAGGTACATAGTTCGATAGAGATTCAGATTGGCTGATTTCATACCTACTCCTGATTAATTTGTTGATATTATGTAATCACCACTGCAATTAAAATGAATTTAAGGTAACAGCTTAAAGCATTCCGACCAAAATCGAGAAGCATTATATACCTCATGTACCATATTATAGCCTGCATTGGCTATTTTCTGGCGATAGGTGTCGTTCTTTAAAAAGTATTTGACCTTGTCTATCGCATCGCCAGGTTCGGAGAACGGAACATAATGCAGCATCGGTTCTAGGTATTTGGTAATGGAGTTGTTTTCTTCTTCCATCAGTAACGGGCAGCAGTTCATGGCCTCCCATACCCTGCCCCTGAACAGTTTCGTACCTGGCGAATTGTAGGAGAAATTCAGGGTGATCTTTGAGCGCCTGAAATATTCAGCAATCATTTCCGAAGTCAGTGGGTAGATATTCTGCGCACCACCTGCCCGAAAAACAGCACACCCTTCAGCAATCATGGCCTGCAGAAAACGGTCACGATAGACATACTGGTGCAATGGGTTGTGTGTCGGCATAAACTCGTTATGCAACAGAGTGTGCGTTCTCCCGATAAAGCTTACATCAATATCCCGGTACTGTCCTGTATTGTAGAAAATAGTATGCTGAATCGGAGTCCAGAGACATGCGTATTTTTGATAGTTATTTGTCCATTTAAGAAATGGCACTTCCGGGTCTAAAACCAGTATTTTTTCAGAAAACCCCATCATGCTTTCAAAACGGTCAAATGCATCACGTCCCCAGGCATCTCCCACTGTGGTTATGATTGGTATGCTCAACGTATCGCGAATATACTGAAAAGTTTCATTGCGCGGAAACAGGAAAAATTTCTTTTTGGGCTCCGGATCATCGTCCAGTGTTATGCTGCCATCTCCCTGAGTAGGGTGCAAAAATAGAAAATCAGGTTTTACCTCCTGACACATTTGGTACAATGCTTCGTCGCATTGTTGATGTTGCTTATGGATAAACTCATCGCAGAAGAAGCTGTAAGACGTTCCCAATCCGGATTGTTCAAGAGAGTCAATAAAGAGAAACGAACTAGTTAATGGTCTAGAAGGGTCCGCATCTACCCATTTGAGGGCAACAAACAAAACTTTTAAAGGGCACTTGCCGACTGACTGCATTACTGGACGTGGCTCAAATTTTTCGGGTAGGGGTATTTGCTCATCAGGTAATTCAGGTAGAATTTGTTTGCCTGTCAAACGGCCCCAATCCGGTGGCATCAGAGGCATAACCATGGTGGCAGGGATACCGGCATGAACCAGCTGCTCCTTCAAATCAGTCATATTGGTATCGGCAATCAGGATGAAATCCGGCTCCATTGTTAATAGTTGCTGTAACGGTATTACTCTGGCATTGAAAAAGTATTCGTCCTTCCAATGTCCGTTTTCATCAATGAAACAGCAGATTTTATTTAGGTCTAGTCCAATGACGTCATACATATGCAGCAAACGAGCATTGGTCCCAACACCATAAACCGCAATCCTTTGCTTCTTGGCCAATGTTTCTCGCAAGTCGACAGTATGGGCAATAAAATAATCGGACTCATAAAAATTGAAATAAACTGGCGAGAAACAGACCGGACAATAAGTCATGTGATCCAGTAGTGAAAAGGGATTCAACTTAACGGTGGCCTGTGTTCCACACACCCTGCAGTCTCCTGTCATGGTCTGCGGATCAATATCTCTGGCCGAGAACTTGCCATAATTGTGGGTACGTTGCCGCCTTGATTGTTCAATAGCAGTTTTAAAGAGGACGTCATCGGACATGGCACTCATGTTTAGATAGTTGACATTCCGGAAGGTTCCTTTTGTCGCGATGTCTGAAAAATCTAGCGACTTGAGATACCCGTATTCATCAGTAATGCGCCCCTGCTCAAGTGCCCGCCGGTAGACCTCTGTTCCAGGGTAGACAATCAAGAGTGATCCACCAGGCGAAAAAATGTCCTCTTCAATTAACAAATCTACGGTCTGGATTAATTCCTCTTCCGTTTCAGTTTCATTACCCATGATAAAGGTGCCTTGTGCTGGTAAGCCAACCGACTTGCAGTTGCTGAAGAAGGCCTTTACCTGCTCAACGGTAATACCTTTTCTCATCTGGGCGAGAACGCGGTCATTACCGCTTTCTATCCCACAGTTTGCTCCGATGCATCCAGCATCCTTCATGGCTTTTAGCATTTCAGTGCCAAAATCAACACGAAGACAGGCGATCCAAGTTTTACCAATTCCAGACGTTCTATATGCCTCAATAAACTCGTAAACCATTTTTGAGGTGGGATACATAATTTCATTGAGAAAGACAAAACTGTCGAAGTCGTATTTGTTATTCAGCCTGTGCAGCTCTTCCATTACATGCTCTACCGAGCGGACACGGTATCGCCCATTTGTAGGTGAACAGAAGGTACAGTGCCCTGTACATCCTCTTCCAGTCAGAACCGGCATTGCCCGCATTTTTTCATAGCCGGGTAACCCGACGCTTATATAATAATCCACATCAATATCATCCCATGTTGGATACACGTTGACACGTCTGATATCGATTGTTTTCCCTGCATTGGTAAATTGCGGCAGGCCATTAATGTCACGGTAAATGATGCCGGAAATTCCTACCGGTGGTTGGGTACTTTTATGGTTTTGTAGATGAAAAAGAAGTGCCGGAAGTGACTCTTCAGCCTCACCGACTACGGCATAATCCAACGGCATTTTGCTGAAGATAATGTCATGGTTCAAGTCTGAAGTAATGTGACCACCGAGGATAAAAGGAGTGGTTGGTGAAATTTGCTTCACTGCACCTACAAATTCTGTAAAAAAATTAAAATCAGCATATAGCCCGCCAGTCCCCACCGCAAAATATTCTCCATTGTACAAACGCTCAGTCCAGTTGATTGTTTCGCGACTTAAATCAACAAAGTCGTAATCAATACCGTAGTGCCTCAGCGCTGTTATGACGTGAGCTATTCCAATGGGAAAAAATGAATAATTTTTTTTTATCAGCAGAAGTTTTTTCATATGGCGCCATTTATTAATTTAAAATACCAAATTATCTCTTGTCTTTTTTCGCGTCAGCTTTAACTCATCTTCGGTAGCACCGGAAATTTCCATCAGACGTTTGATCCGATTTGGAGAAAAGTTGATGCGGTCCCATTCATAGGCCCGCAGAATGCTAATATCCTTTGCTGTCCATTCATCGGATTTTATCTGCCCATAGCGCCAATCCACTTTGGGAACGGCATCATTGCACAGCAACAATCCTCTGTCTTTTGCAAGGTAATACAATTTTGTTTTATATAACGGAACCGCGGCATAAATTTTGACATAATCCGCACCACAATGTTCAGCAAAGGCAAGGGTTTCACGAATTTCATCCCAGGTTTCGCTTGGGAAACCGATAATAAAATTTGCAATGCAGTAAATACCCTTGTTTTTGACTTTTTCAATAATGGCTGGGATTTCCTGCAGGTTTTTGATTGGTTTATGAACAATCTCTTTCAATACTCGCTCGTTGCCAGACTCAATTGCCACATTCATTCCCACACATCCTGATTCCTTCATCAAATCCAGCAGGCCATCCGATATCAGAAACAGCGCGAAAGATCCGGCAATCCACTTTAGATTCAGACGCCGGTTGATCATTGTCTGAAAAATCCGTTGGGCGTAATTGTTTTCTCCCATCAGGAGGTTGTCTTCGTCGAAAATGATAGAGCGGATGCCGAACCTTTCTTTCAGATAGAACAGTTCATTGACCACATCCTCGGGGTCACGTGTTCGCACCCGTTTCCCGGCAATGGTTTCAACCTGACAAAAGGTGCAGCCAAAAGGACAGCCTCGGGTCGTGATGATACGGATATACGGATACTCAGGGGGATAGTTGGAGGTAAAACTACGTTGAGGCCGATTGATGTATGCAGCAAAATCAACCAGATCGTAGTCCGGCCAAGGTAGTTTTGTCAGGTCATCAACGATAGCCTGGTGCTGTACGATCAGCTGGCCATTTTGGCGAAAGGCGAGTCCGATTGTTGGCTGAGGGCCGGACTGTTGTAAAAACTGTAAAAGTTCGCGAAGAACAAATTCACCTTCTCCAACTACGCAGTAGTCTATGGAGTTGCAACTTTCCAGTACATGATCGGGCATGGTCGTTATATGGACCCCTCCGGCAATGACAGTAATGCTGGAATTAACTTCCTTCACCAGTCGGGCACTTAAATAAAGGGCGGCTTCATATTCGCTAGTCAACAGTGATAGGCCGACATAGTCCGGTTTGTAAGCCTTGATCTCTTCCTGAAACTCCTCTTGCGACAAATTTCTGAATTGGGCGTCCACTATTTTAACATTGACAATCTCTTTGACCATGGCTGCTAAAAGCAGGAGCGTTGTTGGCTCAAGGTCCCACAGAGTAACAATATCGTTTTTATGCCAGCGCATATTGGGGTACACTAGCAGTAGCCGCTTTTTATGACCTTGATCCTGTTGTAAACTTTGAGACACCATATCAGCCATTAGTTATCCTTTTGGTAACAGTAAAATCCCCAGTTCAAACTATTCAGATAAAATTTATATGCATCGGCGGAGAACCTTCTGCTTTAAGCGGCTGGTGGCCATTTTGCTTTAATTCCCATAAATACTCATTTACCTTGTGTTGAAGGCATAAACTACCACACATGGTGTGAGCATCAAAAGCTGGAGATGCGATTTCATTCATAACGGCCCAGTATGTATCTGAATCCCAGAGTTCCTTGAATCTCGTTTGGGCAATGTTGCCAATCCAGTAGCGTGAATAGTGTGTTCCAAACAGCATGCCGCAGGGAGCAACCAAGCCACTGCCGGACATTTGCAGAATAAACGGCGGGCCGTAGCATTGGGCATACGTTCTTTTGCCTTCCGCACCGATCTTGGACCATTTGACTGAAACTACATAATCCGCTGTTGAAAGCTTTTCCGCTTCTGTAAGTGTGTCAAACAATCCTTTATAACGCGAATAGTCAACATTGAGGCTGCCAGATTCATCATCTGAGCAATGTTTGATTACCAGGTAATCCGGTTGAAGTTCTCTCCCTAAACGTGCCACAGGCAGAATCTGATCTGCGTACTCCGGTTTAAGCACCATCTGCATGCCGATGGTGACATCGAGTTTGTTTTCACGTTTGATGCGTACTGCATTGGCGATGTTTTTACAAACCACTTCGAAGAAACTTTCCGGCACACCATGTATCTCCGAGTAGCGGCTGGCCTCGGCAGCAGACAGGTTAAATCTCAGGTAGGTCAATCTGGGCAGAATTCGCTCAAGCTTTTCCTCGTCAAGCAGGTATCCATTTGTTCCGACCGCCATGGACAAGCCGTTCGCATGACCTTTTTCAATAAAGTCCACAAAGTGAGGCGATAGAGTGCTTTCTCCGTCACTAACCAGGCTGATCCCTTTGACACCAATTTCAGCAGCATCATCAAGAAAATTAAACAGAATCTCCCGTGTCAGTAGGCTTCTGGGATTTTCCTGTAAAACTCCATAGCAGTATTCGCACTTATAATTGCAAGCTCTGGTCAGGGCCATATCAATGGTTATTGGGGCAATACGCTCACCTTTCAGCCAGGCCGCAATTCGTTCCTGATGCCAGGCCAGTTTGGTGCCATCAAGTATCAGACCGGGTGTTTTGTGCACCTTCATGTTACTACTTTCCGTCATACGTACCTCATGCACATCTGACATAAACCGGGCCTTTGTATTCAATCAACTGTTCCATATCATCTTGTACGGTTTGTTCTGTCGGTGACAGTATTAACAAATCAGGAAAAATGGAAAGAACCCTGAGATCATCTTCATCAACGCAGTGAGATCTTCCCAGACGATGGAAAAAATTGTCTGCACCTACGCCAATCAGTATTACATTCAGGTTGTGCTCGCAAATATCATAACGAATCTGCTCGAATGCCCGCATGACAAGAAAGGGGATTTGCGAGTAATAGAGCGGTCTTAAACCGGTCATTGCCATACCTGCAACGATGCCCATTGTTCCCTGTTCAGCAATGCCGATGTTAAAAGTCCGATCCGGAAACGCCTCAAAATACTCATCTGTCACGGCAAATCCCATGTCGCCGACCAACAGGCACATTCTTTGGTCTCTCTTAAAATAAGGATAGAGTGTTTCCATCAGTTTTTTTTTCGAGACACTGCTCACACCGGGACCTCGGTTTCCAATGTATATCCATCTTCTATAGGGCATCGAAAGTGATATTTTGGAACATGCTCCATAAAGTCGATTCCCTTGCCTTTGACAGTGCGGCAAAAAACCGTAGTGAAGGTCTCCCGGTCATTTTCCCGAAAGAAGGATGAAAAGCTTTGTTTCAGGCAGTCCTCATCATGGCCGTCGATATCCAAAAACGTTGACTCACAATAGGTGCTAAGAACTTTAGCTAATCGGTCAGTGTCCAGGGCCACATTTTCGACCCGGTCCATTGCCTGCAAACTGTTGGCATCAACTATCAGCAACAAGTTGTCCAGTTTGAAGCGATACGCAAACTGCAGCGCCTCGAAGTTGCTCCCTTCCTGCATCTCACCATCTCCTACCAAACAAACAACCCTGTTTTGTTTCTTTTGCATCTTGAACGCCAAGGCCATACCGACCGCAATCGGAAGCCCGTGCCCCAGTGAGCCGGTTGATGCTTCAATCATGTAATCCTGATTTCGGCTTAAACAACCGGTGATACTGGACTGGTCGGTATAAAAGTATTTCAGCTCGTTTTCAGGCAGAAATCCAAGATGATTTAGTATGACATAATAGGCATAGGCACCGTGACCCTTGCTGAGAATAAAACGGTCTCTGGCGTCATCATGTGGATTTGAAGGGTTATAGTGAAGAAAATCTCTGAAGAGTACTGTCAGGATTTCTACTGTCGAGAGCGAAGGAGCCAAGTGACCTGCCCCGGTTCTGCAGGAAAGCTGGATGGTTTTTTTGCGGATATCTTCGGATGAAAGTGATTGCCTCATACTGGAGCAGGCACTGATGGGAATTGCTTTAAGCTGATAAGTCTTACAATCTCGTTTTCAATCTTTGACAAATCAAAATAGTGCATGCAATGCTCCTCTGTAACACAGCGTGTTGCCATGCAAGGCATTTTATTGCAATTCACATCAGGAGTGATCACCGAAGCGCCTTGATATAAAAAGACTTCCGAAGGATCGGTCGGGCCAAACAGGCAGATGCATTTTTTATTCAGCGCAAAGGCCAAATGCATCCCGAGACTGTCGTTGGAAACAATCAGACGGCAGGAATTAAGCCAGTCCATATATTGATTCAGATTGGTTGTCCCCTTTTGCCAGCTTACTGAATAGCCTATTGCAGCAAGGCGATTTTCTAACTCCTGCCACAACTCCGTGGGCATCCGCTTGAATGGCCATTTAGAACCGACTTCATGGTTAAACCCAACATCGAATTTTTCAGTTGTTTGAGGTTTATAGCCAAGTATGTACGGCTGGTATTTCCAGACAACCCCCAACATCTCAATAAGAATCTGCTGCCAGCAGCCTTTCAACGCACTCAGCGTCTTGTTCTCAATGTAACTTATAAAGTTCAGTCCTTGTTCGTAACCGTGATACACTCCGCTCACCGCTTCGAACCTGAAGCCGTATTTAACCCACGCATCAATCATATCAGCCAGGGCACAGACGCCGGCTATTTTTTCCAGGTTAATCAAGACATCAAATTTCTCTCGCATGAGTTGAAACGGCACAAATTCATCCCAAACAAGTACACGGTCAATAAGCGAATTTCCTTGAAGAAGTGCTTCTGCATTTTCAGTCACCAGCCATGTGATTGAAGAATCAGGATATTTCTCCTTTACTGCCCAGAGAATCGGGGTTGTACGGAGCACATCTCCCAGGCTGGGAACCTTGCCGATTTCAGGATCGAGGGTTTCGGAATAACCGAGTTTAATTATCAGAATTTTGGTTGGCATTTGTTGACCTTAAATGAAGTTCAAATGATCCGGACGGTTATTTAAAAATTCCAGAAATTCGTTGATGCGGGCCATTCTGCAGTTTGTACGGCATGTATCACCGACATGTAGATCTGTCATACCATATGTTACAGAATTTCGGCGACGCTTGCCAAATAGAATGTCCTTCATGTTTTCATCTTTGATGTTCCCCACGCAGAATCGTTCATCATTTAGGTAAACACTACAAGTGTAGAAATCTCCTTTGGATGAAATATACCCCCAAAATGGTAAGGCACTGCACTGGCTGAAGGCTTTGACACCTGTTCGATAACTCTCTGCAGATGCTTTACGGTAGATCAGTTTTGTTTTCAACCCTGGTTGGCTCGAATCAATCAGAGATTCCACTTTATCTAGCATCTCTTGAGTATAGATCAGTCCTGACTTATTTAGCATCTGGGGGTGCTCGGAATATGGCTTGAAGCTGATATAGTCAACTCCAAGTTCATTGTAGACACTGATGGCTGCAGCCAGGTCATCAAGGTTTTCAGGAAGAATCAGATACTGAACTCCGATTGTTGTATTAAGCCCCAGTCGTTGCCGTACCGATAATGCGTCCCTGATGTTTGCAACTGTCTTGTCGAATATTTCCCCGGAGACCTGATGTACCTTCGCGTAAACCTGTGTTGATCCCGCATCCATGCTGAATCTCAGCCAGGAAAGGTCAGGAAGTAATTGTTCCCAAAGATCATGATTTGCAGCAGAGCCGTTTGTCGTAATGGATACATCAATACCTGCACCCTTGGCACACGATACCATTTGCGCTAAATCACGATGGAGCAGCGGTTCACCTTCGCCGGCAAACATGACACTTTTTACGCCGAGCAGCCCCATCTCTACAATTCGCTGACAGAGAAGCTCTGAATCAAGTGACAGGCGTTCACTCCGGGCAAAATCTATTCCGCAGAAAACGCAATTATGATTGCAGTACGAAACAGGGCTGATCTCGACATAAATCGGGGCAATAAGCTCGCCATCCTGCCAGGCTGAAACTCGGTCGAGATGCCAGAACAGTTTATGACCATCCATATGAAAATTGTTACTCATTGAATATTCCTTATTTCCACACTGGTGTGCCCGAAAAGTTGATAGCGGTTCGTCTTGATCTTGACATCGCACGGGTTGCAAGTCCCGTAGCAATCACAGGGGCGAAACACGTCAATGCTGTCGGCGGAAAAAGAATCATCCAGAATGTGACCGATCGGGCTCCTTTCGCTATACAGATCTGCATGGCATTTAAATATCTGCCCGGATGGGTCAACAATGATTTCCGTTGTCCGGCATTCGCAGGTCCTGTCAGTTTTTCCAGATACGCACCCATCATATTTGAATGTACCGTGCATTACACCGGTATGTTCACCTAGAAACTCTTTCAGCCTGAAATCCAGCCCCAGTTTTTGGCAGCGTTCTTGAATTGCCAGGATATGACCGCGAATTTGCTGGTCAGGATGTTCTATTCCATACAGGCCGATCCTGAACCCGGCATTCTGGAGTTTTTCAGTTTTTGCAATAAGGTCTTCGATGTCGTTCTGTCCCGGATGATAGCTGACTCGAATCGAGGCATAGGGCGCTTCACGGATAAAGCGCCATACCGGAACATTGGCAATGAATTCATCAACGTTAAACATCAGGTTGGTCATCAGGTCCATCCTGATATCAGGCTTTACTCCGTTGACGAACTCGTAAAACCCTTTATGCAGGGTCGGTTCGCCACCTTGCAGGGTAAGAGGCAAATCATCACGTAATACCAGCCTGTTGGCAGCCTTTACCCACTCATCCGTAGAAAGCTGGTTTCTGTGAGCCTGCTCTGATCGAGATACAGAGCCATGCACATTGATGCAGTACGTGCACTTCAGATTGCAGGCAAGCGTCAAGAAAAATGCCAGGTAGTTATGGTGTTCTTTTGGGACAATCTTGTTCATATCAATTTTTCAAGGGTGCTTTGCTAACATTATTATCCGGTTTATGGCTGATCTAGCCATGGCGATTGTTTTATCCCACTCCGGTGAATCATAAGAGCCGGTCACGGAATATTTCATACATTTTTCAAAATATTTCTGGTGCACATCGGTCAAACTCGATTTCAGCCACGTTGCAACTTTTGCAACATCAAAATCAGTCCCGTCAGCCTTACCTATCAAGGGGTTGTCACCCAGGTCGAAGCCGATTATTTTTTCTGATGCCAGTCCGATATTGCGCTTGTCTGCAAAAAGTTTATCAAGAAAGAATCCATCTATCGGATCAAGTGATGGAAATACGGGTACTTTAAGAGCACCGCCACGCATTAACCAGACACAATAATGATTTACATGGGCAATCAGGCCCTGATTAGCAATCTTCCAACAAACGTATACGGGAAAACTTGTGAAACAGATCGAAGAGTTAACATAATTCACATCCGGCAGATACTCCACAAGCAGAGAAACCAGCGCTTGAGAATCAATCGCTAGAACTCCATCGGCCGTTCTGTGACTGTTGACTTCTTCCAGCAGGCTTTTGTCATAACAAAGCCGGAAGCAGACGCCAGACAATGCGCCATACTGCTGTTTTTCCGAGAGCAGGTCAGTTAAAAATGAATCCGACAAGATATGATCAGGATACAGCATTACAAGATCGAGGCTTAATAGCCTTGAGCACTCTACTGCAGCGTAATGCATGGAGTTGGTTAATAGAGAGATTGGGATCATCTTGCCGGACTTGTTCTTTTTTACATATTCATTGGCATAGTCCAGCAGATTATCCGGTAAGCATACAAAGTGAACCTGCACATGCTTTTGCAGGTTGGAAAACATTTCCCTTCGTTGCATATTTTCATAGTCGGCTTGTGTGGTCGCAATAACATAGTGGATTTCGTATTGTGCCGCAGTATCCGGGATGTTTTTTTTTGCCAGCAGTATGGGAACTGTGTAATTCAGGAAAATATCAACGAATCTTGCGCCCCAAAATGTCGTATGGAAGATAATTTGGGGCTTTTCAGAGCCATGGGAAACTTTAATCACTGAAGATAATTGCAGAACTACGTCATTATAATTGTCAATCATACCAAGGATAAACCGGGCAAACTGGCATGTCGGGTCATTTTCCAGCATGGTGCGGTAAAAATGGCTGTATTGCTCAAAAGAACCATGCCTCAGGATACAATCAGCAGCTTCACGTAAAAAAAGTGCGTCGCGTAAACCCTGATCGTAGGCTTTTACATATAAGTCAATTGCAGCATCAAACCTTCTTGTCTCACAGTAATGATTCGCTATTTTATAAAGTGTGAATGGGCCGTTCAATACCTGGGCCTTATCCATGTTTAATCTGATTGCATCTGCATCTGTAGAGGCAAAAGCGATTAACAGATAATGATCAATAAGAAATTTTTCGATCTGCTCTACATCAGCTAATGGTTTGGTCATGAAGTTAAAATCCCTCTGAAGCTGATTACCTGGTCAAAAATACGTTTCCGGCTTCTACCCGCTCACGCCAATAGTCCAGCAGGTCCTGCATGGTTTTTTCAAAAGGTATTTCCGGTTGCCATCCGGTGTGAGACTGAAACTTTTTCGTATCCGGCACCTGCAGATCAGCATCCAGAGGTCTCAGTCGGATCTGCTCGGTCTCCATGCGGATACTGTCACGACAGGTAGATATGGAGATTAGATGTCTCAGCATATCCTCTACCGTACATGAGAAAGACCCCCCGATATTGTAATACGCCCCAGGTACTGGGTTGACAGTGACCAGCATATAGTAGGCCCGCACAGCATCGCGTACATCAGCCCAGGTCCTCATGGATTGCAGGTTTCCGGTTTTGACCACCGGCGGAATCAATCCTTTTTCAATCATGGCAATCTGTTTGGCAAAAGTGGACTCGGCAAACACATCTCCCCGCCGTGGGCCGGTATGTGTAAACATGCGTGTCACCAGCACCTTCTGCCCATAGGCCTCAGCATGGAATCTACCGACGAGGTCTGTACCGGTTTTGGAAATTGCATACGGTGAAGCCGGGTGAAATGAGCATTCCTCCCCGATGGGAAGTTTTTCCTGGGGGACGCGGCCAAATACTTCAGATGACGAACAGACATGGATGACCGGATCAATTCCCGGACAGCGGCGCAGTGCCTCCAGCAGGCGTTCCGTCCCAAGGATGTTGGTATCAAGGGTTTGAATAGGTGCCGTAAAGCTGGTGGATGGATAGCTCTGGGCAGCCAGGTGGAAAACATAATCGGGTTGTGATTCTTCCACTGCATTGACCAGTGAAATGTAATCACACAGGTCTCCCGAAATGAAATGCACACGGTCTTTACGATTGGCTCGTTCCAACAGGTGTCCTACATTGTCAAGAGGACTGCGCCAGCGGCACATGCCAAAGATAACCCAATCGGTGTTCTCCAACAGGTAATCAGCAAGGTGAGAGCCAACCATGCCTGTTATACCGGTAATTAATACGTTCATTATGGAAAAACCTCGCTTATTGAATTTTAATTACAAAATTGTCTGGAGATGTTCCACCAGTTTTTTACAAGAATAACGTTCTTTATAGAATTGATGCCCCTGGGTGCATATTGCTTGAGCCGTTTTGGGGTGTGTTCTGAGAAAATCGAGAGTCGAACCAAGCTGCTCAATATCAGAAAACTCAAAAAAATGTTCTCCTTCTACAAAATAATTATGAAAAACGGGACAACTCTCCTGTACAAGTAGCCGTTTTAAACTAATTACCTCGAAAGATCGACCGGTAGCCGGCTGTGAACCATCACAGCGTGATGTCAGATTGAGAGCCCCATGTGTACCTGCTACTGTTTGTGCGTAGATATGTTGCGAATGCACTGGATCAAGGCCGTCATCAATCTCAGGGGTCGTAATCTTTATTATTATCGGTAAATTATGATGAACGAGATCCAGCAGCCATGAGATCCTGTTGAGATTGTACAGCTGAACAGAACCGGTAAAATTGAATGTGCAGCTATTCCAATTGAGATCTGCATCAATTATTTCAGAGAGATTATCGAACCCCCCAAAATATGGGAATACTATACTACGGTCCCTGAAGATCGGCTCATTTGCCAAGAGCCAGTCGGAAGTGAACCCCCAAATGTAATCTATATGGTCTGATATTGATCTCAACATGTCGTCGAATCTGCCAGCCCACACATCAGTGTCAATCAGGATTATTTTTCGGAAATAACGTCGTAAGCGCGATAGGATTACGCAAATATCATCTACTTCCATCTGATTAAATGCCAAAGCATCAATAACTACAAAATCGTAAGTAACATCTGAAGAGTAATGCTGGATGTCTGCACTATGGTGCAGTGATACGCGCCATCCTTGAGAAGCAAGTGCTTGTTGAATACGATAGCCTACTTCACACTTCCGCGAACCGGGTGCAAAAATGAACTCGCTAAAAAAAATTAAGCCGCGTACCGCAGTGTTTATTGTATGAGCATAGTTGAGTTTAATCAGAGACTTCTGCGTTAATAGATCTTTGTGTTGAGTATGTGCCAGTAGTGCTTCGGGGCAAATAGCGGTCAGTATGTGCTTTAACGCGTTGGCGCGGTAGGTATTGGCGAAGCCATGCTCGATTAATTTTGTGAATATGATGAGAACAAGTAGTGATCGTTCATCAAACGGAATCTCTTTGAAATTCAGATGATTTGCCAACTGAACGCACTTGCTACTATCTCCTGAATGGAACAGTGCTCCAAGTGACATCAGCTTGATTGCCACATCTGCATGTACCAGTTTTTCGATATCAACAGAAGATAACAGGGCATCAGTCAGATGTGGCCGCGACACAGTATAGAGAAAGTTTTGGATGTACTTTGTTATATTGTTTGAATTTGGCATGCAGGTCTATAATAAGCTTTCACCGATTACACCGGTTAATTTCAGATTTGATTGCATATATGAAACATAGGCATTCTGACTTTTTGAACTCGGCATATGCTGCATACGCTTTTTCAAGTGCTTCAGTTAGAAAACCAGCGTTCATCAAATCAGATATATCAGTCATGGCATATTCAAAGTGTGGGTCAGGGATAATTGCAAACCAGATGTGCGTTTCTTCAAACTTTCCAAAATTTTCTATCGAAGGAGCACCAGAAATCAATTCATTTACGGCTCTAACTACACCATGCCCTTCGCTGTGATAATCATGCCCGCAGACGAAACCTCCGGGCCTAAGAGCAGAAAAAGCTACCTTGATGTCAAAGCGAATCGAATCGTAATCGTGGGCGCCATCAATGAATATGAAGTCAAAATCCTTTCCCGCCAACAATTCTGCAAAGGCATTTGTTTTGCCACGAAGCATCCTGAGGTTATCACCGATAAAGGCCGTATTTTTTATAAAATTGTTGATGATTCTGAAATCATCCGAAATTTTTGAGTACTCAAAGTCTGCAAAATCTCCTTGATCCAAATAATTTGACCACGGATCGAGGCAGTACAGCTCTACTTCAGTTCCAGCAATTGCATGACCCATAGCCAGTGTTGATCCGCCCTGGTAGGAACCGATCTCTAGTATTCTGGCTTTGTTGGGGAGCCGTTTGCACATTCTGAAGAGAGCCAAGGCCTCTTTTTCAAGCATGAGACCCTCAATACCGTTTAAACTGTCGAGCATGGCTCGCTCTTCCAGATTCGTCGCACTCCCTGTAATCGTTTCTATCTCTCGAGTGGATAAACTGGTGATTCCCGGTTTTATTCGTTCCGGGGTGTCAGTAATAGGCATGTGTTTCTCCTTCAGCGGTTTGTTCCCGTTTATCAAAAGACACTATATTCTGCAGAATTGTCGTTTAATGTGCTCTTTATCAACCGACCCGACACTGCATACCACTCGACGCTGCTCAAATGTTTCGGGACACTTGAGACTGAGATAATAGGCAAGAATCTCTTCATAATTTTCGGAAAGTACCGTTGAGGATGGATCAAGATTGGAAACTACTCCGAGTCCGGAAGGAAAGGTCGGTATGGTCATGATCGTAAGATCCGGCCTGAATGTTTTGAGACAGGGGATAATTCGCCACACATCACCTGTCCAGAAACCGGTGCAGCGCTCTCGTTCCGCAACGACTGCATCAACCGGCAGGCAGTCATGAATCAGAAGTATGGAGTCCTTTCTGGCGTATTTTTCCAGGTTTATGAAGTCTTTCAAAACTTGTTCAAACAGGTGTAAGCCGTCGATAAATGCGAGGTCAAAGGTTTCTGTACCGATTTCCTGGCGCAAGTCGTATTGTTTAAAGAAATCATCACTGGTGAGTGGAAAGAGTGTTGCCGGACTGTCTGGAGAAACATAATGAAGATTTTTCCAAAAGCCTTGGTACGGGTCGATACCAATTGCTTTGGTGTTCCTGCCGGCCAGTGCCAGAGATCGACCGTGTCCCAGCCCTATTTCCACATATGTAGCCGGTTTAATTATCTCGTGGAAATAACTCAGCCAGCCATAGTAATCATCACCGGGCAAATTTTGCAGTGCATTGATCATGAAGCGGGCTTCGTTTGAAGAACCTGGTACCCCGGAGGCTTCCTCACCGGCCTGGCATGCGGCATAAGCTGCAGAAAAATTATTAACGTAGGCATGTATACGTGCAAGTAACAGGTGTACCAGAGCCGTTTGGGGCGATAATAAGAGTGCCGTTTCAGCAGCATCCAACGCACTCGAGTAGTTGCGGCGATAGAAGAGGGATAACGCGTGGCAGTATAGAGTCTGTATCGGGGTTGGTTGGGCTTCAATGCAGATACTTCTGATCGTATCTGTCTCATGCCGGTAACCGAGCTCATCATAAAAATGGAGTGCTTCAAATACAAGCTCAAAATTTGCAAGTGCCGATGAAAAATCTCCGTCTTTTTGGAGAGCAACCGCATGCTCGGTCTGCGATCTCAGCTTGGAAAGCATAGATTTGATCACAATCAGGCTCCTTGGTTTTGCTGTTTGTTATGTTCTGTCTTCTCCGCAAGTATGGTACAAAAGCGGTTCATTGCGAATATTCTATCATTTTCAGGTGCCCGTAACAGTGCTTTGTCAATAAGCATTTTTGCCTCACTGTAGCGCCCCTCACTGATCAATAGTTCTGCCTGATCGGCGATATAATTCATAAATCCACTTTCAAGAAGTGCTGCGTTATCAGTGCGCTCTGCAATAGCCCGCCATTTGTTCAAAATTGTCCGTCGGTTTCTGAGAAGTATCTCTCCTGCTGTCTCCGCTTTCTCATAATATTCGATCTCACGTAGTGCCCTGATGGTTCCGCTCCAGTGGTGTTCATATTCTGTTACCGGAACTATGTAGTTTTTCAGCCCTGCCTGTTTGATCTGGAGTCCAATATCCCACTCCTCAAAGTAACATGGTGTGAAACCATTCTCGAAACGGATGATTTTATCATTGAAGTGTTGGAGTTTTATGGCAAAGAAGAAACCGGATACCGCATCGACCACCAGTGGTTTATTGAACGTACCTTTGTCAAAATATACGTAATCTCTTGCCAGTGCAAATTCAAAAAAACTTCCCTGTGGCCCAACACAAGCTGCATTCGGCAGGGAGATGAGTGCCTGCTCAAGAGCATCAATGGCTGCTTTTTCAACATGAAGATCGGCGTTCAGAATAAATACGGTTGGTGTTGCGGCAATCTCTAACCCTAGATTCCAGGCACGCGCAACCCCGATGTTGTGTTTCATGACGGCGTAACGGGTGATGCGCGGATGATTTTTGACCTGTTCAGCAATATCCTGACCATTAAAAATAACGATCACATCGCCTTCGATGCATTTCAGGTCGTCAAGCAGAGTGAGAATGTTATATTCGCTGGCGGGGGACATATCCAGTACAGGTATAACAAAACTCCGCCGGGCACTGCTTATACAAATGCTTGACGGCACAACCGCATCTTGCGTTTGTACTCCTGCCAGTGAGCGTGCCCGCAACTCTTGTGCTGAAAAGGTATCCGGCTTGTTTCCCAGAACGACCGCCAACAGGTCCTCCATACGGTGGGCATATGTATGGGCATTGTGAACCAGTAGCCGTCCGCGGGCGGCAATCTGTTCCCGAAGTTCGGTATTATCCAGGTAGAAACGGGCTACGTCGCAAATAGTGTTGTCTCTATAAACAGCGTAGTCCTCCCCATCCCTGAAAAGTTCGTCCTGACCGCTATTTCTTGCCATGTCGGTAAGAAGCAGCGATCCGGTTGACATGACTTCGAAAACACGCATGTTCAGGTCATTTTTGACCGCTTCGTTGAATACGATCTGTGACTGCGAGAAAATGTGAGCCATATCGTCCCAGAAACAGCGTTCATAATGGATCTGAAACTGAGATGCCAGACTGTTAAGAAGCTGCTGACGTCTTGATCCGGGCTGGATACTGCCGACAAAACCGATATTGAAACACTTTTCAGTTTTATGGGTAGAATGGATTTCAGGATCACAGGCGACTGGCAGCCAAAAGGTATTTGGATTCACTTTTTTTATCTCGTCAACAAACTGGCGATGAACAAGGAAAACGAAGTCGAATTGCTTGGCCAGTTCCCGGTGATGGTCAAGACTTAAATGCGTATCAATCAAGTATCCTATCTTGGGACATGAGAGGGCTTCCAAATTCCGTGGTTGATGGCCGCCCACTGATTCAACCCACAGGTATAAGTCAGGGTGTTCCGATGGATCCAGTTTTGTCAGAATATCCGCCAGATCATAACTCATGGGAGTGTCTATGTCATGAGGACGCACTGGCTGGTTAAGATTGTGAAGATCCCACCTGATAATTAACTCTTCAGGTAGCCTGGGACCAATGGTTGTTACCCGACAAATTTTTCGAAGTGCACGTTCAAGGTATGCAGCAGTGGTAACGGGATAAGAAACATAAGACAGCCAGATATGGGCTGCGGTACTTTTCATAAACATGCTCCGAAAGATTTAATAAGGTGCAGGAACGGGCGGTTTACAGATAAGACGCAACATACTTAAATTATTTACGTTGCAATTCAAGGTAGGAATTCCATAATAGCTCTCGTGCTTTTACGATATCGTCTTCGGACATAAAAGGAGTGGAGACGGTACTCAGGTACTCGTTGGAGCGCCCTTTATACCAACTTGCTTCACGAAAATTTATTTCGTAATTGCCAGGGTTTTTATAGATGTCAGTTCCTTTGTACACGGTCAGAATTGTAACGTCCAAAGTATCAGGTTCGGTTTCGACCAGGAATTGGCGGGAGAGCTCAACTGTTTCCCAAGACTCACCTGGAAGTCCAACCATCATAAGTGCCTTAACCCGAATTCCACTTTTCTTGGCCCATTTTATTGCATTTTTGAGCTGGTCAACTGTTTCCTGCTTGTTGATCGTATTGAGCAGTTGCTGACTGCCACTTTCAACTCCTATTAGTACCTCGTAACAGCCGGCCTGAGCCATACGATCAAATAATTCTTCATCTGTTTGATCAGCGCGGACAAAACAACGGAAGATAAAATCAATTTTTTCAAGTCCGCTACAAATGGCTTCAATACGTTTCCGGTTGATGGCGATTGTGTCGTCGTAAAACATAGCTGCATTATATCCAAGTGACTTGATCTCCCGGACTTCGTCCAGCACATTCTGAGCTGAACGAAGGAAGATACCCTTATCCATTACGGCTTTGCAGCAGAATGAGCACTTGCCGTTACAGCCACGTGAGCTGATCATGGTTGTTGCTTTTCTGCCACCGATTTCATAATGGTAGCGATCAGCAATGCTGCGATCCGGAAAAGGAAGTGAATCAAGATCCCGAACCCGTTTAGCATGGATGATTCCTGTCGGGCGCGTTTTCACAATCTCCTCAATAATTCCTTCTCCCTCTCCTGTTACAATCAGGCTGAAATCATCTGCCATGCCAGTGGGGTCTATAGATGCATGAGGACCACCAACAACAGTATAGGCATCTCGGCGCAGTTTTAAAATTTCTGTTGCCTGCGGAGTCGTGCCAGTCACGAATATATCGCCATCAGGAACTTCATCTCCTAAGCCCATATCAACAATTCTCGCATCAATTCCTTTTGATTTGAGGGTGCTGGCCAGGTACATGATTCCCAGCGGCGGCATGACACCTTCATCTTCTAAGAACGGACTGCGTGGATTGACAAATGTTATCATGACTCTCCTTAAGACATTTCAGTTAAATATGTGGTAACACACAGAGAAGCCCGATAGTGCTTCTGGACGGGCAAAAACCGCATTATAATTGTAGTGTTTCAAGTCCGGCTCTGCATAGTCACTAAGTGGAATCATTTGCAGAACAAGAGTACCATTTGCAAGGCATGAGGCTATATATGTGGAGTATCCAAGTTCTGCCATCAATCTCCTGAGGTACCTTTCTGATGCTCCTGCCTTGCGAAGTCCATTTCTGTTGATCTCTGCAAGAATAAATGGAGGCGAAAATCTTTTTATTGCTGAGATTGCACCTTGAATAACTTGGAATTCCCATCCTTCTGTATCAATCTTAATAATTTTAATATCAGTTATTTTTTCGACTTCAATAAGTGAGTCCAGGGTATGCATCTGGACCTTAGATTTACATACCTCATCGGAACCAATAATCTGTTGAGTCTCTGGAGATATACCACTAAATGAGTGGCCACCATCATTTAATGGATCAATAAAAAGGTCGGCTTCAATAGTACAATTACCTGCTGCAACATTTAATGCTCGTATGTTAGAGCTGTTATTCAGGACGATATTTCTTGTTAAATACGCAAAATTTTCATTTTCTGGCTCAAGAGCAATTACTCTCCCTAACTCTGTAACCAGAGAAGAAGCCAGAAAGGAAAAATATCCAAAATTTGCTCCAATATCTATGACTGTATCACCAGGTCGAAGAACCTTCATCATGATACTGGTGTAATCCGGTTCGTAGCACAGACTTCTTGTTGCTGCTTCATAAACAGTTGCCTGCATATATTTTTTTCTGTCCAAACGAAGCTTCATGTTTGATAAAACGGAATCAATTTGTAAAGAAATTCTGCAGGTAACATCGTCGTTACTCGAAGAGGCAAGTAAATCAAGGCTCACTTTCAATGTATTTACATCATGCATATTCTGGGGCTCCGGCAAGTTACTGAAATTAGTGGGATAAATAATCAATTAGTGATTGTAGCCCATTAAAGTTGTTTTTATTTGTTTTTTGTACAAATAAATCCCCAGTATTCGTCAGGCCCCATTGGAGTCAGGAAAGAATAACTCCCCTCGTCACGCAGTGTAAAACCACAGCGTCTGAGAAGTGAAATCCAGGCACCATGACCCAGGACACTATAATGATTTGGATTTGTTTCGTGGTGACATGATGTTTCAGGGGCAGGAACCTCCAGATAGAGAGTTCCTCCCGGCACCATTACTCTGGCAAATTCAGACAAGGTAAAGAAAGGGAATATACTGTGCTCTATTACGTGTCTTGCCCAGAGCAGGTTAAAGGAAGCGTCTGGAAATTCAAGAAACGATTGATCCATCTTGTACGCATTATGTCCCTTTTCCTGGCAGATGCGTACATCCTCATTATTCAGGGTAATACCTACTGTAGATACGTAACCTTTATCGCGAAACAGATCCAGGGCCGGTCCTTGGCCACAGCCAATATCAAGTATGTGTGAGTTTGTATTTATACAGCCCATCGAGATCAGATTGTCTATAGCTATGCCAGTGATCTCTGAATGCATAAATGTCGGGGTTTCCGGATAGGTCTCACTTTCAATCTTATCGATAAATGAAACAAGGCGACCAAGCTGATCAGCTGATATCTCCATATATTAGTACTGCCTCCTTGTATGATGGTACCGAATCAGCTTCGACGTCACACCGCTTTAGAGAGCAGCCGCGGCAAGTTTTACCGCGATAGCATGAAACTCATTTGCAGCATTGTTCCAGGAGAAGTGCCTCATGTCATCTGCGGCAACGTGTCCCTTTTGAGTGCAGATGTCTTTTCTTTGGTAGGCATATTCAAGCTGATCGATGATCTCATCCACAGAAGTTTCGTGCCAGATTGCAGAGGGCCCGCCAGCAGAATCTTTGACCAGAATCGGTGAATAGGTCGGCAAGGGGAATGCATTCTGTGCTGTTATCACGTCGGCGTGCCCCGTGGCAGCACTGGCAATAACGGTGCGGCCACATGCCATGTACTCGCTCATGACCATGTTGTTGCCCCCTTCACAGCGGTTTGGAAACAGACCGATATCAGTTTGTTGGTAAATTTGTCTGATAATTGAATTGTCAATCAGCGGAGCGAGATAAACCCGTTCCGGGGGGATGCCATTGTCGTAAAGGGTGCGGTGCAGGATGGTCAGACAGTCGTCATCTGAAGGGCGAAAGGTAATGTGTGGTGATTGCGCCATTGTAGCAAGCGAGAAGGGCCACTGATTGACCCAGGAACAAGCTAAGAAGGCATCCTGATGGCGTTTCATAAACACCCGCATGGCGGCAATGACTAAATCCTGGCCTTTGCGGTACTCAAACTTTCCACCTGAAAAAACAATAAAACGTCCGTCGTTTGCACGAGGTGGTACGGGATAAAAGTTGGTTGGGTCAATACCCTGGAGAATTGTTGAAGTATTGCGAACACCGCCAATCCGTAGTTGATATTCGCACCACGATGATCCGGCCACAATGAAATCCCACTCTTGAGCAGCACGGCGAGTATGGCGCAACGCTTCAATATCGTTCTCAAAAAAACAGTAGCCGATGTTAATGTGATTCCAATCCGCTGGGTTCATAGGGCGGAAGTCATGGCCGCTGATGCAGTGGAGAGTAACACCATCAACTGGTGGAAGTTTGGCAATCTCCTGTGTCAGGTACTCGCCGGCAATTCCCCACCCATGTGCCCTGCCACTGGGCATCGAAACCTTCATTTATTTTCCTTAGTCAATGCGACCTCTTCCATGAGTTGTAATAATTTGAGTGCATCCTTATCCCAGGGTTGAAAGCCAAGAACCCGTTCAAGGAAAAATCGCGTATCATCCGGTTTGCCTAATTCCATGCAAACGTGAGCAATCGCTTTGAGAATTTCGATATCACGTGGAGCCTTTGCCAAGAGGCGGACATAGATCTCTAGTGCTTTTTCACATTCATCAAACTCGATAAACAGCAGATCTGCCAGGTTTTTCTGAAAAATTTTGTTCGCAGGCTGGAGCCGAACCGCTTCCTCGTGATGCACCCGGGATTTTCGAGGATTGCCGCTTTTCTGAAGCAAGACTCCCAGATCGTTGTGGGCAACAGCATTTTGGGTGTCCTTGGTCACAAGCTGCTCCAACAATTGAATCGCGTCACTGATTTTATCTGCATTCGCAAAAGTAATTGCTTCACGGTACAGCTCATCTGACGATTTTGCTGGTTCAGGTTGTACTGTGCGAAAAAGGTTCTGAAACGACTCTGCTGCAGGTGCGCTAACTGGAATTTCTGGGGGGCGAACGGCCGGAGTTGCCATCTGCGGAATGCTTCGTTGAATTTCGGGGGAGGCAAGAGGTACAGGCAGTTGCTGCAAGCCTGATTGTGCCTCATGATTATTGGCATCGAGTTGCAGGGTGCGCGTAAAAAACTGGCGTGCCTGTTCCTTGCGACCAATCTGCAGACTAATCGTGCCAAGAGCATTCAGTGCTTCTATATCAAAGGGATTATCCTTAAGAATGTCCAGATAAGTATTGATGGCGTCACCTGTCCAATCCAGCTCTACATAATAAAAATCCGCAAGGTTTTTCCGATACGTAACATTTGCCGGATCAAGCTTATGGGCTTTTTCGTAGTGGGCTAATGCCTTGAGTGAATTACCGGTTTGATAGTACATGACCGCCAGGTCGTTATGAGCCGGGGCAAAGTCTGGATAAATCTTAATAAAATCGTTGATGTGGCGTACGCCCTCATCCGCTTCAACTTCACGGACATCGGCAAGAATTCGTTCGTATGTGGCGGTTCCCTCTATAAGAATCATATTCTGATTAGCTGATAATTTCATGTTCCCTCACAATTACGTTAGTTCGTGTAGAAGAATGTTTTGTATAGTGAATAACCTGCGGAATTTCAACCGAAAAACTAGAATGGGGTCGTTGATGCACCGTCTATCTCGTTACTTGCCGGATCCATCTGTCTGCCGGCTGCATCAACCCCGGTAAACTTGAATACCAGATGTGACGGGTCAATGGTAGCGTTTCCCGCCGCATTCTGTTTGACGGTAAAGGTCACGCTTGCCTGGTGGGTATCAGGGTTGTAACTGATAAACGTCGGATTCTTGGGGATGGAAGCCTCGCGACCGCCGGTCTGTCCAATGTAGAATCCTCCCTCTGTGCTATTGGCTTTGGATATTTCCCAGTTCGCAGGGTTCATGATTGATACCGTGTCCATAGCGTTATTGAATTGGATGGCAACCGTCATCTTTGAGCTGGAGTCGGGAGTCAGCAGTGATGGGTCAAGCATCCAGAGTGGTGTCGCCGGCCCGAGAAGCTGGTTGAAGTTTTTGCTCTTATCCTGGTCCATATAGCTTATCTGGGGTTTATCCAGAAGGAACTTGAGTTCCACCGCCTGGGAATCACCAGCTGTCTGCAGGATCGAGAGCTGTTTCCGGGCATCTTCAGCCCTGCCAAGCCCGTTATAGGCAACCCCCAGCTCGTAGTTGGCAGAGGGGAAGTTTTTCTTCAACGTGAGCGACTTTTCAAGGCTTTTGGCAGCATCTTCAAACTTGCCTTGTTTGTTGTACAGCGCACCGAGGGCGTAATACACGTTGCCATCTTTCGGGGAAATTTTCTGAACCTTTTTGAACTGTGTTTCTGCCTCAACAAGACGGTCAGTGTTTACGTACTGGAGACCGAGCGTGTAGTCAGGCAAAGGGTTGGTTGGATCCAGGCGTGCGGCAGTCTTGTACTCTTTCTCGGAAGCAGCGTACTGTTTGTCCTGAAAGTAGGCGTTCGCCAGATTGACATGAGCGTCAACAGACGTCGGCTGGGACTGTACCATCGTCTTGAATGCCTTGATCGCTTCAAAAGTGTTCCCTTTGGCAAGGTTCAGTTTACCGATATACGATTGTGCCGTGGTGTTCTGGGAGTCAAATGCAAGCGCCTTTTTGAATTCCTTGAGGGCTTCATCGTTTTTGTTGTTCTGGAGGTAGGTTGCGGCACGCATAATGGAGTATTGAGCCAATTGTGCACGCTGAGCACTCGTATCCTGCCCAAGTACTTCCAGCGGGTCGTTGCCGGAGCTGAATAAATCCGCCATGAGACTTCTCCTTGAATATATATACCCCACATATCGGCATTTTTCCGAGCTTGTTTAATTGCAACCGGTAACATGATAATTTACACGGCGGAATACTGTCACTTAAAACGCTAAAAGAGTTCGAAGTATCAGCCTGCTGTTCGGAACTACCGCTCAGCAAGCCACTTAGCTTTATTGGTATGGCGCGCAATCTTTCCTGATGAGCTTTTTACCAGCCAGTGCGGCGGCAAGATGTATACGGAAAAGCCTGCAACCTGAAACTGTGCGAGTATTGCCTGGCGGATGCGGATTATTACGGCATTTATTTCATGTGCAGGTACGTTTGACTCTGCCAGAACAATCAGTACTTCGCTCTGAAATTGTTCGTTGAATTCTGAAAAAGCAACCACCCTTCCGGCAATGACACCTTCAACAGAGGCGACCAGTTCTTCGACATCCTGCGGGAAAATATTCACGCCATTCAGAATCAAAAGATCTTTTTTGCGGCTGCAAACATAGTATTCCTGGCCAATCCGGTACCCAATGTCTCCGGTTTTGTACCAATTTTGCTGCATAGCTTCACTTGTTGCGGCAGGATTATTGTAGTAACCGGAGAAGAGAAGCGGTGACCGTACCCAGATTTCACCAAGTTCTCTATCGGAAACATGTCGGTTATTTTCGTCCATGACAGCCAGCTCCACGTCCGGTAAGGCACGCCCCACAGAAATTTGCGGCAGTTTAACAAGGAGATCAGATTCCGTTGGTCCGAGAAAATCGAGATAGCTGGAGTCAGTTTCCTGACCATCTGTCAGGGCAAATGTAGTTTCCGCCATTGCGTAGCAACCACGGAAAATATTGCATTTCAGGCCATATCCGGCAAAGCGCGTTTTAAAGCGTTGCTGGCTTTCTACTGTTACCGGTTCCGCGCAATTGACCAGACCTCTCAAGCTGGACAGATCAACATCGATCAGTTGTTCTTGATCTACGCGCTCAGCCATGAATGCGTAGGCAAAATTCGGATTCCAGCTCAGCGTTGCGTGATACAGCGAGGACGCTTGTATAAACAGGGTCGGGTTTGCCACCCAGTCCAGCGGGTGTATCATAATGCAGTGGACACCAAAGGCAAGCGGCATGTTGAGGCAGGCGATGAAACCCATATCATGGTAGAGCGGCAGCCAACTGAGAATGGTATCAGATCGGCCGAGTTTTATTGCATCGGCATATACGCGCATAGAACGGAGCATTGCACCGTGAGAGATTTGGACTCCTCGCTTGATGCCTGTTGTCCCGGAGGTGAATTGAAGGATTGCAGTGTTTTCAATAGGATTCGCTTGGCGCCGTGAATGGTGCAGTATCTCGAGTGTTTCCGGTGCAAGAAGGGTTACGTCGGCACTCAAAGCGTTCGCATCAGATATGATCGCGGAAAAACAGCAGCATTCCACGAGAGATGCAATAGTTTTTTTAAAGATCTCTGGTTTGAGTTTCCGATTCGGCGGGGTGAGAATTGCCGGAACCAACCCGGCTGAGATTACCGCCAGATAATGGATGACCTGACTCTCTTGCGACTGAAGCAGGATACCGATGGGAGTTTTTTTGATGAAACCAAGACGCGTGATGCGTCCAGCGACCTCTTTTACCGCTTTCCAGAGCTGACGGTAGGTATAACTACTGGCGTTGAGATTACAATCAAGAAAGGTGAAAGCAGGGCAGTCGGGGTGATTTTCAGCAATAGTACTGAAAAGATCAATAAGAGATGATTGAGAATCCGTTGAGCTCATGTTTTTTTTAGAAATTTCTCAATTTGACGGGGGGTATCAAAGTTATCCGTAC
>JAQTXD010000035.1 GCA_028688955.1 Desulfuromonadaceae bacterium
AATACAATTTCCGGCTAAGTGGGCAGTGCATACGGTATCAGGTGCAACAGCCTGTTGTGACCGGCACAAAGATGCACTGATTTCACTCATGGGTTTCATGGGAGCGCACTCGATAGCCAACCCGCTTGAGTTCCCTATGGAATGCACAAACTGCATCAACGAAGCCAAGAAGGGGAAGAAATGACATTCGATGAATGGTGGGACGAAGAAGGTAATAATGCACTTGTGCTGTCCCGTAAAGAATTTATCTTCTCCGTTGGCACCTTACAATCATGGGGTTATGGATGCGCGGCACGCCATAGCCGAGGCAATAAGAGCACTATAACGACAAGCATGACCCGTGACCAACGGGAAACGGTGTCTATGCGCTGGTTATGGCGCATTGGCAACCATATTGAAAGGGAGGAATACTGTGGAAAAATTCAAAGTATGGGAATGTAAATTAGTTATCCCCTCAAGCGTAGAACTGCCGTCAGGATTTGATGCACCACCCCGGTCTGCTGTCGAAATGGTTATAGAAGGGCTGAACATACCTATAGTATGCCTTTTTTCTGGATGGGGTGGCTCATTGGTAGAGTCGGAACTCGTAGTTGCTAATCAGCAATTTGCAAATATGGATAAGGAACCGGATCACTAAGGTTTGAAACTCGGCGCAGGGTCGATGCTGGCCTTGCACCATAACGGCTACCGGCACAGCGGCGGGTTCATCGCCCGCTGCTGCCCGGTGGTTATATTTCGTAAGGAGGATTTCGGATGAGTGAATACCCGTGGGACATTGAAAATATGATGCTGGCACAGCATGAACAGCCATGCGACTGTGCTATCTGCGATGAGATACATTTCAACCGCGAAACTAGGCGGCAGAAAAGGCGCACTGCGACTGACCCTGACTGTCTGGTGAAGAGCGTAAATGCCGCTTGGGAGAGAGCGACCGGAGCTAATTACCCGGCGCATGCGGAGGCTATTATAAATGGGTTACGTGCAGTAATTGTTGCGGAATCGAAAAACGTCGCGTATGCACAGTCAAAATGGGCAGACGCAGAATCCCGGTTAGAGTCTCAACGTGACAAGTGCAATATTTATAACTGCATGGACAGGAAAGATTTGAAGATGAGGATTGAACAACTGGAGAACATGCACAAGGAAATCGTTAAAGAATGTATCAATATAATCAAGGATTACGATAAAGAGGGCGATGCAGAAGCAACACTCTGCGGCTATGTTTTTGCTCCCTCGGTTGTCTGTGCAATCAAGAGAAAATTCGGGTTAGAAATATAACGGGCCGGAAAATCACCGTTTCATACGGTGCATTTTTCTGGTTATGTGAGGTTTTATGATAAAGCTATTGGCACTTTATACATTCGGAACAACGCAAGGCACTATTGATCTGAGCGGCATATGGGAAACTGTTGCTGTGCGGGGGATGGACTCTTATTCTCCAGAATGGGAGTTGCGGAGAGTACTCAGCATAGCTATCGAGTCACCCGTTGGGGAAACAATGAAGCTACCAGCTAGGCTTTTACACATGTTCGCTAAAAAGATAGATAGAACGGCGCTGGCTGGGACGCCAATCACATAACGACTGAATTGACCAGTTGAGTAAGGAGCGAAGCGTATGACGAAATATGAGTCTAATGTTCTGGTTAGCTGCATCGGTGTTGACAATAAACAGCACATCTGCCTCCCTGACAGCGACATCTGCAAGTGTGGTGTAAAGATCAGGAGAAAGAAGTTGCTCAAAAACGACCACAAATTATTTTCGTGCTACGAATGCACATTTTAGCAGCTAACGACAAGCATGACCCGTGACCAACGGGAAACGGTGTCTATGCGCTGGTTATGGCGCATTGGCAACCATATTGAAAGGGAGGAATACTGTGGAAAAATTCAAAGTATGGGAATGTAAATTAGTTATCCCCTCAAGCGTAGAACTGCCGTCAGGATTTGATGCACCACCCCGGTCTGCTGTCGAAATGGTTATAGAAGGGCTGAACATACCTATAGTATGCCTTTTTTCTGGATGGGGTGGCTCATTGGTAGAGTCGGAACTCGTAGTTGCTAATCAGCAATTTGCAAATATGGATAAGGAACCGGATCACTAAGGTTTGAAACTCGGCGCAGGGTCGATGCTGGCCTTGCACCATAACGGCTACCGGCACAGCGGCGCCACTCATTTGTTAGAGGATGGCGAAACGATTCGTACCGTGCAGGAATTGCTCGGTCACAAATCAGTCACTACCACTATGATTTATACCCACGTCATGCAAAAGAAAAATGCGGTTAAAAGTCCGCTGGATAGGATGTTCAAATTATGATCAATCTCCCTGCACTAGCCGAACGGCTGAACGAGTATGGCATCCTCAATAAATCCTTCATGGATATGACAAAGACCGAGATCCTACTGATGGTGTCGGCGGTATTCTCAAATCCTGACGAAAGTATTCCACCAGAAGGGTGGAGTCCGCCAACAATTGATGATAGGGGCCGATTGTTGATAGATTTTGCAGCACACCCGAAATATCACTGGTGGACACCGGAAGGGCAAAGCATCTATGAGACGTTGATTGAAATCAATGCCCCTTGGGAAGTAGCCAAAAAATATTTTGATTCGAAGGGGATCACACAGATTACTGAGTCAAATTATGTGGACAGATCGTTACCATTTTAGCGAGGCATAAAATTATGAATATGGACCTACCAATGTCTGAACACGATTTCCAACAACTTACGCTACTGGCAAACATCATGGCGATAGCTGACAAGCTGATGAGTGTTGTACCGGCTAAATCATACCGCTACAACCAATACAAAGGGCTGCGCGAGAAGGCTGCAAGTATAGAGCAATCTGGTTGGGAGGAACACACAAGGCAAGTTTTGCAGGGTGAATCAAAATGATTGATTTCAATTCCAGGTCGGCACTGTCCGATCGACTGAACTTCCTGATCGACGAACCAATCAACGCTACGGCCGCCGAATCACAGCGCCGTGGTTATCTAGGGGCGTCTATTGTTGGTCACCACTGCGAGCGCCATGTCCAGTTTCATCTGATGGCCGCCCGCGGTTTGGTGGAACGCAAGCAACCGTCTGCCCGGATCATGCGGATCTTCGACCGTGGCAATGTGTACGAAGAAAAGGCGAGGCAATGGCTGAAGGATGCGGGGTTTCTGTTCGGTATTCCACCGAGGGGGCGCGAGTTTAGCGACTTTGGAGGTCAGTTCCGGGGCCACGTTGACGGGGTGTTGACCGGCTGGAAACGCCCAGATATACTCTGCCCGGTTGAATTGCCAGTATTGTGGGAAAACAAGTGTCTCGGTGCCAAGGGGTGGAAAAAACTTTCTACCGATAAATTGAAGAGTTATTCTTCAACCTATCATGCACAGGTTCAAGTTTACATGTATTACACCGGTCTAGAACGATGCCTGTTTACGGCGGTCAATGCTGACACTATGGAACTGCATCATGAAATTGTGCCGTTCGATCTGATGGAAGCGGAACTCAGCAGAAGCAGGGCAACGGGCGTGATCAGTGCAACCGAGGCGGTGGCGATGGTCCCACGCTGCACCAATGATCCGACATTTTATATTTGCCGTTTTTGTGACTTTCGAGGTGAGTGCTGGAAATGAAAATAGACTTCAATCAATGGGGACATACCGACGAACGCAAGGAAATTGACTTTGCTCAGATCAAGGCAATCTCCGTAAATCATATTGTGGCGATCTTGGAACACTGGCAGCCAGGCGGCAAGGTCATTAACGGTGAATATCTGTGCGGCAGCAAGGAAGGCGGCAAGGGAGAATCATGCTCCACTAACGTCCGCAGCGGTGTAGGTTCCGACTTTGCTACTGGTGAGTCATGGGGTGATACCATCGACATGGTTGCCAAGATCGAGGGTGTGTCTATGTCTGATGCTGCCCGAAAGCTGCAAGACTTCCTTTCAATTGGTCCAGGCGATCCCCACCCTACTCCGATTATTCCACAGCAGTCACCAGATGAACGCTACGAAGCAGGCCGGAAGATAGCTCTTGCACTATGGGTAGAGTCAGAGTCGTGTCCACATACCCACCCTTACCTGATCAAGAAGCAGATCAATGCGGATCAGGGCATTCGGCTGCACCCACCAACGGGGAATATTTTGATACCGCTGGATGATGGAAATGGGACCATGTGGTCGGTACAGCGCATCTCTCCAGATGGTGAAAAGAAGATCAATAGCAATGGCAAGCTGTCAGGCAATTTCTACCTGATAGCAGGTGAGCGCGATACGGTTTATATCTGCGAGGGCTACGCTACAGCCCAGACCGTGGCTATGGTGACCGGCAAGACTGCAGTTGTCGCGGTAAATACCGGCAATCTGGAATCAGTCGGGGAGAAGATCAGCCGCATGTTTCCATCATCACATCTGGTGTTTGCCGCAGATAACGACAATGTAACGCCGAAGATTGCAAATCAGATCAAAAACCCCGGTATGACCATGGCCAATAAAGCCGTAAAAGCTATTGGCCGCGGCATCGTCATCGCTCCACCAACGGATCCGGAAACAAAGCTGGACTGGAATGATTACGCCATCACCAACGGGGCCAAAGCTGCACGCGAACTTCTGGCCGGCAGCAAACGTTCTCAAGTATTTGTAGATATTAAGACCGTCGCATTGATCGAGCCTCAGTTTCTAATTGAAGATGTTATCGAAACGCCCTGCACCGGTATGGTGTTCGGGCCGTCCGGTGGCGGTAAATCGTTTTTTGTTCTGGATATGTTGTTTCACATTGCGTGCGGCAAGAAATGGCTTGGTAAGCAGGTCAAACAAGGCCCGGCGTTTTACGTCTGTGGCGAGGGTCGCCACGCTATTCCGCGCAGGCTCAAGGCGTGGGAAACCAGCCATAAAACACAACTTCCTTACAACAGCTTCCTGATGTCATCTGCTCGCGTTGATTTCAGTCCGGAGTCAGTAAGGGACATGACAATGGAGATTGACCAGCTGCATGATCAGGTCGGAGCTCCGGCAGTCATCGTGATTGATACCATGGCGCGGGCGCTCCCTGGTGACGCAGATGAGAATAGTTCTAAAGATGTCGGCTCATTCATTGACGAGTGTGACAGGCTGCAGACGAAATATAACTGCGTGGTTCTGATCGTTCATCATACCGGCCATGCAGATAGTGCCAGCAAACGGGCGCGGGGATCATCAGCAATCAAGGGTGCCATGGATGTAGAGATCCTGATCAGCAAGGACCGGACAGTAGAATGGACAAAGACCAAGGATATGGAACCGCATCCAACTATCAAGTTCGACCTGGTTACAGTGCAGTATGGTGAGGGCAAGCGGGAACATTCCTGTGTGCTGAAATATGATCTGGAGTGGAATTCAAGCAAAGCTAAAGCAGAGACAGCATACAGAAAGGCTGCACGGCAGTCATTGGCTGATGCAATTGCAGCTGATGATATCGGCGGTAAGTGTTGTGCTGATACCTGGACGGAGCATTTCTGCGCTCTGTTTCCTGATAAGTCCAGGCGTGCTTTACGATCTGCACTGTTCCGTCAGGATGGTGGGGAAATCGTCAAGATGGTTGAAGCCGGTGAAGTTGAACAGGATGGGAAATATTACTCAATGGTTCAGTCTGAAAAGCAGGTAACAGAGACGATGTTTAAGGGGATCTTATGACCATGACAATAGAAACGCAAGATCTGACAAGGCAAGGGGGAGGGGATGAGCATGCACCGCACGGCACAAAACGTCTTTTTCGTCCGTGCGTGTCACATGACACGACTGGTGCGTATGACACAAGACAGCTTGGTGCATATGACACGCACGGACACTCTCCCCTTTAGGGGAGTGTCGTTGTGTCAGCACCCGTGCCGGTGATTAGTGTTGCAAAAATAACACAGCAGGTGTAAGGAGTAAAAAATTGCAGATCGATGAATACCTGATGCATTACGAAAAATTTCAGAATGAGTTTGGAATCGATACATCGCCAAAAGCAAGATCAGCGAAGCTCATAATGGAAACGTGTGAGTTAATAGAGGCAGAACACAAGGCAGACGATACAGCGACGATCGACGAGGCCATAGACGTGATGAATTGCTCCATTGCCCTGGTGGTTGCTCATGGGGTTAAGAACCCGCTCCATGCCGGGTATATGAAGCTGCAAAGAACTGCTGAGAAGTACAGACGGGAAACAGGAGGAAGATGATGGAAGGTGAAAACATTCAAGTGAAGAAGCCGCGGAAGCCTCCTACTCACAAGCTCAAAATTGATGAACTGCTGGCACTTAAAACAGCTAACCCCGGACTGACCAACAAACAGATGGCGAAGCTCACAGATTCAGACCCTAGCGCGATAACAAAGTGTTTACAGCGATACGGCGTAGACCGTCAGCACCTGGACGCGTTCAAGGCGAATAGGGCCGATGTCATGGCGGGAGTTCAGGAGATAGTCGCAAGCACGTTCACTGGCGAGGATATAAAAAAGGCCAGTTTGCGCGATAGAACCATACTTTTCGGTACTTTGTACGATAAAGAGCGCCTGGAGCGTGGTCAGTCCACCAGCAACCAGAGCGTGTTCTTTCAGATCGTCCAAGAGTCGGATCAGGCCGATTGATGCCCTCCCCTACCACTACATGTTGTGTTTGGCCCCTGTTTTACGCCCATGTTGGTTATGTTTTATTATGGGAACGCAATGATTACAGCAACTTGCAAGTGTACTTGACATAATAGATCTTATGGGGCAAAATCTGGCGCGTTCTACCAGGCAGAACAAGCGGTGGTTTCGGGGGCCTTGGTCTGATTTGGCTGGAGAACCTGGGGGGATCAGGGTATGCGTAGTTTTCAAGGGGGGTGGCATGGGAACAACCCGTTGTAGTTCTATCAGTCCCTATCCACCGCATATCAACTAAAAGGGCCTCTCATGGCAGACAAGAAAGCCTACACACAAGCTCACGTTGACCGGATGAAGTTCTGGAAGACTCACCCTCTGGAATGGGTTATTGACTTCTTTGGCGATAATATCCGTCTTGCTCAGAAGAACAGGGGCATCGATACCGGTGCTGCATCCGGATTGTCTACCCAGCAGGAAGACGCTCTGACACAGTGGGGCAAGCTGATTGAAGCTAAATTGCTGCTTTCCTCTGGTAAAACCTTGACCCCTGAACAAGAGGCATTATCCGGTAAAATCGGCATGTCCATCATGTCCGGAATGGGAACAGGAAAAGACTTTATGGCATGTCTGGTCACATGGCATTTCATGTACTGTTTTTCCTTCCCGAAGATTCTTGCAACTGCCAACACCGGCAAGCAGCTCAATGAGGTCTTCTGGTCTGAACTGGCGAAAGTCCGGGGAATGGCGCGGAAGGTTGACCCAAAAGACCCTGATTCACTGAACGAGCTGCAGGCAAACTTTGAAATGCAGTCGGAGATCATGTTTGCCAAGCTTGCCAACAAGGAAGAGCGCGGTAAACGGTGGTTTTGTAGTGCTGTTACGATTAACACCAAGGCTACAGCAGAGCAACAGGGCGAGGCTTTGGCAGGCCGCCATGAAGACCACATGCTTTTTGTAATTGACGAGGCTTCCGGTATTCCTGAGGCTGTATTTAAACCGATTGAAAAGACTTTGACCGGAAAACTCAACCTTGTCTTCATGATCTTTAACCCCACCCAGAATACCGGATTTGCTATCAGGAGCCACAACGAGCAGCGCGATAAATGGGTTTGCCTGCATTGGGACGCTCGATACTCTGAAAACGTCACCAAGGCTTCAATTCGGAACCTTGAACAGTATGGCAAAGACTCCCCTGATTACCGTATCGGCGTTCTTGGCTTGCCTCCGCTGGCGGATTCTAACGCCTTGATCCCTTATGCCTGGATTCAGGCTGCTATCGGGCGGGAATTTGATAACGAGAATGATCCTGTCATGTCCGGGGCTGATGTTGGCGGCGGCGGGGATAAGTCCGTATTCTGCCATAGGCAAGGCGGGGTTGTCTTGGGGTTCAAGACCAATAATAGCAAAGACACGACTGTTGTTGCCGATTGGATAGGCGAGTGCATGGACGAAGATGACGCGGCTGTTGTTTTTGTCGATATCATCGGTCTCGGCAAAGGCACGTATGACAACCTGCGGAAACTGAAATATAACGCTCGTCCTGCTGATGCCCGTAACACTGCCGATGATGAAGAACGGTTCGTTAATAAAAGAGCGGAGCAGTATTGGAAACTGCGCGACCAGTTTGAAAAGGGGCTTATTTCTCTTCCATCACCAGAAGACCCGAGAGATTCAGCAGATCCTATTGTTCGTTTAGTCCGTGAACTTGGAGCGATCAAGAATAAGACTGTGGGTAAAAAGAACCAGATTGACGATAAGAAGCAGATTAAAAAGGATATTGGTTTTTCTCCTGACTATGCCGATGCTCTTTGTTATACCTACTGGAAGCCTGATTCGCTCTTTCGGAAGATGAAGGATAAGAAAGTAGGCAGGAAGGTTGAAATGAAAGGTGTTTATTTGCGTTAATTTTCATAATATCTGAATTAATTTCTTGACACTCTTAATTTTTAAGAGTACCGATTCAACTAAGTACGCAAATTTTGCATAGCCGTTAAATAGCAGTTAACTCAGTGCTCGCACAAGCAAGGGACAATGAAATTAGCGGAACAGGTAAAACTGGTTGACCAGGCGCAGGTCTTCTTTGATGGTAAGCTGAAAAAAATCATTGAAGATAATCAGCGCCGGTATCGCATGAGACTCAAAGACGAGTCTGAGCGCACAAAGCGCGGACTATCTGCTATTCCCTCCACTAAATCAACCGCTGCTGTTGACCGTTTTGTAGAACGGTCTGTCATCGAATACCACCAAGATCCTGACGCAATTTCCTTCACTTCAAAATCTGTTGGCGATCCTTCCCGCGACAGGTGGGCTAAACTCCTTTCCGAAGATTTCCGCTATCGCTCCAAATCCACCAACAACGGCTTTAATTTCTTTCTCTGGAACCAATCAAGCTTAACTTCCTGCGCTGTTGACGGTATCGAATGCAACCTCTACCGATGGGAAAAGGACAGCTACAAGGAAAAAGAACAGAAATATTTTTCTGTTTCCCTGGACGGCAACAAACAGGAAGTGCCAAAAGATATCTACGAAAAGGTAAGTGTCATTTTCCCTGAAATGTTCGTCAAGGAAGACGTAGAGACGGAATATGTCTGCACTGACACCTTCATGATTGACCAGCTGAAGCCGGGTGAAGAAATAGTATGGGACCCGAAAATACCTTTCCTCGATGTTCAAAAGGCTGAATTCCTCTGCGTGTTTCTTGATAAGTCTATCCAGGACATTAAGAACATGGCCGCTTCCGGCCTGATTGACGAGTTGAGCGAAGAAACAATCAAAAAGTACCAGAAAAACGGGCAAAGCAACCGCGTTCCAACGACCACTATCCCGAATGGCAACGACACCCGCACTCTCGACAATCCAAACGATATAGATCTGAACGAATATAACCGCGTCAAGCTCTGGCTGTTCTTCTACAAGGAAGGTAACCGGAAAATGGTCCACTTCTCACTTGATGGGAAAGAGGATCTGGGCGCGGCAAAAGCCGTTGACGATGCTTTCTTTGGTGGCCGGAAGGTAAACCGTTACCCGGTAACTATTGGAACTACCAAGTTGAAGCTCTGGGAGCATGTAGGCCGGTCTATCCCCGAAACCATAGCACCCATTGAAGACGAGCATATTGACCACAAGAACAACATCAATGATGCCGCCAAAATAGCTATTCAGGGCCGATACAGGCTTGATCCTGATTCTGATATTAACGTTGATGACCTGCTGAATGGGCGCGCTTTCTATGCCGACAAAGGGAGCTATGACCGGATAGAGGATGATTTTGGTGTGATGGCTTCACTCAGGGCAAACGACACCACCGTAGCAGACATTATGGAGCTTGTACCTGCTGGAATGATGACCGGCGCGCGTGGCCTGGTTGCCAAAGGAACGAATCAGACCCTTGGAGCCAAACAGCTCGGCAAAATGGAGTCTGACGAGAAGCTAGGTGTTGCAATCATGACCCGCAACGAAACCAGTCTCAAGCAAGGGCTTTACCTCATAGCTCAATTGATCATGGCTTTTGAGACCAACGAAACCGTATTGCGAATTGCTGGCGAAAAGGCCGGGGTTGAGCTTCAGAAAACAATGAACATTCAGGGCAAATCTATTCTGGATCTCTCAGTGCTTGATTTTGACGTTGATGTCGAAATTAACGCCGGTCTCGGCAGCTCCAATCGCGATCAGAAAGCCTCAAATACCATGCAGCTTATTGATTGGGGCAAAGGCCACGGCGTTAACGTTGATTCTGTTGCCGCTTTCCATCAGCTCAGCATTTTGGCCGGATACGCAGGCGATCAGCTTATAGCCAAAACACCACCCCC
Organism: Desulfuromonadaceae bacterium; assembly: GCA_028688955.1. Taxonomy (GTDB): domain Bacteria; phylum Desulfobacterota; class Desulfuromonadia; order Geobacterales; family Pseudopelobacteraceae; genus JACRCG01. Next base: position 10,402 of record JAQTXD010000035.1, read on the forward strand.
GCAAAAACCACCAGAAGTTGACTACAAACTCAACCTCACAATGACTTTTGGCGAATTAATGGCAGCAGCTCCACACGCTGCCGCGATGATTGAGCAAAAGCTTTTAACAGGTCAAGCAAGCGTTGACACCAAGATAAAAGAAGACCCCGCCATGAACGAGGCGCGGCAGAACGGCGGCGGGATGATGATCCCAAACAGAACCAGCAGGGTGGTTGATGCAACCGGCGCGGCGGCAATGGGAATGAGTGAAGGGGGGCAGCAGTCGTGAAGGAAAGTCACGAAGAGCGCATAGAGAGGCTTATTGAAGAAAAAGCCCTGCTGGTAAAAGGGCTGGATCATCCCGGCACTCAGATGATCTTTATCAAGCTGAAAGATATGGCGCGAGCATCCATTCACGATTACGACACTTGCGACTTCAACACCGAGCAGGGCCGGGAAAAAGCGCAACGTATCCAGGCGCGGAGATATGTGATTCTAACGGAGATACCGAGGATCATAGATGAAATTATCAACGTTGATTTACCTCTTGAAGAAAATCTTAAACCTTGGCGCTTTTCTTTGTGGTTGGAAGAAGTCAGGGGAAGCCTCAAAAGATTTTTCAGATTCTAAAAGCATAGTGCCTCCGAGTGAGGCAGAAAGTGAGCAGCAACATGGAAACAGCAGAGAACACAACTTTGACAGAAACACAGGATGCCGGGGCCGTACCCGTAACACAGTCTGCGGAGACTGTGAGCAATCAGGGCGAAGCGACGAGCGGGGCCGATACCCACACTGCCACTGCGGAGGGGCAGGCGAATCAAGCCAACGAAACAGACACGTCAGAAAGCGCGCAAGGCGCAACGGAGGGAACAGAGACAGGTAGGCAACCACATCAGAAGACCCTTGAAGAGAGGGTTCAAGAGCTTGCCGAAAAGAGGATTGCTGAAGTTGAAACCAAGTTGACGGCGAAACTGGAAGCGGTGACTCAGGCCAAAACGGAAGAGAAGCCCAACTTCTACGAAATCGACTTTGACAAGGTTAACGAGCATTTCCGTCAAACGATGGAGCAGATCGAGGAATTGAAACTGGATGGGAAATTTCTTGAGGCCATGGAGCTTCAGGACGGATTGACTTCCACTCGCCAGCTTCTCAAGCAGAACGAGGCAAGCAAGGCAGATTATATCCGCCGGATGAATGAGCGCAGCCAAACGGAGCAGCAGACCGCGCAGATCAACCAGCAGATAACGGCAGCTTCTGAACTTGTAGCCAAGGAACACGGCATAGCCCCGGAAGTATGGAAGAAAGCGGAAGAGTGGTTTGTGACGGAAAGACAGTCAAAGCCGCTACTGGATGCTCAGTACCGGGAAAAGGTTATGCTGCAAGGCCCGATAGCCGGGCTCCTCTGGGCCAAAGAGTATATCGAGAAGAACATGGGGAAAAAGGAGCAGGAACTTATTGACAAAAAAGAAGCTGCAAAAACATCCCTGCCCCCAGGCAAGACTTCATCTGGCGTTGTAGCAGGCAATGCGAATCTCTCTGCACTCAGAGAGAAAGCAAAGTCAGGCAATGCCGATGATCTGGCGCGCTATATGGCAGAGAAAAGTAAACCAACCACTTAAACCAATTTTGAAGGAGATACGATTATGGGAGATGTTCCTAATAACACAATGACTGCGTTTGACCTCACCGGCAAGCGTGAAGACCTGAGCGATGAAATAAGCATCATCACTCCTATTGACAGCCCTTTTTATCATGACATCGGCGTTGCAGACCAGTGTACCGCTGTGAAGCATGAATTCATGACCGATGTTATTCGTCAGCCTGGCGCTAATAAAGCCAAGTACGGCAGTGACCCGACTATCGGCACCAGCCAGCAGCCGACCAAGCTGTATAACATCATCCAGCTTCAGGAAGAGTCTTTCTCAATTGACGACACTTCAAACGCCGTCAAGACCGCTGGCAACTCCGGCAGCTACGAATATCAGCAAGCTCTCAAGATAAAAGCTCTGGTAGGTGACTTTGAATATGCTTTCCTGCGCGAAGTACGTGTTGACGGCAGCGCCTCAACCGCCCCTTCCATGCGTGGCCTGCTTAACTGGCAGACCACCAACCTTGACAAAGCCGATGATGCCACTCTTAACGCTGATGGCACCGTTACCGGCGGCACTCCGCGAGACCTGAGCAAGGAAATGGTGAAAGGGGTTCTTCAGGACATCTTCACAGCAGGCGGCGGCGGTCAGGGCAAAGTGCTTACGGCATACTGCGGAGCAATCCAAAAGACCAAATTTGACAAGTTCTATGACCGCGATTTTGACCGTCGCGAAGTTGCCAAAGATGCAGCCGTGGACAAGGTGGATCTCTACATTACCTCTTTCGGCACTGTAAAGGCTCAAGTTCATAGGACTATGCCTGCTGATGTGTTCACTATCCTTGATCTTGCATTCTGGAAAAAAGCCACGCTTGTTCCTGTCGGTTCGGCTGAGCTGGCTACCACTTCCCGGTCAAACAAGAAATACCACATGACCGCGCAGCACACGCTGGAAGCCAAGAACGAAGCAACCAGCGGGCGCTTGACCGACCTCAGCATCGTTTAACTAAAACGGGGGGACAGCCTCCCCCCACACTTTAACGGAGGATATCAAATGAAAAAGATAATGTTGTTTTTTACCATGGCTGTTCTTGTCGCTTTTGCCGCTCCGGTATTTGCTGCAACTACAGTCAGTAAAGTTCCATTTGCAAACATTTCCGGAGTAGACGCGGAAGTTCAATATTCCGCAGTGGTTAATGCTTCCGGATACAAGACTAAAACACTGACGGTATCAGGCGTTAACCTGGCGGGTACTGCTTTTCAGAACATGAGCGGAACCGTACTGGCTCAATGCGGCCCGTCACCCACCGGGCCGTGGTCAACGTGTACTCAGTCTCAGGTTGCATCCGCGCCTGCCGTGTCGCTTACCGCAAATAATCAGCTTACGTGGTCTGATGCAGTTACTTACGTCCGGCTGAAATGGACTTCCGGCACAGTCGCCACGAAGCTCAAGGCATGGCTGAATTTGCTGGACAATTAACCGGAGGGGAAGGGTGGTTACACCCTTCCCTTTCAGAAAGGCTCATTATGTCACGCAGATCAAAGAAACAGGCAAAGTGTTTTTTAGCAAATTACAAGTACGAAAAAGACAAAGCAATAGCGACATATGCGCAGGATGAAACTCCGATCCTACAGGCCAATTTTGAAGCACGACAAGCAGAAGATAAACACCACAGAACAGCCGACCTTGATATGGGGTTCAGATTTGCCAGTATCCCTAAAGTTGAATATCTGAGATTGCAAGCAATGGGTATCACGGATGATCCGCAAGCCCTTATGAAATATTTGGAGTTAAACCCGCAGTACAAAACCACCAGCAAATGCCTTATTTAAGGCGAAAGTGAGCAGACAAATGTCAGAGAAAACAGCACGAGACAAGATGATGGAGCGTTTCAGGGTCAAGGTTATCAAGACTGTTCCGGATGACCGCATTTCTTTGTGTGGCGAAAAGTTGCAGGTCGAGGATGGAAAACACTTTTTCATCATCCCCGGCCATCAGGCTGACTACATCAACCGAATGTTTCCTTCTTACCAAGTGACAGAGCCTTTTATCCCCGGTGTAGATCTTGAGGCGGCGCTTTCCATTCAGGAAAAGCCAGTACCGGAAGAGATAGAGGAAGAAGGAAAAAAGTAACAGGGGAACCGGCATTACATTCAACCGGTTTCCCATGCACTGAATGTGATTTTGTAGCAAAAAACAAGCTTGGATTATCAGCACACATGAAAAAGCATAGTAAGTAACTTGGAGTAACACATGGCCTTTCTAACCACAAAAAGCATACTTGACGCGACTCAAACGCTGATAGCAGACCAGACGGCAGCTTATCGCGCCAAAATGCTTACATGGCTTAATCTGGCTATGCAGACGGTTATCAACCAACCGCGTGAGTGGGAATTCCTGAAAAAAACCGCTCCATTGCCGGTTACGTCGAACGTCATCACTCTCCCCGCTGACTATGCGGATTTCGAGAGTCTTACTGTTGGAGACTATTTTTTCACTCGCGCCGACCAGCTTACGGATTCAGAAGCTTTTGAATCGGTAGAGTCAGCGGGAGAAATACCCGAAGGATTCACCATCAATGAACAGGCCGGGACTATCACAATAGTTCCGGCCACAGAAGAAACCACAGTAACCCTTGCTTACAAAGGAACAATGCCAGCGGCAGATTATGCAGATGACACAACGGCGACAATCTTCCCGCAGGAATTTAAACCGCTATTTGTTCGCATACTGAAAACCGTAAGCAATGAAGTGGATGTGGAAGATCAGTACACAGTATCACTGCAACTCAGCTCCGCCGACCTTAAAACCATGAAAGCACTTGATAACAAGCGAAAGGCGCTGCCAAAGCCAAGCAGTCACGGGTATATCCGGGGGCGTAACTAATGGCCTTGGAACCGACATGGAAAATAGCAAAATACCGTGATTTTACGGGAGGGGAGAACCGCGTGGCCTCTCCTGAATTGCTGTTGTCCAATCAGATATTTTCAGGGATCAACCTTAAAATATCCGCTGATGGTTCTGTTGAAACCCGGCGCGGGAAAACGAAGATAAATACAACCAGTTTAGGTGCTGGTCCTATCTTGTCGGCATTTCGATGGGCTAAAGAAAACGGCACCAAGTACATTACAGTACAACATGGGACTGTCCTTTATAACGCTACATGGGACGGTGTATCAGAAATATCCAGCTTCACCAGCGTTAAAACCGGGTTGACCGCAGGGGTAAAACTTCGCGGGGTAGTCTGGAAAGATAATCTGCATCTTGTCAACGGCACTCAAAACAATTTTGCTTTTGACGGTACGGCTTGTACCGATCATGCAGGAACCCCGCCAAAATCCACAATCATCAAGGTGTACGCTAATCGTCTTTGGATAAATGATGTATCGCTCCCTAACCTTTTGAGGTTTTCCGATCTGGAAAGTTTCGATGTATGGGACACGCTGAACGTCATTAAATTCCGTTCCGGTGACGGTGACGCGATTAAAGGCGCTGCTGCTCTCCCTGGTGGGATGGTCGTATTCAAACAGGCGAGCGCCTGGACAATGTACGGCACAAATATAGACAATATCAGGGTTGACTTGCTCTCTGATTATATTGGTGTTGATTCTGACGACTCAATACTTTCAGACGGTATTTTCGTTGGGCCGGATAACTTCTATCGTTTTAATCTGTCCTCAATTACTCCGTTTTCATCGACACATAAGGAATATATCTCAATCCTCACAGCAGCCCAAAAACAGGCTGTATCAGCGGTTTACGTCCCTGATTGGCAGTGTGCAATTATCAGCCTCCGTGATTTCAGGCAAATTTATGTCGATGCACAGACCGGCGCAATATTCACCTGGACGGGTTTGAATGTATCGGCAATGGCTACCGCCACAGTATCGGGTGATGACGGGTCACTGATAGTCGGTGATGCAGACAACGGCAATATCTACATAGTCAATAACCTTGAAGATGATGACGGCGCGGCCATACCTACAGATTTCAGAACATCATATGTTGATCTGGATAGTCCGAGGGATAAGGTATTTCGCGCGATACGCCCAAACATAGAAGTCTTACACCCCAGAACAGGGAAAACCCCTAAAGCATCGCTGATCTATGACGTTGATTTCAGTTCCATCCTTGGATTAAGCCAGAAACAGCCGCCTTACAATAATACCCTCACATGGGGAGAGGGTAAATGGGGCGAAAATACCTGGGTAGGGCCGCACGAACGGACAGAAAACGAAACGTTTTATTTCTCAGCGCGTGGGCGATTTCTATCAATCAGAGTGTCCAGCGAAACACGGATCAAGATTAAAAGCCTTGAGTTGAAATTTAGAAACATCGGGAGGGATTTATAATGCCGCTGCCAATAGACCTGGAAAAGCCAATCACCATGATTACCGGCACATATGCAGAAGCGGCAGACGTAAACGCCGATTTCGATTATGTAGTTTATGCGATTAATGAAACCAATACGCAGGTTAATACGAATACTATTGATATTTCAGCCGCAGCTGCAGCCCTGATTATTTCTCTGGCGTTGAAACTGGATAAATCCGCTGTTGATACTGACGCGACAATGGCCGCTAACAGCGACACAAAAATAGCGAGCCAGAAAGCAACAAAGGCATTAATCACAGCTACAGCTTTTTTAGCCGCCCTCCCCGATCAGGCAGGAAACGGGGGAAAACTTGTAACAACCAATGGCACAGATGCAAGCTGGTTGGCTCCGGCGACTCAGGGAGAAGCACAAGCAGGAACTAACGAAACTGCATGGATGACACCGCTGAGGACTGCGGAGGCGATAGCGGCGTTATCCCCGCCCTTTTCCGACTCAACAACTTTAGCTCAAATACAATCGATCGCACTATCAATGTAAGGAGATAAACCAATGGCAAAAATATTCACGGCACCATTTGCGCAAACACCCAAAACAGCAACCGCAGTTACCACGGCGGCATGCGCGTCCTTTGCCGACGATACCCCCACTGAAACGGCTCTTTTGTTTAAAGCCGGAACTGAGGGCGCACTTTTGACACGATTGACGGCAATACCGAGAGCCACAGTGACCGCATCCAGTCTGTTGCTATTTCTCAGCAAGGATGATGGCACAACATTTCGGCTAATAGATTCGGAACTTATGTCCGCTCATACGGTTGCAGCAACCACAGCTATTCCCGAAACCACCTTTTCTAACTATTCAGAAACCACCCCGTTACGTCTTATGGCCGGTGACTCTCTTTATGTCGGCAACCAAGTGGCTCTGGCTGGTGGCGTAGTTTTTAAAGCCGAATACATGGAGTATTGATTATGGGAGCCCGCGAGTTAGGAAATCCGTTTGGTAATCCATTGGCGAGGCAGAGGGTGCAGCAGGCGGCAAGTCCATCAGGCATAATGATACCAAAAAAACAGACTGTAATAACATTGTCTGGGGTAGACCCGTCTGCAAGTTTTGACTTTAGTACTCTTGCCGATATTGAGAAAACATCATTTAGACTGTTACTGAGTCACCCTGATGGTTTATCGTCTTCACATATTGTCCCACCTGGGGAGATATTCCCATTTATGGGTCGATCATCTTCTTCATCATTAAATATTTCGCTCGGCAGAGCAAATCTGCCGACTGTTGACGCTATGTGGATATTAAACAAGGCGGGAAACAGCATTGTTTTTTACACCGAAGTGAGTATTACCGCACGACTGGTAATTACTGAGTACGACTTTAATCATCGGTTACTTATTGCATCTACCTTAGCAGCCAGTACAACAGTGGTATCAACGGCACTGAGTTCACCAATTATTGATCCAAAAAACGTTTATGTGAGCGCGTTTAATACTTCATTAGGCGGGACAGCGTATAGAATATTTCATCATGGCACATTCCGCATGAGTGGTTACTACCCGGACACAATTTGTGATGTGCCGTTTTTGTATCAGTATGCTAGTGTCAACTATTATATGGGCGGATTCTGGTGTACTGATAATATGACCTTTAAATGCAAAGGCTCATCAGCTTTTGTAGGTACAAATTATTTTGCTGCATTCGAGGTCTTATAGCTATGAGAAAAGTTAATCTAACAACACTTGAAACATTTAACGAGCCGTTGCCATCATCCCTTCGGGGACTGCTCCCTGAATCTCTTGTTGATCTATCATGGTCACCGCCAGAACTGGGATTAACTGAATTTGGCTGGTGGCCGATAATCATTGTTGATTATCACAACCCTGATCTGGAACAAATTACAGGATGGACAGACCAGGCGAACCCTGAAGATAAAACCGTCACTGTTACGGCAATCATTGACCCGCTCCCGGCAGAAACAATCGCCCAGATCGTAGCCGATGCTAAAACGGTAAAAAGCCGGGAATGTGACCTGCTGGCCAAGTCTAAGCGCGAACAGTTAACAGCGACAATCGCCCCTGGTGAAATGGCAAGCTGGCCGATCAAAAGAGCGGAAGCGCTGGCCTATCAATCCACTGGCCAGGCGACTGATGCTCCTAACCTGGTTGTCGAGGCTGATGCGCGTGAGATACCGCTGGAAGTATTGGTTGATAAGGTAATGGCCAAGGCCGCGCAGCTATCATATATAGAAGCACACCTGGCAGGGATCAACGGCAAGCATAATGACGCCATTGCGCTTTTGACCACGGCAGCAGCAGTAAGGGATTACGACATTACAACTGGATGGCCAATGTGAAACAACTCCTGATCGCCATAGATCAGGTAGTTAACACTCTGATTAAGTCCGATCCGGACGGCTGGGGCTGGGCTGATGAAACGCTTTCCAGTCGCTGCTGGCGTAACCGATCAGACCCGGAATGGGAAAAGTGGCGGGTGAGGATTGATAAGGTTTTTTTCTGGGATAAAGATCATTGCCGGACAAGCTACGAATCAGAACTGGAACGGCGGCAGTTGCCTCCTGAAATGAGAGTAAATGAGGTTAAATCATGACTATTTACCTGGACGTAGAACGAGGCTTCTCCTTCTGGCCGATTATGATTATTCCCAAAAAACACCGGGGAACCGTACTTGAAACGCCACAGATAGCACACGAATCCGACCACTACAATCGGCAGGGGTGGCTTGTTCTCTGGTGGATATTCCGCTACTTCACCTCCAAAAAATTCCGTATGCAGGAAGAGACTCGTGCTTACAAAGCACAAATTGCAGAGTATGCCAAGATCCTGCCGGGGCGTGCTGACGAATACCGGGTATTAAAAGCAAACTCCATGGCTACCCTTTACCGTGGAATGTGTACGTTTGATGAAGCGTTGGCGGCTTTGAAAGAGTGAAATACAAACCACCTGAAACAAAAATTGCACTCAGGCTGTTAAGCGAAATATCAGAGTTACTAATCAAGTCGGGCGGGATCTACACAAACGGCATTAACAGACACGCAGAAACAACGATATTACTTTGCATAGCAACCGGCCAGTTTTTCTACAGGAAAAACGCTTATTTTGTATGCTGGTTTTATTGGGACAAAGACAGATCGGATGAATTGCCAACAGATTTTGACATCACCAAAGGGCATCATACAAGAGTTGAAGAGTGCGGAGTAATTGATAACCGATACATGCCGGAAATCCGCAGGAGAATAAGAAAGCGAACTCAACGCGGCGTTAGTTGGTTCAGAGTGAAAACGGATCGTCAAATGATATTCAATCGGCAAAAAGGAGTCTGATATGGGTGGATCGGCGTCAGGTGGATCGAGTAGCAGCGAATCTTCGTCAAAGCCATTAACCGCGGCTGAACGTGCGGAAATATTTAGAGGCGGCATTGCTGATATTGCAAGCTATGCCCCGCAGTATTTTACTGCGGTACCGGGAAAGTCCACCACTATAGACAATCCAGACTACAACGGTGGCGGGTCATACATCGATAACGGGGAAGGTCAATATTGGCAGTCAAATAACCAACCAAAAACAATAACCACATCCACCCCTTCCGGATACACCATGAACGGGCCGAGTTATCAGACACCCGATTACGTTGCCCCTACACCGGCAAGCAAAGCGGCATTTACGTCTCCCGGATCAGCAGTACAGGCAGGGCCAGCGCAACAGGCGGCGTTCACTTCGGCAGGGCCAGCGAGTTTGGCAACCGGAGCCGATGCAGGAGCTTTCCAAAGAGCGGAAATAATAGATCCCGGCGAAGCTCTCAGGCTGGCAGGTGGCGATTATGACCGGCTGGAACAGAATTTAATAACATCCCGTATGTCACCGCTTCAACAGGCGATAGCAAGACAATACGAAATGACCGATCAGGAAATGGCCGATAGAGGTATTTACGCTTCCGGCATCGGCGCTCAGTCAAAAAACAGAACCTTCGCAAGGGATTATCTGCCACAGATTAACGCTGCCACAGCCGAAGCCATAGCACAGCGTTACGGGCTGGAATCAGGTGATAATAATGCAACCAACGGTTTTAACCTTTCCAGAGCAAGCAATTTGACTTCCGCAAATCTCACACAGTCGGCGGCTGAAAACGCTTTTAACACGGCGGCAGCGGAACGAGCCAACGCCATAGCGCTTGCCAACGCGGCAGCAACAAACCAGATGAATCAATTCAACGCGGCGGGACAGAACACAAATGCGGCCACAAATGCAGCAGCAGTAAATCAGGGTAGACAATTTGACGCGGCAGCAACAAACGGTTTTACCCTTGATGCTGCGAATTCAGCGAACACATTTAATCTGGCTGATTCTGCACAAAACAACCAATTCAACCTGGCAGAAGCAGAAGCGGCTAACAAGGCAAAGCAGATAGCAGCACAAACACAATATGACGCTCAGTGGAGGCCTCTGGACTATGCGGCGGGGATATGGAACGGTACTGGTGGGCAGACGAGTTCAAGTTCTTCCTTTGGGATGAATATGGGCGGCGGGTTTACAATATAAGGGGGATATCATGGGTGGTTCAGCAGCCGGGGGGACAGAGGGCGGAGTCGGATCAGCAGGCAGTGGCGCAGAGCTTTACAGCACATTCATGAAAAATTATAAGTCTCCGGCAGCAGATGAAATGCTTGCAAAAGAGGCCGCATCACGAGCCGGACAAGGAATGTCGGCAATGCAACCGCTACAGCAATTCCAGGTGCCACGGTCACCCTCACAGACCATGCAGCCCATGAACCCTATGGCCAACTATATGCGGCGTTATTACGGGAGATAACCATGGGATATTGGGAAGAAAATTTACGAAATATCGCGACAAACAACGATCTTGCCAGCTTGCGACAGTTCGAAGTCAAAGAACCCGACCTGATCGACAAAGCCATGATGAAACAGTTTGGCGGGTCGTATGACGGTTTATTGACCGCCAAGCAAGCACGGATAGACCAACTGCAAGCGAATGAGGCGGCACCGTATCAGGCTGAAGCAGGACGATTAAACCGCATGGCTGCAAATGACTCTTTTGTCGGATCACCCGAAGGTCTGGCGGATTTTGCTGAACGACCCGGCTTTTGGTTAGGGGCTGGCGATACCGGTTCTAATCCCTACACGGCGCAAGTGGTCCAGGGATTCGGAGACACCAACCAGAACGTGCTCGATGCTTTTAAGGTTCAGAATCAAGACCCCATGGCGATAGCCAGAATGTCACAGAATAAGGATATGGCCGGGGCGTTTGATAACACAACTCAGGGCGTGGAGAGGTTTGCTAAACGTACCGAAGGGGAAACAGCGCAGCAGAACCTCCGTAACTTTGCATCCTCAGTATCCATGCTGACAACCCCGTCAGATCGTACCGGCAAGATGATGCCGTTCGGTGAAGCGTCCTCACTGATTCAACAGGCGGCGGCAGACTATCCGGTTACGCCGGAAGCGCTGAATATTGCCACTGATAATCTTCAGTCGCAATACAGAGACATTTGGGGGCCAACTGAAACGTTTAAAGTCGGCAGAACCACAGTAACAGGACAAAAAAATCTATTGGGCGACTTCAGAAAAGACGCTCAAAGCGTCGCGCCGGTTACGAATATCAACGTCAACAATGAAGGAGGCATAAAAGACTCTGACTTTAGAGCCTGGGTAAAAGACGGTAAATCGGCAGCACTGGCTAACATGAAATTCAACAAGCCGGATCAGCTTGCAACACTGCTTGCAATTTCCAAAAACCCCGACAAAGCAGATGTACTGGCGGCACAGCTTGAAAACTCCATGACTCCGGACCAGCTTACCCAATATAACCAGAATCTTGAAGGATACATCAACCGTCATGCCCCGGATAAAATAGTTTCAGAATACGGTAGAAGGATGAAAAGGACTGCGGCACCAGCAAAAAGCCTTGACCAGAACACTGCTAAATTCATTCTTCAGAGCGCCGGAGGGGATAAAGATCTGGCGCGGAAGATGGCTAAAGAACAAGGGTACTCATTCTGATGGCGGATATATTCGACAACATAACCGGCACTCAGGATATTTTTGATCAAATTTCTCAACCTGCAATGCTACCTTCCCACCAACCAGGCGAAACAACACCACAACCACGCCCGCAATTTAGACCGCCAACAGTAGAAGAACAGCGCAAGGTGACAGGCGTCGCTAATCCTGGTTCCAGAGTATTCAAAACTCCGGAAGAAACAAAACAGGCAGCGGGAGAACTGGCAGGAACGGCGATAAGCGCAGCCATGGGAGTAGGCAAAGGGGCGACTCTTGGCTTGTTGGATACCGAACCGGCCAACAAAGCCATGAAAGACTTTGGTTTGACTCCTAACCCTGTAGCCGAGGGGATAGGAGATTTCGCCGGTGTTATCGCTCCATGGGGAACCGTATCAAAAGGGGTAAAAGCACTCACCGGCCTGAATGACCTTACTCGACTTGGCAGAGTTGCAACACAGGCTACAACAGGCGGAATCGTCGGCGGCGTAAGCGCGCAGAACAGCGGAGAGGATGCAACCGAGGGCGCAGCCATAGGAGCAGTGGCAGGCGGTGCGGTTCAAGGCGCTTTTGAAGTGCCGGGGATGATCCGGAATTCTACCTGGTGGAGAAAGTTAACAGTACCGGAGCGCGACCTAGTTGTTCAGGATCTTGGACAGATCCGGAACGGGCTTAAAGAGCAGGGATGGGACGAAGGACGTATTGAGGCAAAACTTGCCAGAACGAACCCAGAACAGTTCCAAGAATCCTTAAAGCGCAGAATGGCGGCAGAGCGCCCGACGCATGAGAACTTATCAGAAGGTATACCCGCTTCCGCCTCCGCAGAACTTCAAGCCATTGCACCAGAAGTCAAGCCAGTGGTTAAAGGCACAAAGGCTGAAATCCTTGACCTTAAACGGCAAGGTGCGGCAGATGGTAAAATTGTTCACACCGATGGAGATACCGCATACATACTTGACCCCAAAGCCTTACAGGGGATTTACAGTGCTTCAATACCTGAATCGCTACGCAAAGCAAAGCTCGACCTGAGACAAGGCGGCGATGCTGAAAGTGTATTGCTTGGGTATCCGAAAAGAGCAGAGCTAGTCCCGGCAGAAACCATTGACGCGGCAGTCACCAAACAGGGCGAAGTTGTCACCGATCTTCCGACGATGAAAGCTGAAAAGGAAGCCGGTAATATCGCATGGGCGGCAGAAGGGAAACCGGAGGAAGTTATTGCCAAGGCCGAGGGAGTGGCGGGGGCGATCAAACCAGGGCAAAGCGATATGGCAGCGCCGGACTTGCAGCAGCCAGGCATTCCCGGCGAGCCACCAATACCAGATATTTTCGAACGCCTATCACCAACAGGCAAGCGCGGGAGTGCTACGGCCTACAAGGTTAATATTTCCCCGTCACAGGTCAATTCCTTGCGCGAAATCCGTATGGAAGTTTCTGACGGTGAAGCTGGTCAACGTGCCGTAACCAACAGAGGCCAGATGGATCAGGGGGCAAGTGAGCAGATATATTGGGGCAGCACCTTCCCTGATTATTTCCAGAACAAGGGATTAACCAAAAAGGAAGTCTTACCGGTTCTGGACAGGATAATAAACGGTGAGCCGATAACCGAAAAACAATGGCTTGTGGCAGAAGATATGCTGAAAGCCAAGAGATATGATACTCTCAATACTATTCTTAATGACAGGGCTACAAAACAATCCATAACGCGTGAAGATAATGCAATGGATTGGGATTCAAGAATCAGAGAAGCAGATGATTATTTCAACCAACGAGGGGGATTCGATGAAATTACCGAAGCACCTACTGGATCAATTCGAGAAAATGAACCTGCAGGAACAGGAGGAATTCGTGAGACACCTTTCGGTGATTTTCCAGCGGAACAAACAGCAAGAACAGAAAGAATCGACGAATCAGGATGGGGCCAACAAGTAGCACCTGAATTACAGGGCGAAAAAAAAGCTGTCCAGTTTGGCGATAAACAGCCCACCGGGCGAAATGTCGGACTATCTGAATTCATGGACGGCTTCGACGATCCACAGAAAGATTTATTCAGCAGCAAACCTGCCACTGAAAAAACTTCGTTCCCAGATCCGGCAAAGGTCAATCAATTACGTGACAGCATTGCCGAAGGGGAATTGATTTTAAGAACAGGATCATTCCACGGCAAAAAGCGGGGCCCTGAATATCTTTCCGGTATCGCTCGCAGCGTAGAAAGTTCAAAAAGCAAACTTGCCGAGGAAATGAAAAAAGGTTTTTCCGGTTCCGGCAGCAGAGCCGACACCGGCGGCTATAACCTCGATCCCCCAGGTACACAATCTGACGTTTTCAACAAAGTAGAAATCAAACCGCTTGAACTCCCAGAGATAACCGAGATAGCAAAAGAACTGCTTTCCGGAAAGCTCCCCCACGTTTTACGCAAACTTTCCCACAGTCGCGCTCTTGGATTATTCAGGCCACGCGGAGCCGGTAGTATTGACCTGAGAACAGAGCTCTTTAAAACTCCCGGCCTTGCCGAGCGCGTACTTGCTCACGAAGTTGGACACCTTGCCGATTATCTGTCTGACAGGGATATGGCGAGGGGCAATCTCTTGGGGCGTATTGCATCCCTGAAAAAATACATGAAATCCACTCTTGAGGAATACGAAGGAGCGCCTGGGGCTTTAACAACCAAAGACCGGGCAAGATTACGCAGAGATGCAAAAAAGGAACTGAAAGCCGGAGAGAGTGACGATGTAACCATAATCGAAACCATCACCCGCGAAGTACCGCAATTTAAATATGTAGGCATTACGCCTGAAATGATTACAGACCTGTTAGGGCTGGATGCAAGGGAGAAGTATCCTAAACTGTATCGTGCCTTTCAGGAGATGAATACGGCAGAGAAAAAGGCTGTACTTATCCAGGCTATGAAAGGGCTTGTCCATGAGAAAGTTTCACATTTTGGTGAACGCATCCAGACCGGATCAGAGACAGTCACCGAGCAGGTTAAAAGAGTTGTTCCCGGCGTAAAGGCTGATAAAGAATCCATTGCCAAGCGATACCGTGAACTTGTCGAGGAAGAAATAGGCAAGCGCAATCTTTTTAAAGCTGAAATCATCAAGCAGGAATTGAAAGATCTTACACTCCACTGGAAACCATTTACACCGATTGCTGGCGATCCGTTCACCAAGTACAGGTTTTCATCCGAGGAATTATACGCCGACGCTTTGAGCGTACTTATCAACGATCCGGCATTACTCCGCAAGATTGCGCCTACCTTTGAGCGTGCCTTTTTCTCATACATAGACCGCAAACCGGAAGTCAGGGACGCTTTCTTTGATATTCAAATGAGACTCCGGAACCCCGAAGAGGTACAGGGCAAGCGAGTTGAGAACGTTTATAAGATGTTTGAGGAAGGGGATCAGAAACGTAACGATGCGAACCTGAGAAACCAGAAAACAGGTGAAAAGGTTTACGACACTCTTATGCGCGGCCTGGTGGATGAACACCATGCGTCATTGAAAGTATTAAAGGACATTTCCAAAGCAGGCAACATAGGGAAGATACTGTCTGCAAAGGCCAGGACCCGACTTGAAGAAATACCATATCTGGCATCCGAGGCGAACCAGAACTTTTATGATCTGGAAAAGCGGGTATTAGAACCGGCAAGATCAGCCGGGATAACAAATAAAGACCTTGGCGCTTATATGTTTGCCAAGCGGATAATTAGCGAAAACGGCGAGAAAGCTTCTGCTCTGGGGCATACAGCAAAGACCGCGGATGATTTGCTGACAGAACTTAACAGGCAATGGGGGGATGATAAGTTTACAGAAGTGGAGCGCCTTGTTACTGAATACCGGCAGATAAGAGAAGAAGGTATTATCAAAGAGCTTGAAGAGGGACGGTTCTTAAAGCCGGAGCTTTTGCAGATCATCAAGGATAACAAGGACTATTCCCGTAACAGCGTTCAGAAATTTCTTGACGAGGAAGCAGGCGGCGATGGGCGAATTTCAGCAAAGGTTTACAAGCGTGTAGGCAGTCTGGAAGATATCGAAAATCCCTTTATTGCAACCGTATTACAGGATCTTTCTTTACTCCGCGCCGTCCGTATAAACAACGCAAAGAAATCAGTAATTGAGGCGTTTACTGTTGGTGGTCCGGAGTTTATTCAGCCTGCGGAATTACGCTACAGCCTGGACAGAAAAGCGCGTGTACCCATTGAACCAAAGGACAGGAATCATTCAATCCTCAGTGTGATAATTGACGGCCAGATGCAGCACTTCTACACCAGTAAGGCCATAGTTAACTCTTTCGAACATAATCCGATTGAATCAACACAGATGGCTAAATTCTGGTCTATGGCAACTCATCCATTCAGAGAACTTGTAATCTCTAAAAATCCGGCATGGCAGGCAAGAAACGTTTTCCGCGACTTCTTCACAACAGTTAAAAACATCCCACAAGTAGGGCTGAAAGACATTCCTACACTGATGAACTACTACCGGAAAGCAATGCGAGAAGTATGGCGCGAGGCCCACGGTATAGAGAGAAGCGAAGATATCCAAAGGATGATGAAAGAAAAAGCCCTTGTCAGAAACAGAGCATGGGAGGGGAAGGACGAAACCTTTGACGATGAAATAGACCGCATGGCTCGACACTTTGAACTTGGAGACAAGGACAATCAGGATGCGAATAAGGCAACCAGGGCAGTAAAAGGTGTTTGGAATTGGCTGGACAAAACAGGGCGGTTCTCCGAGCTATGGGGGAAAGTAGCCGGCGCAAAGTATATGTCGGAAAAAACGAACCTTCCGGCCGATGAAATAAACACCATAGTCAGAAACCGGATAGGAACTCCGAACATAAAGCGGCGCGGTGCATGGCAGGTTATCACAAACAATCTATTCCCTTTCTCCAATGTCGGCAAAGAGGGTATGCGGGCAGGTTGGGAATCATTCAAAGACGATAAGGCCGCGTACGTCTGGAAAACCGGCATGCTGAATATCCTTCCAAAACTCGTCCTTGCTGCTGGCGCGGTGGGGCTGGCTGGTAGAGATGTGCAGGAAGTACTGAAACGCATACCTGATTACGATAAAGCAAACTCCACTGTTATTCCCCTGTATCTGAAACCCAATGGGAAAGCGGTATATCTGCGGATACCACAGGACTATGAGGGGCAATATTTCGGCGCGGCCGCATGGAATTTATTGAACGGGGATATCGTCAACAAGGGCGGATTGCTTGAGACTGCATCCAATCTAAGCCCGTACCGGCTCCACCCATTGATCCAGATAGGCCATTCTCTTTATCAGTATTATGTGCAGAAAACAAACCCGGTTGACAGCTTCACTGGACGCAACATCATGAATGATCTTCAGTTCCAGGCTGGCGGCAAATATGCGGCTGAAGCACTTGGAAAACAGGCATGGAATCAAGTAGGACTTGGCACTATCTATCGCATGAAACCGGATCAGATCAAGCCGGATCAGGACACAGTAGAAAAGGCACTGAATACTTTCCCTCTGAACGCTGTAGGGACTTTTATCCGAATGTCAGACCAGGGCATTGACGAGACGATCAGAGAGGCCGTTGAGCCAGTACGCAAAAAACAGGCTGGTGAAATATTGGAAAGCCGACAAGCTATGATGAAATTGGTAAGGGGCGAGGAATTATCCAATAGCGATGTAACAGCAATAGCAGCGCATCCTAGCGTGATGGATAAGACAGCGCAAAGCATGTTTGTAAAACGTTTCGGCATGAAATACATGAGCGCGCTATTGTCAGCAAAATCAAACGAAGAGAAAGCGGCGATTATAAAACTCATGCAGAATGAAAAGAGATCACCCACACAATAAAAAACACAGAGGAACGGGGGCGTAATGGAAATGTCGATGCAAACTTGGGATTTAATCAAAATGCTGATAGTTGCCTATATTGTTTATCTGCTCAATAAGCATGACAGAAACATGAACGCCCTATTTCAGCGGATGACAGCGGTAGAAATTAAGTGTGCTGGTAACCACGGGAAAAGCGAATGAACGCCCAAAAACTAGGTAAATTTGATGATCCGCTTCTTGACAGACAGATAGAAGAAATAATATTCCGGCTCAATAACATCATGGCGTTAAAGGCCAAGATAGGCACTACTTCTAATTATCTGGAAGTAGAGTCAGACGGCACTTTAGTTTTGCGGGGCAACGCTACCGGTTGGCTGGATGTATTCTTTCCCATGAGCCCGCCGAAAACAACCGGCGCCGGAAACCCGACACTGGTTAACTGGCTTGGCAATCTCCGCAACTATAGTTTTTCAGTCAATGACGCCCATGACTTCGACCCCCAGGAATACCCACACAACGGGAAAGTCGGCGCAACCGCAACGCCTCATATCCATTTTGTAAGTAGAACAAATGTAGCAGAACCACGCGGCATCAAATGGGAGATTGAATATAGCCAACAGGGATACGGCGGCGTGTTCCCGACTCCCACAGTTGTTTCAGGAGAATACACCGTCCCGGCAAATACCCCGACGAATACCCACGTTATTTTTGATCTTCCCACGTTCACCACACTTGGCCCTGCTTCTCTGATGTGCTGCAGGCTAAAACGTATCGCAGCAACAGGCACAGCACCGGCAGCAGATCCGGTTGTTCTGGGAGTTCATTACCATTTTCCAGTTGATACACCGGCTGGCAGCAGGTCGATTATCACGAAGTAAACGGAGGACCATGTTATGAAAACATTAAATGAATTGTTCTACCAGGTGATTCTGCTCAATGAACTATCAGGCAATAAATCAGCCGCTCTCCGCTTCTCTGATCCGGATGGCGCTTCCGGTCGATCAGGCTGGTCGTTTGGTGTTTGCCAGTTCGATACCAAGCACAATGGATCTGCTATCAGTTGCTTGGTAGACTGCGGATTCAGGGACGGGGAAATTAAGGGGATCGTGAATCAAACAGTTGACGTTAAACCATTTGCTGCCCGTTTGATTGCTCATGCCAGCACGATTGAAAAATATGATACCGAGCAGCTCACTTACTGCCTGAATAATGCCTTGAACGCCATTACATCAAAAGGGGTCATGGCCTATGAACCGGCTGCCTTACTCTGCCTTGCTGATTACGTCAACCAGTATGGATCAATCGGGCCTGCATTCATCGAGTGGATGAATCAGCGCGACTCTGACGGCATAACAGCGGCAGAGATTCAGGAGTGGAAATTGAATCATACCAAGTACGGGCGGGAACATACAAAGGACTGTATCAGGAGATACAATAACATTTTAAAGGTGCTGGCAAATGCGTGACACAAAGGGTTTTAAATGCTGGATGGCATTATTGATAACAATCGGCTTTCTGGCGTGCGTATACATCCTAATCTATACCGAGATACAGGCCGGGAGTCGTGAAGCTGTCCTGATCCTCACAGGCGCGCTTGCTGGCATGGTCAAGGATGTATTTGGATTCTATTTCGGCAGCTCCGAGAGCAGCCACAGGAAAACGGAGATATTGCAGGGGGGCGACAATGGAATGGCTACGCAACAATAAAATAAATGCAGCCTTGATTGTCTTACTGCTTATCGCTATCGGCTCGACTGTATGGAATTGGTATCACCCGAAAGAAACAGTTTCGCAAACTCAATACCAGGCGCTGCCGAAAGAAAAGATTGTCGAGAGGATCAAGACCGTCAAAGTGCCGGGGCCGAAAGAGATTGTCACAATAGAAAAACAGGTAATCGTTGAAAAATTGAAACTGCCCGAATCAGTAGCCAGTGATCCTAATACGGTTATCACGGCTAATGCAGAAGTGCCCCCCTCAGAAGGTGGGACAAGCGTTGTAACTGCTTTCAATACCGCAACCGGAGAGACAACTATCATTGCCAAAGAAAAGCCACTTTCTTTGTTCGGTTTCCCGTCAAACGTTGAAACAGGGGTAAGATACGGTCTAACATCAGACGGCCCACAGCAGGGAGACATTTACGCAAGGTGGCAGTTTTTGAGAGTCGGTAAAGTCTATGTCGGCACTTACGGGGAAATAACCACACAGCCAAGAGCAAGGGCTATGCTGGAAGCTTCATTCAGGTTTTGATGTGTAGCAACATACCCATGTTGCTACAGGTTGCTACGAAACTAAAAAAGGTTTGCGGTTTTAAAACCCGCAAACCTTTTATTTATGGTCGGTGCGACTGGATTCGAACCAGCGACCACTAGACCCCCAGCTTTGTTTGATGTTGTGCAAATACATAGTATCACTAGCTTAATTCAGTAGCAACCGTAGCTACATTTTTTGGCACGTCTAGTGCATGTCGATTGATTAACCGCGCTGTTCCGCGCCTTGTATGGGATGTTGCTAACTTGAATTTTGTCAAGTTCTATCATTTTATTTTACCTTTTGTAAATTTTTGCTTGACATGCAATTTTTTGCAATGCTATAAGAGCCCATCACAAAAAAACAGGATGTCAAGAGGGCAAAATGATTTTTAGTAAAATCAGAAAAAGAATTGATCAATACATTATTGACGTAGTGACCAGAAATATCAATCAGGGCGACAAGGTTGCGCTTGTTGTAAGAAGCCGAGAAAACCAAGGGCAAGATCAATGGCGCGGGTCTTCAGATCGGACAAAAGTAAATCTTCTTTAGGGAGCCAAACAGCGACTTCAGCATTGTAACCATAGCCATCAATTTCATGATGGAAACCGACAATGACTGAAATCTTATCGTTTGTTGCAATATCTAGACTACCAATTTTTAAGATAGATATTTCCACCAAATACCTCCTGTTTAAGAGCTTATATACAGCAGCAATAACGACAACATATTCATGTGTACTTAATAATAATAGTGGCGGCACCATACACACGTATTGTGCTAATTGCAACAGAAATGAAAGAAATTGAAAAAAATTGAAAGGGGAGGTGAAAGAGAAATGGGATTTTTGAAGCTGAAACCAGCGGCGAAAGAATTGGGAGTTGCTTACTACTGGCTCAGGGAACAAGCGGTGGCCGGTAAAATCCCGGCAATGCGAACAGGTGGAGATAAGGGGACATGGTTGGTAGACCCTGAACAGGTGAAGGAATCAATGTTGAAGATGGCCGCATAAAGAAAAAGCCCCTCTGTTGGAGCAGAGAGGCCGAAACCAAAAACAAAGAGAGGTAACTCTAATGCAAAAAGAAACTCAAGTCAAGATTCCCGGCCTACTTTAACTATCAGGAGAGACATCTGCAAGCAAAGATTGAGAGGGACACACTTCTTTATCTGGCTGAAGTTATGAATGCGAGGATACCGAAATGATTCATACCTGCAAACGTACCGGAATCCGCGAAACTGATCAGCAACAAGCAGAGATTAAATGCCTTACCTGCGGGTTCTGCGAGCGTGAAGCTATCCGCGAGGAATTCCAAAATGAGAAATGGGAACCCACCGGGATTCGGGACACGAAAGACCAGGACGATTAACTATGTGTTTTGGGATGAAATGCCAGTTTGAACGGTGGGACGGCGAATGTGGCAACTGGAGAATGCAGGGGAAGCAAGGCAGCGCATGTTGTGACGAACCGGATACAGATTTTGTCCACCCCCTGCGGATAGTTAAAGAGAAAGGAGCAGAACATGAGCAAGCGGACATCGTTGGTGATTCTCTGGAGGACGGACGGTGAAACTACGCTGGCATTTGCCAGCAGAAAGGAGGCTGAAAACCACAAAAACATGATGGATGCTGAGTTTGGAAACAGAATAGTAAAGATGGAGTTGGTGGAAGAATAGAAAAGCCCTCTGCGAAAGGGCTAATCCAAAAAACGAAGTAGTCAAAAGGATATCACAGTGAGTGATTCTGTCAAGAAGATCGAGTTTTTTATACCGGGCAAGCCCGTTGCACAGTCCCGGCCACGCTTTGCAAGACGGGGCGCTTTCGTAGCCACGTATGACGCGGCGCCAGCCAAGGATTACAAATCATGGGTGAAGTCCTGCGCTCTGGATCACATGGAGAAAGCCAGTATCACCATGATCAGCAGGGACATCCCCCTGATAATGACTCTGGTTGTTGATGTTGAACGGCCAAAGACCAAGAAGAATGTAGCATTCCCCACCACAAAGCCTGATTGCGACAATTTTGCAAAGGGTGTCATGGATGCACTCGAAAGCATCCTCTACCAAGCTGATCAGCAGATAGTCCGGCTGGTCGTATCAAAACATTACTCAGACCGTCCAGGTGTAACGGTCACTATATCGGAGGCGAAATGCTGAAAGAGTTAATTGCAAAGAGGACTGATCTTGAGACGCAGGTCATGGCGATTCAGGAGCAGATTGCAGCGGTCAACATCGACATTGAACATGTTGTGGCTGGCAAACTTGCTGATTTGCGCAAGTTGCAGGGTAAGGAGTTTGGAACCGTCAACTTGTCGCTTGGCGGCTACAAAGTAACTGAAACCGTACCTAAAAAAGTGGAATGGGATCAGGAAAAGATGAACCAGATGTTTGACCGGATTGCAGCGGCTGGCGATGATCCGCGCGCTTACATGAAGTTGAAGCTGGAAGTGTCGGAAAAGAGTTATGAAGCGTTCCCCGCTCCGGTTCAGGCAATGTTTGCCGATTGCCGCACGGTCAAACCTGGCAAACCTTCGCTGAAGTTTGATATGGAGGTGTCCAATGCTTGATCAGATCCGTTCCGCAAATGCTGTTTTCCCCCCGCAGAAGGTCTTGATCTATGGCGTGCAGGGAATCGGCAAGAATACCTTTGCCGCCACGTTCAAAGCCCCTGTCCTTCTGCAGATTGAAGATGGCAGTGCAGCAATCGACATTCCGGCGTTCCCTCTGGTTACTGTTTTCCAGGGCGTGATTGATGTTATCCAGGCGCTGCATGGAGATCATCAATATAAGACGCTGGTTGTTGATACTTTGGATTGGTTGGAGCCCCTTCTTTGGTCAGCATGCTGTGAGCATCACGGCAAAGAGTCCATAGAATCATTCGGCTACGGTAAGGGATATATCGAAGTTGACCGCTGGTGGCGTCATGTCATGTCAGGCCTGGACTCGCTGCGTCACTCAAAGGGTATGGACATTGTTGTGCTGGCTCACAGCGAGGTCAAGAACATATCTCCCCCCGATACCGACCCCTATGACTGCTACCAGATCAAGATGCAGAAACGCGCCTTTGCTCTCTGGCAGGAGTGGTCAGATCTAGTTTTGTTTCTCAATTACAAGGTGCACATCCAGAAGACAAAGACCGGAATTAACGAGGAACGCACTCGCGGTATCGGAACCGGTGACCGTATGATTTACACCACTGAGCGCCCGGCATACAAGGCGAAGTCCAGTTGGCCGTTGCCGGATGAAATCCTGATCGGCAAAGACCGCACCTGGTCATCATTCCACGAACAACTGACCGCCGCTACTGACGGCAAATACATTTCCCCTGTTATCAAAACCACCAAGGAGGCAA
>JAQTXD010000036.1 GCA_028688955.1 Desulfuromonadaceae bacterium
CCACAGGAAGACATGTGCCAGGCGCTGAACATATCACCGGCATTGAAATATGAAAGCGATGGCGGCCCGGGAGTTGAGCGAATCATGACCCTGCTTCTGGGATCGGCCAATGCACTGGCGGATCGGAGTCTGTTTCTCAAGACCCAGGTGCTATTCTGGTTACTCGGCGCCATTGATGGTCATGCAAAGAACTTCAGCATCTTCCTGCTGCCAGGCGGCAGCTTTCAGCTGGCTCCCATCTATGATGTCATGTCTGCTTACCCCCTCGTAACAAAGAGACAGGTAGAATCGCAGAAAATGAAGATGGCGATGGCTGTCAGAGGCAAAAGCACACATTACCAGTGGGAAAAAATACAACTTCGTCATTGGCTCTCTACAGCACGTGTTTGCGGGTTTCCGGTAGATGAGATGGAGTCCATTATCAATGAGTTGCTTGGGAAGATGGATTTTGTTATTGAGAATGTGCAGGGAATGTTGCCATCATCATTTCCTGAAGAAGTTACTCAGTCCATATTCGACGGAATGAAAGGCGTGCGTAACCGTTTGAAACACGCCAACTGAAAAACGGAAGAACGATAGCCCCCCTTTCCCCTCCCCCGACTCGGGGGAGGGGAATAATGAGAGAAAAAACTACCTCAAGCTGATTGGAGCGCAAATGACCAAGGCTGACATCGTTGAAAAAATCGCAGAAAAGTGCGGAATCACGAAAAGAGAATCCATTGACTTGTGGAAACGGTCTTCAGCATACTGAAATCAACTCTTGAAGACGGCGAGGATATAAAAATATCGGGGTTCGGTAAGTTCGAGGTAAAAAAGAAGCATGCACGCAAGGGGAGAAATCCTCAAACCGGGGAAACCATCACTATCGACGCTCGAAGTATTCTCACGTTTAAGCCCAGTACTATTTTGAAGTCGGCAGTAAACGGTGGATAATCATATTTTACTGAATCTGCAGAGTTTCGCGAACCGTTGAAGTATGATCAAGGCTAAAGACGAACACAGGAAGATCAAATAGAAGCATAATGTTATACAGATGAGTTTCATCACTGGTGGTAGCAGATACAATCCGGAAAACAACTCAGGGCCGAACCTGAATGCCATTGCCACGGTTATCGAGATCGAACCTGCATCAGCTAGAGATAGCTTTCTATTACCCCATCGGCTCGCTATTTCTGGAAACGCCTGTTTCACAACAAGATAACCAAGAAAAAAATATGTCACAGCAAAACCCAACAGCAGTAATACGCCGTCTGGTGTTAGATCGGGCGGCATGAGTACTCGTCTGGGATGCTGCAGGAAAGCTTCAAGCCGATACCTCTCTCCCTCATCAAGTGGACGACGAAAAAAGGATGCATTGAGGTACCAGTCAGCAACAACGGAGATGGCTGTGAACAGTCCAAACATAATTGCCTGGATATTCAATCGGGTTTTGCCGGTCTTATGATGTAACCAATTTATAAATTCCATGTATTCACCATGCGGAAGAGAGGGACTCACGTTTACCGTTTAGCCTTATTGACAAACCTGATCGACGTCACCATCTCAAGCCCACCTCTAACTCTGTCTTTATCAGATTCTATCTCAATAATCCTTCCGACATACCTGTCGGCATTCTCAAATGAATCAATGAAACGGCTTGAATTGAAGTCGTCGTATATTATGAATAATGCTTCCTGGCCACTTATTTTTGTCAATCCCATCCCTACCTCATCATTGATGAATGTGGATCATGATGCTCATAATTTTTCAAAGCTCGTTCAATAGAAGTGGTCACGTAGCAGTAGAAACATCCTCCGGGGCAGGTTGTATCCATCCCGATGTCAATTGTCTTGAGGCACCGACAACCGGGTCGTGAAGGACCTGGAGCAAGATGTCTGATCCGATCTTCAACAGCGCCATAAGCCTGAAACAGATCCAGTCCACAGCAAGATGCTGTCGGAAATTGCCCGCCATACTCCTGATTGCAGCATACCCGCAGTTCAATGTCATGTTTTTCTGCAATGCTGGCCAGATCAGATAGAAGCTGGTTTTCTGCGGTTCCAACAGAACATATTTCAGGATACTTTTTGAGTGCTGATTTGTGACGAACCGGGTCTGGCTGCCGCCAGTGGATTGTTTGCCAATCAGGGGCCTTGGACAATGCCTTGAGATAAGGCTCAATGAAACTCACATTTACAACCCGCGTGGCACCCTGGAGTTTCTCAGCGATTCGCTCAAAATTGCTGCGATGCCAGTCAGCATTATAGTCGTCTGAAACAAGAATCGGGTCGTAGCGCCACTGGATTGCAGCGGCATCAGGCAATGATTCTGACACTTGCAGGAAGTCATCAGTCACGACAGAACACTCGGGAATACCTGGTTGGACCTCTTTACCATACCCGGTAATAGTATATTGGAAGATATATGGTAGGCCGTCAGATTTTAAGAGGGCCAGCTGCCCATGAAACGGGCCGGCGTATTTTGTCCAGAAGAGATATCCAAGGACGTCTTCGTTTTTCAATGAAACTTTGAATTTTCCATCTTTGCCACCACCATAGACAGTACGGTATTCTGCAAAACCGGCTGAACGGCGCTCTGCGAACCAGTCAGAGAAATAGTGAGGAATATCTGTGCGTCGTGATGCGCTGATTATATGCATGTTGCATTAACCTCCTCGATCAAGAGCGGGCTTCCCACATCTCTCTTGCTTCTTCCAGCCATTCACAGAATTTCTCTTCTGTCATCTCACTCATCGGAATCCTGGAGACGCTGAATCCGGATTTACTCAAGGCAATATCCATTTTCGGTGCGTCTACGGGATTCATGGAGTGAATTAGGATGGGAGTGTCGGGGGGAATATTAGCCATGATCGTTTTTGAAACAATTGTGCCATCCAAGGAAAAATCTTTCTCAGTTACCATCTGCCCACGCAGATCGTGATCCAACATAATTCCGGCATATGCATTACGGTCTCGCTGAAGGATGCCTATTGCACGTCCCGCGCTGCCGGCATGAACCAACCTGACGTCCTCCGGCAGCCACGCCTTAAATGTTTCAACCCGATCATTGTCGTCTTCGATTAAGAGAATGCGAAAAAATTGTTTCACTTGTCCCCCTCATTTGCCGTAACGGTTAGCAAGATTGGCACAGTTGCAGACTATTCTCTGTCGTACCAATTATCACGGACCTCGTTCAGCCAGGAATGAAAATGTTCCTGTTCAAGCATATCCATTGCGATTCTTGTGACGCTGTAGCCAGCAGCTTCCAGAGTCCGCTTCATCTCGGGCGCTCTTGAAAAATTCATGGAATGGATCAGAATCGGCACATCCGTTGGAACCATGTCCTTGATCCACGTAACAACCGTCGAACCTGACAATTCCATATCAGTTGCCGTGGCCGCTTGTGTTTGAAGATCGTGATCAAGCATGATGCCGGCGTACTGATTGCTGTCTCGTTTGAGAATCCCCAGTACCCGACCGGCGCTGGCAGCGTGAACCAGGCGCACATTGTCCGGAAGCCATGACTTGATCTTTGTCACTCTGTTGTTGTCGTCTTCAATAAGCAGAATTCGTATCATGGAATTCCTTTCTTCACATGAGTTCAATCTCCGAATTACTAAAACGACTTAAATGACGTTTCCTGACACATTTATGATTCTATTCCTTATCCAGTTTTGGATCTTCTAATTTTTGCTTCTTTATTCTGATTACATTTGTATTGTCCATTCGAGCCTGTTCCACCAATTCCGGATCATCTGGCCTCGTCTGGCCGCAATTCTTGCTAATGCCTCATCAATCGCAGCGTCAATTTCTGGACAACGAATGTGTTCTTCCATAATAGCCAGCATGTCATCCTTGCTCAATCCAGTGGTATTCTTTCCATCTATATTTGTAGTCATATTCTCCTCCGTTACTCAAAGCCGATATACCATCTTTTACCACCCATCTCGAAACTCTCACCATATCGCCAATTTTGTTGCTATCCATAGTTACAACGATTGGCGCTCGGGATGAAAAAGGCACTTCGCCCTGATCCTGCCGGGTGGCTATGAGTTCAGCAGTCACATGTTTTGAAGCCTCCAGAATACCTTGGCTCACTATAAACATGTCGTCACCTTTTCTGAAACATAGGGTATATACATCTACTTCAAAATTCTGAGAAACATGTTGATGCCAGTCGGCTCGTAATGAAAGCATACAGATTCAACGGGAATGCCGGCCTGACGGCAGATATGCAGCATGTCATCTTCAGTGCGATGAATCAGATGCCAGTCTCCGCACCATTCCATCCAGGGGCGATCAGGATTTGACACATGAAAATTTCCGACAATGACCTCGCCCCCTTCTGACGTAGCTTTCCACATTTTTCGGAGTAAAACGGCGGCAAGATTGTCTTCAAGGTAATCAAACAAACCTGCGGACCAAACCAGATCATATCTCTGGGACGGGCGGAACCTGAAGGCATTAGTGGCTTGAAGCCTAATATTTACATCACGAACCGGCGCAACGACGTCCTGTGCATAGGATATTGCACGAGGGTCCATGTCAATGCAGTGGAGCATGGCACCGTCGGCACGCTGCCCGGCATGTGTAATGGCCTCGGCAACGTCCCGACACGGGCCACATGCGATGTCAAGCACGGAAGGCTCGGCTCTCTTGTCACAAAGCTCACAGAAAGTATTTATGAAAAAGCTTTTCCGGTTGCGAACCGCAGTGGGAGCCTTCTGCCGGTGAAAGAACTCGTCCAATTTCCTGCCGGCCTCACTTTCAGCAATGGCTTTCTGGTAGATCATGTCGATGAGTTGATGATCTCCAGCATATCCGAGAGGCTTTGTACGACTGTGATTACTCATGATACTCAGCTCAAAGATCGAATTTGTCGCAGACATGAACTCATCTATCAGGGATTTACGATTTTGTGGGCAGTGTTTAAAGTGTTTTTCGATGTTCCAGATTGTTTCATGAAATTTGATGTCGAAATCGGTATCCGGCATCGTACCGATTTTAGAAATGGTTTTTCTGAACTCTTCGATGACTTGCGAGAGATGTTTGTGTTGTGACATCTTCTGCCTCCTGTTTATTATATTTCCATGTCATTCAATAACGATGAATACTGAGAAATCTGACAAACAGGAGTCGCGTAAATTTTATAAATTCATGTTGATCTGCCAAGCTGAAGATAGATGTTCGCTTATGAACCACTCTTACCAGTTCATTCGTTTTGCCTGTTTCTTGTCAAATTCGAGCTGTTTGCTGAATATTTCCCAGCATTCATCATATGTAACTGACTCACGGGAAAGTCGCCCGGAAAGGCTGAAATGTGCAATAAATTTCTCAACATACTGACAATTGTTGTAATCGTCTCCCATCCAAAGATTGGTCATCCAACGTAATTTGATCACGTTCAGTAACAATGCAAACGAATATCCGCCTCCGTTCCGCAAATACCCACAGTCGTCCACGATCAATTGCCGCTTGTCATAACCAGAGGCTACATCTTCATCGACGTGATCAGGTGGAATCTGGAGATCATGAGGAAAACGTTTCAAACTAACCAGCATGCCCTCACGATTATGCTCGTAAGCCAGAGACCCTTTCCGGCAACGATGGAATACAAACTGAGCCCTGTCAAAGAAATCAACAGAGTCTGGAAACGGAACCAGACCATAAAAATCAAATGGGCAGGCAGGGTCTTCTATTCTTGGCTGCGGGGTAAATGCATCAACGCCAGGCTGCTGTTCGAGATATATTTCTGCCAGGTAGGTTTTATTCGGTTCAGGAACAATAATTTCACCTTCGAATTTATCTTCAAAATACTGTTGAGCAAATCGTACAACGTTCTCCTGCGCTTTGTGGTCCTTCAGGCATCCTCCATAGAAAAAATCACATCCCATTTTTGGCTCCTATAGTGAATAAAATTTTCAGTGCACCAGTGGGCACTTAATGGTGAAAAGCTGAGCCTTAATAACAGTGGTCAGGCTCGGATAAAGCTTGTTTCTTTCGAGTACTGCTATTTGATTGTCAAAGACCGGGAACATTCCGGCACTCTCTTGTCTGGCGATATATGTTCATCACAGAATCATTTTTTTCTGTATCTGGTCTGATTGCGTGTTTCTCGGCCAATTTTCCAATAGCTCTGGCAAATTCTGACGGAAATATAGATATGATCCATGCGGAAAAGTTCTCACAGAAATATTCGTCATAATTTTTCAGGGAGTAGCGACTGAACAGGTTATAATTGAACTCATTGAAGATTTTCTCGGGAATGAGCTGTTTATCCTTCTGCATGCGGTCATACATGTTACGGACGCTGATGCAGCTGGCATATTTGTGATTCAGGAAAAGATCGTTTAAGGCCGGAACGTATTGAGATGCCTTCCAGTAGATGCCGGTAAGGCGCTTGATATTGTCATCACGAATGCCGGTAACTGTTTTCTTGTAATGGACAGCATCGGCTTTCAAATCACAAATGGCATAATGGACCGCATGACCGAATTCATGGACAAAGACCTGCACAGTCTCGTCATGGGTCATTTTAGAATTGATCCTGAAATGAGATGCAATCCTATATGAACCACCCCATGTTTTTTTGTCATCGGAAATACTGATAAGTTTGCGGGGAAACCGGCAGAGCTTTGTTTCACAGATTTCAGCCAGTTTTTCTACGGTGCTTTCGGGGATTTTGGATAATGCAACAGCTTCAAGATTAAGTGCTAGACGGATTCGTTCGGCTGCCGGGCTGCTGGCTGATGCATGCATATTGAGTGCGCCCCCATGTCGTGAGAATTGGAACTATCAATTCATAACGACAAAAGAGGCGTTTTCTGACATTTACTTTCCACCGGACACATCACGACGTCACCAAGTAGCGATACTTGCCTACTTCCTGTAACTTACAGTCAGTGAGCCCGACAAATAATTTGATAAACGTATTGAAATAGTTGATGCGGAGGTAATTCGACAGATCAATAGTGAGAACAGGTTCCGGGTTTTTCTGCAGAGTAATCGCAAGAAGGTTTTGCCTTATCCGTGTATGTTTTTTCGTCTTGAGTGACTTAATTATGCTGAGGAGCCATTTTATTTGGAACTTTGGTAAGGATTCAATCGTGTCGTTAATGTCTTCCCGTGTGTACGGTTGATCAGCATAACGATTATGAGCCATCAGAATCTCAAGAACTATGGCAATCACAAACATGCCTTCTTTTGTCAGTGGTGATGGAGAAGAACTATTTTCAGCTATGTTGTTGAGATGGTGTTGAATAAGATTCATCGTCTTTTGTGCCTCCAGGTCGTGAGAATTGGAATCATCAATTCATAACGACAAAAGAGGCAATTTCTGACACAGTCACATACATACAAAATGGAACCAATATTCGTTTGACTCCTCATCGTATTGCAACATTGTTCTTGGTGATAATTTTTACGACTTATATTTTTGTTGTTATAAAAAACGAAATGGACTTGTGTATCTCCTGACGAACCAACCTGCTTTCTTTTTCAGCACTCAACAGATCGTAAAGTATAGGAAGAGATTCAGGTCGCTGAAGGATGCCAAGAGTGCGTACTATATCCTGCCTGACTGCCGGGTCACAATCAAACACAGAGATGTGAAGCTGACTCAATATGTCCTCCGTGATTGCAGTGGGTACGCCATGTGCCTGAAGAAGAAAGAACTGTGCAGCAGTTTGTCGCTTATGACGTGAATCCCCGAGCGGGTGACCAGGCGACATTCGTTCAATTTCGGAATCACAACCCGGCCATTCACGCCGAGGAAGTCCAGAGGAGATTGCATTTTCATATTCATCCAAAGTCATTCGTGTTTTAATAAGATGTAATACCGCATGGCGAAAGCACTGTTCAGGAGTTAGACTGAGAGCCAACTCGAGATCTTGAAGAGTGACTGCCAACTCTTTGGCCATCTTTTGTATTGTTTTTGGTAAAATGGGAATGACGTTTTCAAGAAACCATTGAAGCAGAAAGCTTGTATCTGCTCTTGCCTGTTGTAGCATGTGGTAGAATGTCCCATCCCAACCAGAGCATTGTTCAACCTTGTCGTACCACCACACACCCGCAAATGTATTTTCAGGCCACAGACACTTAACTTTAGTCACCCGAGTATCTCTCAAAGGGCTGAGCTTAGTATTGCGATACCAAGATAAGCTGTCACCAACTCGAGCGCCATTAAAATTTTTACAATTTGCACACCAAAAAAATCGGGTATCAGAACCATGTACTTCATTAAAACAATTATGAGTGAGTTGATTGTGATAGTCACGCAACAGCAAAGATGGCACATATTCACCTTTATCAATTTTGTTCAAGAATAAGATTAAATAACGTGCAATTCTTTCAATTTCTTCAACACGCGCAATTTTATCTTCATCGAGCAAACCATCATAAAGCTGAATAGCCTCTTGGTATGAGTTGATATCTTCAATGTGGTGCATAATACCTCCAGTTCTTAATAATATACATCGTGACCACTACTTCGAAACGTGTATGTAGCATGGCATAAGTTTTAATATCTCCTCAATTCCTTGCGAAAGGTAGATGTCCCGTTTTTGTTGGATGAGCGCCAGAGCTTCCTCAGCCGTTATTCCCATTGACTCCATCAAATACCTTGCGACAACAGAAACAGAGCGTGACCGACCGGCATGGCAATGCACCAACACTTTCAACCCGTCTGCTACTGCCTGGTTCAGTTCAGACAGCGCCTGCCGGATCAAAGCCTGATTGTTGCCGGCACCATCTACAAGAGGGATGCAGACAGCATCGAAATCCGAGCGGTCGGCGCAGCACCCTGGTTTCAGACACAGAATGAAATCTACAGCAAGGTCTGGGGCAAGGGCATCATTCACATTGCCAATTGCAATTTGGTCGGTTATCCAGTCCAATATCACTTACCCATAGTGATATAGCAGCAGATATTTTCAAATTTGAATTTGTGGATCACAACCTTATTGTCAGGATCAACAGTCACGAAAAAATCTGTTGATCGTATTTCAATCGTTTTCTGGTCACTTTTTACGAGTTCCTCAGCAAGTACCCTGGCTTCTTCGATTAGTTGCGGCGCTATTCCAAACTCCACCCGTTACCTCCACATGATCAAATTTTCAACCCCAGAGTACTGGCATATGCTGTTAACGACTCATACTCTTTATCGTCATTTACATAGACTTGAACGGCGACCACGGATTTCATGGACTTTGACGCAGCCAATGCGTCCACAGTTATCCGCAATGCTTCTTTGGCATCCATCCGCCAGCCGCATTTAAGCAGTCCCATCGCACATGATGAACAGCCGAGTTCAGACAATTCATTCACCATGCCTTGTAATGCCCGGCCAGCTGCTGCTTTCAATGAATTGCTGTTCAGGGCCTGACCGTTATGTGGGTGCGGCAGCACCGAGGCCAGTACAACCAGGCGAAAAGAGCAATCATAATCCTCGTCAGGCTCAATCGCATGGATATCACCGTAGCGTAAGGGGTACCAGCGTTCGCTTTCCAGAACACCTGGCCAGCGTCGTGTAAAAGCATTGGCAATGGTTCCATAGCGGCGGTCATTCTGCTTTTCTAACGCCACAACCATTTCACCGTCAACGGTCAGGAGAATCGCATCTGTGTTCGCATCAAGCACATTGCCATAAGTGAGTTTCAAATTTACCAACGAATCCTCCTGTATCTTCAGCTACTTCAACACGAAATGGTTATTCAGAATCAGTTTTACCCTGCCGAACACATCGGGACAGGGATCGGCAAACAGAATCGCGTTTATCCCGGAGCCGCGATGTGTGGGAAAGTGGGTCTTGAACGCCACGAATATCAATTTTCCTCACAAGATATCCTTCCTGATTTTTCAAGAATTGTATTTATCGTAGTATCACATTTGGCAAAGCAAACCGACTCATCTTTAAAGAGGGCTTGCAGATTGTTGCGCTCAATTATTGCTCTGACTTCCATACATGCATCACCGTCATCTCCCATCTGGAGTTCCGGTATCCAGCGCAGCCGGATAACATTAAGCAATGTGGCAAATGAGTATCCACCACAGCGGGTATAACCACCTTCTCGCACCTCAACCAGGTACTCTTCGGGCTCATCCACATATCCTTCTATATAATCGGACACCTTGACAAGATCCCATGGAGCCCATTCAAAGTCGTATTCTCTGGGTACTTTTAACAGTGATACCAGTTTCCCGCCCTGAGTTCTGTCAAACACAAACTGGCCATGTTCGATGAAGTAATAATTGGGAAATGGAATAATTCCAAAGTAGTTGAATGGGTATGCCGGATCGATATGGGCTCTAAACCTCCTTTTTTCATTCCGGTTTGCTATCCTGCTCGGGTAGATGTTGTCCGTGGGAATGATTGTCAGACCTGCATTTTCGTAGTATTCCTTAGCCAAAGAAATAACTTTTTCCTGTGCAGATGCATCACTCAAAGAGCCATCATAAAAGAAGTCACATCCCATGAAATCCTCCCATTTATTTGAAATTGATACTCAGACCCGTAATAATATAACGATAAACCTGCTCATTCCTGACGCGGATACATCCATTTAACCAACTTTGGCAGGTCATCTTTGGATTTGTCCCCGCTGTTCAATCTGTCAATTACCTCATGTGGGTAGAGCCAATAATATTCTACAAAATCATCTGGGTTGTAATCCGGCACCTCATTAGAATGGATCTTATAGACATGCATGAATGCTGACGTTCCATGCTGATGAGGGGTTAATCCCCCTATGAATTTCCAATCCACTTCATCCAGCACCAGATTCAACTCTTCATGCAGTTCTCGTCTGAATGCGGTCAGATAATCTTCACCTGACGCCACATGACCAGCAACGCTCATATCCAGACATAGAGGAAATATCCGCTTTGTGGCTGTACGCCGGGGAATCCAGAGCTGACCAGCATCATTTACCAGGAAAGCATTGACCGCCCTGAAGTTATTCATCCCTTCACGGTATATTGCACTTCGGGTCCAACTGCCGATTACTCGGTCCTGCTCGTCAACCAGGTCAAGAAGTTCATCATTCTGTAGTATTGAAGTCAATGGTTTGGTCCTCCCTATTTTCAGGTTTCCATAAGGTATCACGTAGATAACAGGCCAGTGTGTTAGTGATCATTATGTGCCGTTCGGTTGGCTCCGAATTTTTCGGTCCACGTAACTCATACTCAACATCGTGATCACCGTCCTGGCGTTCATAGTAAATGGCAGCAGTGCCATGCTGGTTATCATCTGAAGTATGCAGGTGAAATATCCTGACTTTTCCTTCAGCCCGTTGAACTGTGCCGGCATATCCTCCGATACAATTAGAAGAGCGACGTCCCTCCCAGATGAGAGCTTCCCGGGTAGTACATTCACTCACTACATCCCGATATTTGAATTTCGACAAATCTGCCGCTTCCAGAAGTTTGTCCGTTCCTATCGAGCTAGATCCACTAACAAGTTCATTGATGCTGTGTTCCGAAATTTCGTTAAGCTTGATACCGTACTGTCCGGCCTGTTCGACCAGACCGATGACAAAACCGGGATTACCGTGCAAGCGGCCCAATCTTTTCAGCAATTTTATTGATCTAACTTGGTCTGCGAAGGCAGTGGTTGTCTCCATAATGACATTCATGGCCCTTGGGTGGAGATTGCGAAACGCGTTTATCTCTTCCAGGTGTTTGCTATTAAAATCGTGCTGAAGACATTCCGGATGATTGAGCGCATGCTTGACGGCAAATGTGTGCGCTAATGACCGTTCGAAGCGTTTCCGGGTACTTATACCGGCACATTTTCTGACGAGTATGTTGAAACCCAACGTGAATGTATGGGATGTCAGGCTGTAACCGCTGCCCTTGAGTGCCTGACGGACATAGAACTCAATTTCTGTTGCCCTTGCATGATCAAACGAGGCATCCCAGATGCTCCCGAGTAAACTTTCCATTCCAGGCAATACCAGCTGTGATGCACCTGAAACTGTGCAATAGGGATTCACAAAATTATAATGTTGTTCAAATAACCGGTATGCATCAGCATCCAACACATCATCACAGGCATTGCTGTAGATCGAGGCGGCCTGCCTGAAACCGGCCATCAGCAACGCCTCTTCATCCCAATCCACATAGGCGTCGAAAAGATCACGATACTTCCCAAGCTCAAAATACGTCCTGCCCAAAACCGGTGATGTTACGCGCAGCTGTTTCGTTATTGCAAATTCCCGGAACTCTTCCGTGGCGTACAACTGCAGGTTTCCTTTTCCGTCGCTGAAGGCAGCAACTTGAAGCGCATTCAAACCAAGTCCGCGAAGAATGAACAACGATCGCTCTGCACTTCCCAGTACCATCTCGATCCGGTAACACACCCTGGTTACCAGGTTGTTTATTGTTTTTGATGAGATGATTGTGTAGCCGTTCTGATGCAAATCATGTTCGCCCGTAAAGGGGCGGGTAAAATAAAACACGCCGTACTGGGCATCATCTTCGATACGGTCCGGATAGTCCCGATACAACTCAAACCGGTCGACGGCGGGAATCGTGCATCCCCATAATTTGCCCAACACAATTGAGCTGATAGCACCGCCAGCATAAACACCTGCCGGAATCGGAGTGCCGAGATTTTTTTCCAGCTCCATCCGGACATGCTCACAATGCTCGGAAAGCACTGCTTGCAACTCATCAGTATGATGGATCACACCGATCACCTCACAGTATTTTGCTTCAGATGCGGAATTATCTTGATCCCGACCCTGACATTTTTCAGATCCAGCCTGCTTTTTGAGTTGATAGAAGTTTGTGCGCCATGCCGCCATGACTGGTCGAACAGTAATCGTGCCGCCCGGTCCCATGACGAGTCAGTGCCGTCAATTAAAAGCATGCCATCCTGATACCTTACGAATAGTTCGGTATGGTCTGGCTTCACGTAATAGGATGAAATGGCAACGACATCTATCTTTCGTGTTTCGCCATTGGCTATCTTGAAAGCAACAGGCTGGTAGTTCTGGTACCCCCACGAGATCATCATCTGTCCAACTGAAAGCGTTACCTGGATCAAATCGCCAAATTGGCCGGCAGTACCCGCATAAATCCCTTCTACCCGCTGTCGTATCAGTTCATCCTGCCGGCGAGCCTCCGCCACTCTGATCTCTGCTTCACGTGCCTGGCGGGCGGCTTCCTCTTGTCGAGCCTTTTCTCTAAAACGTTCACGTTCGTTGTATCCACGAATGGCTTCATCCCTTTGTCCCGACGTCATTTGATCCCATTGTGGTTGCGGGACTCCATAGATATAAGGCGTACAGCCGGCCAGCACCAAACAGCACATCAGTAATATCCACATACGATGTAACATTTGCCTCCTCCTTACTCCGGACTCAGGAATGATCAGTAATCATCGTCTGATGATTGTTTGAGAGACTTGTAAACTCGCTGCATCTCGTTCAGCATACATACCAGGAATATTGCCAGAACCGGAATCAGGCAGTTACCGATAATAGTTATCGCTTTGAAGTCGTATTGATAATACTCAGCCAACGCAGCACCAAATAGCATGACTGTAATTATCCCGATGTAGTTCCCAACAAGACTCATCTCAACCCCCATATAAAGAATTTGGTGATTACCGGAAATGGTACTGAAATACTTTCAACTATTGATAACGACGAACTTTGAAAAAAATGACAAAATGAAGGCGGGTTTTTAGCAGGAAATTTGATCAAGCATCTTTTGGAGTTCTGTCAGTCTGTTCTTCTGGCATGTCAATGAGTCTGGAGATGTATGACCCATGCTGGTTCTTTGAAGTCCTTCAAGAGCTGCAATCGATATATTGCAGTAATCAATAGAACGCAGCCCCTCACGAATACGGGAGTCCGTGAGTTTCAAAGAGCGAGAGAAATATTTCATGGCGGTTTCCGGATAGCTACTTTCCAGCTCGTCCGCCAGTTTCAGGCACGCCATAGCCAGAATACCGCAATAGCGGATATTGTTATGATCAAGAGCATATAATCTCTCGGCTACTTCCAGCGCCTTGAAGAACCAGTCACGGGAGGACGCCACGTCGTTCAGCGCTGAGTATGTTCTGCCAAGCCAGTTGCATGCTACCCAGTATGTATCAATCTTCTGCCTTGAATTCAGGTTTGCTTCATAGTGCTGATGTGTAATTGAATAGGATTTTGTAAACCATTTCAGCGCCTGTTCCGGTTTGTTTTGCCGCAATCGCAGACACCCCAAACGTTCGCAGATCATCGACAGAGAAAACTGATAGTCCTCATCTTCCGGTTTGATTGCGATAACCCGCCTGGACAGCTTATAGGTTTTCAGAAACCATTGCGTGCCACCGCTACCATCGTCATTCTCGTTACCATGTTCCTCAATGTCTCCCATCATGCAGTACGACGTTGCCAAGAGATCCATATTCAGTGGATTGCCTGGTTCCAACTCAAGCAGTTGTTTTCGGGTTTCTGCCGATTTTTCAAACCACTTAAACGCTGCCGTTGAAGAGACATCCTTCTCCAAGTGCCCAAGGTTTTGATAAATATTGGACAGCGTCCGCTGGGATTTTGACTCATTGGGCTCATCAACAACCAATCTCTTCATGATCTCCATGGCCGATAACAGTTTTTTCATCGCAGCGTCATGGTCACCAGTAAAGGTTAACTCGGCTCCAAGCCGGGACATAGTCATTGCCTGCAGTCGATACAGTTTGTTGCATTGGCACTGGCTATCAGCCAACAGCTCCCGCAGTTGAGATATGACGAGTTCGACCGTCATGAGAAACGGAATTCGCACATTCTGTGAAAAATAGCCCTTGATGTCCGGATACAGATTGTTCAGAAGAAAGGTGAACAGAGAGATTGCTTTGTCTGAATCAAGTTCCATGTCCAGCAAGGGAACTTCACAGAACAGGTTTTTCAACCACGCGATCCGTTTATATTCATTACCGATGGATTGATCCAGCAGGTGAGCTTTGAGCTGGCCGAGCAGATCGGCTTTTTCTGGAGCGGAAAGTTGCCGTGACAATATACGGAGCATCTGCAAAGCGTCGCTGACGTCAAGCTTGATCCTGCTATCTCCGCCCGGTTCCATAGTGTTACGTCGCCTCCTTGAAGAACTGCTGAAACTCCTGTTCCAACAGTATGGGGTCATGGATGGCATAGATGTCTTCTGTAAAATATATATGCTCGATCACCTTGGAGACATTTTCCGGGTGTTGAATGCCCTTGGAGTGCCCAAGGTACAACACAATATGAGCTGGCTCATGCTGAATCAGCTGCTGGATGACCAGCTGAAGAGATTTGCCGCTCATGACGTCATCCTCAATGATCAGGACCCGTTTCCCTTTGATGCAAGAAAGGTCATCATTTACTTGCAGGCCGACCGGTGGATACGGCACAAAAATGTCCAAGGTTTTGCGACCAAATCTCTCAAAGAAATAACCGTAAATATGGCCTTCCGGGGCTACCGCGAGGTAGTAATCAAATTCCCTTTCGCTTGTCAGATGTCTGGCCATACCAAACGCGGCTATTGCGTCATGAGGAACAAGGTTATTTACTCCCGGGCCATCACAGTAGCCCTTGCCCTGACAATACCGAGCAATGTCGGCACATACCGTCTGGTAAACATTATTCATCCAGCACCTCGATCAGCATTGCTGTAATATCATCGACTGACTTCTTGCTACGGGAGCGTGTTACCAGTTCCTGCACCGCAATTCCACTATCTCCGGTCTTGTCAAATATCTCCTGAACCAGGTTAGCCGCCTCAGTCGTGCTGTAAGCCTTGGTGACACCATCCGACACCAGCAGGATCAGGTCGCCTTCCACCAGTGCCAATGTCTTGATCTCAATTTCGAGATGTCTTCCTAATCCAAAGTAGCGGGTTATCCCGCCATCATACTCATGCAGACCGGTAAGCAGGCGCGGTGGGTGATTCTGGCGCAGAAGTATCCCGGCAGTATCTCCGGCATGGAACAATGTCAGTTTTTGATCATGAATCCACGCGACAGTTCCTGCGACTCCTCCCAACGGTCGATCTTTTCCTTCCATGCAACCCCAGTCGTTTATTGCCTGATTTGTATGAAGTAAAAGCTGATTCAAGCCATTGCTGTCTGCCGGTATATCGTCTGGTTTACGGTAAAATTCCAGCAGGCAATCGGCAACAGCCTGAGCAGCCTGCATGCCGCGCGGCGCACCGCCAATTCCATCCAGCACTGCAAACAACTCGCCTCTGCCTGACCGCCCTACCAGAGGTATGTCCTTGCTCAAAAGACGATACCGGTCCTCATACGGCTTTCTGGTGCTCTTGGCATTTTTCAGCCATGAGACTGCGGCACTTCCTTTTTTCTCGGTGTTATTCACGCGTCCCCCTTTTAAATGATCTACAGACCTATAACGACAGTTTCAGGTAAAACTGACGGGGGGATTATGTCAATATATGCACCTTCCACCAGGTCACCACTTTGGATGCCAAGCCGGATCATGAGTTCTTCCGCTATTTGCTGTCCGGACTCGACCGTATCTGAATTTTCAAGAACTACCTCCAGTTCCACAAAATTACCGATGCCTTCGACATTATCGATGTGAATCCGGGTAGATCCGCACAAATAGAGATGCCGGCGCTTGCGAACATGACCTGCCACCCCAAGTACGGCTGACAGTATCTCCCGCATCTTTCCCGGCTCTGAAGTCTGGCTGATGACATACGTTGAGGTTTTCGGACCGCTGACATCAGGGCGATGATAAAGAATCAACTCTCCCTGATTAGCTGAAAGTTCCCGAAGTTTGAGGCGGCCGTCGGGACAATGAAAAAACGTATCGTCCTGAACGATCACCACCGGACCGCTGTCGGCAATTTCCTCAACACGGGAAATGATAATATGTGGATCAAGCAGTTTCGACTTTATTTCGACGTTACGCGCCATATTCAGTTCTCCTTGAGATAATTATAGAGAATAACATCCGCTTCTGCTCAATACCTGCTGTTCCATGTCCTTCTGTGATTTCGAGGCTTTTCATAATAAAGTACATTCCTATCCATAAGCAGATAAAGAGCAGCTATCGTTACGAGCAGCCACGTAAACCAGTCGGTCCAATGGCCATGCTTGAGAATAAGCAACATCCATCCTAACCCGGAAACAGCGGCTGCGAAACGCACATATGTAAGGTGCTGCGATGTTTTCACTCCAATAATAACGAGCAACTCCCTGAATATGCGGCCACCATCCAGAGGGAAAATCGGAATCAGATTCAGCAATCCACTGAACACATTAATTTCCGCGATTGAGAGAAGTGATGACGCATGCAGGTGCCAGCGGTTATGGAGAATGGCGCATAGAATCGCGACCATAAAGTTAATCGCCGGCCCGGCTGCAAAGATGGCTATCCGCCTGCCAGTAGTAAGACGATCAAAACCATAATCATCATCCGGCAGCCAACCTCCAATTATGCCTCCAATGAACAACGTTCCCCGTTTAATCCCGAAACATCTCGACATGACTATATGACCAAATTCGTGTGGTAAGATCACCAGCAACTGAAGCAACACTGTAATGTAAACTGCATTCCGGAGAGCATCGGGCAAGCATGTTCCTCCATCCATTACTATTGGCAAAAAAAACACAGGGGTCAGAACAATCAGCCAATGAGAAGTTATCCTAATTGACATTATGAATCTCCATGCCGTACTGAAATGTCACTACAATTTGGACCGTTCAGATATTATCCTGTCGATCAGTCCGTATCCCAGTGCTTCTTCGGCATCCATAAAGTTGTCCCGCTCCGTGTCGGCCTCCAATCGATCAAAGGGCTGGCTGGTGACTTCAGCCAGCAACCTATTCAGCTTGTCTTTAACCCGCAGCATCTCCCGTGCCCGGATCTGGATATCGGTCGCCTGTCCATGAAAACCACCCAGCGGTTGATGAATCATGATCCGGGCATTGGGCAGGGAAAAGCGCTTCCCTTTTTCACCCGCCGCCAGAAGCACAGCTCCCATGGACGACGCCTCACCAATGCAGATCGTGCAGACCGGGGATCTGATGAAACGCATGGTGTCGAGAATGGCCATGCCGGCGGTCACACTGCCACCAGGTGAATTGATGTACAGGTGGATGTCCTTTTCCGGATCAGCCGACTCCAGAAAGAGCAATTGCCCGACCACAACATTGGCAACACTGTTGTCGATGGCCTCTCCCAGGAAGATCACCCGATCTTTCAGCAGTCGTGAAAAGATATCGTACTGTCGCTCCCCTTTGCCAGTTTGT
Source organism: Desulfuromonadaceae bacterium (assembly GCA_028688955.1). GTDB lineage: Bacteria > Desulfobacterota > Desulfuromonadia > Geobacterales > Pseudopelobacteraceae > JACRCG01. Next base: position 18,223 of record JAQTXD010000036.1, read on the forward strand.
TCGATTACGTATGGAATGCCCATTCATCACCTCTCTGTATTGTCGCTATCTGCGACATTAATGGCCCAATCGTCCCACAGGAATTCATCTGACTCTAAATCGATTTCGGGTTTTTCCTTTTTGCTGAACGGCTGGCTTTCCTGTAGACAGCATCCAAGCTTATTCAGACAGGTACTGAGAGTTTGCGTGTCTTCAAGCGAAAACTCATACTTTTCAATCAAAGATGTGTCTGAGTAATGCACAATATCTCCGATGGTAAGGAGTTCGTGCTTTTTGAGCAGCCGATCAATCTTTCTCGGTGCATCCAGTGCCAAATAATCCAATTGGAGTACAATCGGGTTGACTACGTTTGGTGCCAACTCCACATTCTTTTTCTCACAGTCAGTATTTTTCCAGTTGTAAACACGCCTGAAAATGGTAGCATCAACAATGTTGCAGTCCTGTCCATACTTTAGTCGTGACAGCACCTTCATTCTCCTGCCAAGTTCGGCATCTTCCGGACTTGCATTTAGCTCTGTCCTGAAGCTGAAAGGAGTCATCGCCTGATTATTGAGATTCATCCGAGCGTACCCATGGTAGTTAGGCAGTGACATGATATCCAGGCTGTTGAAATAAGGAGCGAAACCTTTTGACAGTAAATCTGCATCCTGGCTTCCGGTTCTGAAAGTAATAAGTGAGCCAACATTTCCGAAGACTGCGGCCAGAAGGTCGTCCTTTGATCCGGAAACATTCCCTAGTTGTGAGCAATATTGGGTCGCAAGTATCAACCCAAGCCGGTATTTACGTGCTTCTGATAGTAATTCGGTAACATTCTGGCTAGGCAGGTTATGCGCCTCGTCCACATATAAAAAAAAGTCGCGTCTATCTTTCATGGGCATTTCACCACGCTTCATAGCGGCAGCCTGAAATCGTGAAACCAGCATGGTTGCGAGCAATGCAGATACTTCTGAGCCAAATCTGCCTTTTGCCATTTTTACCAGAAATATTTTCCCTTTATTTATGATCTCATCAAAATCAAAGCTGGTCTCTTCCTGACCAATTATTCTTTGAAGCGATATATCATTGATAAAACGACTGAATTTTGAAGAAATATATGGTGCAATATTTGCGAGTTGCGCATCTCCACCGGCAGCTTCCGCTTCCTCAATGAAATCTATGATCTGCTGATCTGAAACCGACTTCAGCAACCAGTGTCTGAATTCACGATCAGTAAAGCACCGCTTAAATTCGAGAAGCGTCGGAACGAATCCCTCGCGAGGCTTATCGCCCATTAAAAGTTTCAAGGCGCCACGGAAATAGGATTCAAATATTGGACCCCCAGTAGTTTTCATGTCGTAGATATGATCCACATGCTGATACAGAGAATCGATAATCAGATCTCTCTCGGAAATAGTGCTCCACTGCAGGATGTTGAACCCGAGCGGGCGTTCCCGATCCAATAAATCCAATATGATTAGATCTTCTGCCCGTTCGCGTGGAATATGATTGATAATGTTATCGACCATATCGCCGTGAGGATCTATGACGGCAAGACCGCGGCCAGCATAAATATCCTGAATTATCATATGTTCAAGCAGCGATGACTTGCCTGTGCCTGTTTGTCCTTGTATGAAACAATGGCGCATGCGGTCGTCCGGGTCGATATGTACCGGCTGGCTCATTCCCTGGAACTCGTTTAAGAACAGCCGGATTGATTCAGGACTTTCGTCCAGTTCTGGCGGCAACATGGCCAGGTTGGCGCGGAATCGTTGCACTTTCAATCCTGGAATATCTCGGCTGGGGGGTGACGGAAACCGGAAGGCGCAGGCAGCTTCGCCGATACTGAAAGGTGACCGTTCAGGGAAACAAGTGGCAGCCATGAAATCCTCATGCTCCATGTCACGAGTATCATACCCGCCTTGCAACCAGGCCGGCTCTTCACCACCAAGCCGACGACCGGATATGGCACTTCCAAATGCAACTGCCAAAGCAGAAGAAATCTTCTGACTTGAAGCAATCAGTGCCGCAACATCAAAACAAGGGTGGCTGAGATTTTCCAGCCGGGTTACGGTCTGCTCCTCAAACATTGAAACCGTCTTTCGCAGAGCAAATTCGTTGGTTTCGATGCCAGCCAAGGCCGCTTCGCACAGTTCAACAATATTATTCAGTCGCTCCCGTTCCTCTGATACGTCAGAACGAGAACGTAAACGGATCAGCAACATGGTCGGCTCCATCTGCCCGGCCAGAATTTCCAACAATCGCCCCCAGTCATCAAATGATGGAATCCAGGGTGCAAGATGGTTCAACGCCACATCCTGCTGCCCTGATATTTTTGTGTCGTTTACGAGAAATCCGACGTTATTAGGAACAACTACAGATGCCAGAGGTATCTCCTGTGTACGACGAACTATCGAGGAAGCGTGCTTTACTTCGAACGGTATGATGCACTGCTGTAATTCATCTTCAGACTTGACGAGTTTAATATCCGCTTCTGGAAGGTAGGTCACCAGAATAGGAAAAAGCGATAGAAACGCAGCAGCAGCTTTCTCTCTCGCCTCTGGTTCTGATTCTCCATTACAACGGATCATCAAGAACATGTCGATATCACCTTGTGCCTTATGCACCAGGTCAGGTATGATCGATATCCTTACTTCAAAAGTAACTTCAGTCATGGATGCCATGGCTGATAACAGCATTTCTCGACCATTTTGCAGGTGGCGGGGGTTAAGCTTGGAGAATGAAGTGGTTGAACGCTCCTCAGCGGGGCCATAGTGATAGTCCTTGAGAAGATCACTGTTCATCAATGATGCGACACGGACTGCACAGCAAGCCTCAAAGCCGGTTTCAATCTGATGTGATGAGATGAATGGGATACGCATTGATCCTCCTTCTTTTTCGAAGTCTATAACTATATTCAATTTTCAAAGAACATCATAACGGCAGCGTTTCAGGCATTTTATCCGGGGTTATGTTTAGAATCCGGCAGATAGCCTTCTCTGAGAACCCCTGCAGCAACAGCTCAGTTGCCATTTCGCGCTTAGCGGTATCGTTGGAGCTTACGGATTGATTCTCCTGTTTTTTCAGTTCCACTTCCCGCTCCACTTCCACCTTGTACTGCTCGGCTTCGATGGAAAGCATCAATTGGTTTCTTTCCCCTAGATTGATTCTGGTCATGTCTCACGTCCTTTCATGGTTGTTTGGCTGACTGTTGTAGGGCACAACAAACCATAACGACAAAAGTACAAACATCTGACATTGGATAAAGAAATAGTGATAGATATGTATTATTGAAGCGATGCGGGTTAGTGAAGGATTACTGGTAAAAACTGGGGGTAGATACTTTTTAAGAAGTTGGTCGAAAATAACAGGAGAATTGTCTACAACACTACGATGAGAAAAGCAATATTTTTTTGTATAAATACTTCTGCATGAAAATAATATTCTGAACTTACCGTCTTGAATCCTTGGTGCAAACTGTCAAGGCAAGTGACATGAATTTGTTGATTGATTGATATTGATTTTATCTTTGTTTCAATACGACCCGGATCGTCTCCCCTATCATGGGGGGAATCAATTCCTCAAACCTCTAAAACATTTACACGCAAATCATTTATCTACAATTCAATTCCCGCAGGAAGCGCAGTTGGTTTTATTCCAACCAAAAGATACTTCTTATTGAGCAGGTGAATTTCTATATCGCGTCGACGGTTATGAAAATCATCTTCTAGACCCTGATATAGTCCACTGAGAAAATATACCCTCTGATTGGATGATCCACGCCATCCTTTATTATCATTCAATGAATCCTCGTAAGGCCCATCGACTAAAATATCTATCGTCGCTAAGAATTCATCGATTACTGGGTCGCTTCTTTCCTTTAGTGCTTCCAGAGTGAATCCAGTATAGCAAATAACTGACAATGACCGCTTGGCCTTAACCAACCGCAACGTTTCAACAAGCCCAACGACTTGCAGAATAGGTTCACCACCTGAAATAGTTATTCCCTCTATATCTGGTGAGGACAATATCATTGTCGCCAGTTCGTTTGGATTCAATTGAATCGCATCAATTGTCGGTCGCCATTCCGGTGATCCACAGTTGTGGCAGGAGAAACAACATCCTTGCACCCATATGACAAATCGTTTCCCAGGACCGAGAGCATTGGATAAAGGGCAAATCGCAGCAATATTCAAGGTCTTATGACAAATATTGTTAAGAATAAACTCCATAGTTGCGATTTATTTTCGAATGAGACCAGCTAACAGTTGGTCGCTTTCTTCAAGCAGTAGTTTTGCTTTTTTTAATAGATCCACAACATTCTGAGCACCCGGAAGTGCTGCGGAAATACGTTGGTTCGCATCCAAATGAGGCTTTAACTGTTCAATCAGTATATTTGCCTGTTCCCTGTGAAGAACTATTTCTTCTTTTTTTGTAGTGAGCTCCGACTGTAAAGCTTCAATCTGACTCAGCACCTGCTGGCCTTCTGTCAATGTTTGTTGAAGTGTTGCTGAGACGCCGTCTTTGTAGCCGTTACAAACCGATAAGGATTGTCGCATCTTTTCTAACATCTCAAGTTCGACATCAAAAGCTTGAAGAGCATCGCTAGGAAACTGTGAAGTCAGTTTTTCAAGATCCTTTTGTAGCTTTGCACGGTTTTCTGAAAGATGGGGAATACGTGGAATACTTTCTTGTAGTTGCTCGCATCGATCAAGAAGTCGATTACATTCATCCGACAATTGGTATTCCGTCCTGCGAACTTCCAATAATTTTTGTAGATGGCCTTCAAGTCGGTCTCGGACTAAATCAATTTCCGGAGAAGGAGTTGAAAATATTTCATTGAGAATCGGTGATTCGTGAGGGACATTTTGTTGAATCGGGGTTGGAGATATCACTGAAATATCAGTTTTAAATGAAATAGGTTCTTCTACAGGAATTTTATCAGCAGTCTTTACTTCAGTAATGCAAGACTCTTCTAACAACGCATCATTTTCATCGGAACCATTCAAATCATCTTCATCTATCCAACCGTCGTCATCCGCTTGAGTTGAGCTAGCAGCATTACAAGATGTTTTTTGGGTATAGCTTTTTGTTTCTTGTGGCGATGCATCAGTAGAAGCGTTGCAATGTATGAGTGTTATCGGGGTTGCATCTTGAACGGCCCCGGCTATGGAAAGTTTACCGCCTAATATTGAAGGTATTTTTACAGGCTTTTGTTCAGCAAAAAGCAATAACGCCTGCTCCATATAATGTTTTGGAATACTGCCGCTAGCCTCCTTGAACGAAAATCGTGTTGCATCAGCCTTCCCTCGACCGGCAGCACACAATTCTCCATTAAACATTACAATATAGTAGTTATTATAAGCACATAGAGTGAATTCACTGTCATGCCGAAATGGATCAGTAGCATTGCAAAATTCTATCAAAAATATATTTTCTGCTGATTCAGAAGCATCATTAAGAATAATATTTGCTTCCCAGCTTGAAGCTACACCGATATTCATTCCATAAGCCTGAAGCATTATTCGGCTATTATTTGATACAATCATTTGGCATCATCCTGTACTAACAGCATATTCAATCTTGTACTGTTTATTGTTAATACATTTTTGTTAGATATCCATGTAATTTTTCCAAGCAATAATTTGTGATTTCCAAGTAATACAGGCAATGTTTCATCAAGCAATTTAATTCCATATTCGCCGTTATTTTGATCTATCTTCAACTGGAAACATCCTCTGCTGGTTAACTGTATGCCAAATCCACGTAAGTCCTGGCCTGAAAATACTTTGTCCTCCCAGAAAAAATACTCGTATGTACCGTTACTAATAGAAATTCCGCATCGCATATATTTAAATTGTGTTGCAGCATATTTCCTAAATACAGATGACATTTGAGATATAGTTGGCCTTTTATCAGGTTCAGATTGTAACCCCTGACTTAATACCCCCATGATATTCTTATGGTAACCTTTATCTGTCAATATGAACCTTGAAGAACGTATAGATTGGTAATAATCACCTACATCAAAAGGATGTGACTCCAGTAATATTATTGAAATTAATACTGCAATCGAAAATACGTCTGTTTTTTGCGAAATAGATTTTTCGTCATTATCGTAATGTTCAGGTGAAACAAAATAATCCATCCCCCCTACTTTACGTATACCTCCATAAATACCTGATGATTTATCCCTGATCCTGGCCAAGTCTAAGTCGATCAAGGTTACATATGTGTTATTTCGTTTATTACATATTATAAAATTACCAGGATGTAGATCTAGATGCACAATCTGAGCATGATTCAGAGTCGTCATAATTCGCAATAATGACATCACAATATTTTGCTTAGAATCTTCATCATGATGATCATTTTCGAACCATTTTTCTAGTGTCACTCCTTCAATCATTGGATATGCAATGAATATAACATTACCTGCCTCGCCTATGGCTGGCTGATAAATCCCTTGCTTGGGACTATCATTTAATGGAAAACAAATGCGTTGCTGATATTCTTGTGGAACGCGAGAAACCATTTCCTTAAAGAAATTATCAAGCCGTCCCATCAAAATTAATTTCAAGTCCCGATATTGCTTGATAAATACAGATGTACCATTTAGTGCATTTTTTGAAATTACTTTTGCCTTATATCCGAAACTTTGACCTCCTGCACCAATCCAAGAAACAATTTCAAACTGGAGAGGTCCACCACCAGAAATTACTTCGCCTGGTTTTAATTTACGCATTTATATCTCCAGACATTTTAATATTGTTCTCTAAAATGCCCAATGGAAGCATGGTTTTCCTCAACAAAAAAATAGCCGAATAATTGTCAGAAATATTAGCCTCCAAGAAGCTTTGCACCCAACTTGCAAATGTTTCGCTATCTATTTCTTTGTTGACTAAGCAACATGACAAAAAATGACGTAATTCATCTACTCTGCACTTTCCATGCAGACCATCAGTTGAGACACCGAATGCAAGTGGCAAATTATTCATAATATAATTATTGATTTCAATATTAGCTTTACAGAATCCATCTTTTGCAACATAAGCTGACGTCAAGCGGCCCTCATCGTCATGATGGTCATGAGTCAATTGCAAATAATGTCCGCTCCCATCAATTATATGAGCTCGACTATCACCTGCCCATATGGCTATACAGCGATATCTACCCTGAAGACGACGTGTGCAAAAAATCAATGCTACCATGGTGGTAGCGCCGCAAATACCATTTTTAATTCGCAACTTCTTTAGTTTGCTACGAAGAATTGCTCCATATTTATTACTAAATAATAAAGTCCCATACTTCGAGATTAACGCCTTTAACTTCTTTTCTACTGTTGTTGCTACTATTTCAGCAGCTTCACCACCACCACTTACTCCTCCCACACCGTCACAAGCAATGAATGCAAAAACAGGCGTTTTGCAATTCACCATTCTTATAAAATGAGAAATCTTGTCTTCATTACGCGCTCTATTGCCAATTTCGGAAACAGAAAGGAGATTCCAGTTGTTCATCAAAGATCTACTACTCACGGTGCTTCACTAATATTTAATGATGATGCTGATACCGTTTTACCAATCGATTCTAAAAGCTCAGAAAAATTTATTGAATGAAGGCCTGAATCATCATTTGGAATATAATCCGCAATTACTGTTCGAATAGCGTCATGTCCCGCTTTTTCTAACGTTTCATAAATTTGATATTGCGGTACAACCATATACAGCATCCCGTGCTTAAGCCTCTGAAACTCCTCAATTATTTTCATGACCCTACTATCTTTTTCTCTATATGGTTTTGGGTGAATTGTTTTTGGGTGAATTGTTGGATGGCTATCACTATCTGTAAAGAGTACTATTACTCGATGTGTATCATGTTCTCTCCAGGAACTTTTTTTGATTGCAATGTATAATGCGTCAAGAGTGCTTTCTGGTTCCTCGCCACCACCATAAGCTTGGGCTTCCGGTCGATCAAGCCAAGTGGTAAAAGTGTTAACATCATCAGTAAAGTTTTCAACAATCCAAGGCTCATCACAGGCCTTAATGCCACGCTCCCAGATTTTCTCATCATGTATATCTCTATAGGCTACTAGAGCGAGTCGATAATCAATTTTTGAAGATGCCTGCAATCCATTAATAAATTTCTTTATATTTGATTTAATCCCATCAATACAGTGTTGCATCGACTGTGTAACATCGATACAGAATACAATATCTGCATTCTTTTTTTGTAGATCAGCTTTTCTGCCCATATAATTTATTGTCATCTTTAACTCCTCTCTCAGTCAAATATGATGGTTTCGATCTCAAAGCTAAACTCAATTCCACCTATATTCAGTTGACCAGTATTAGAACTTGGCTTAACGATTTTCCCTATAGGAAGTTCATTATTTCTATTAAGAATGACCTTGGTACCTTCAGCGGCTTCAAAACCAACACAGCTCTTAGAAAATCTTACAAACATACCTTCATTTATCCAGTTTTTCCAATGCTGAGGAAATGCACCCCTAATTTCACTTCGACCCAATAGAATCTTTTTAAAATCGCAACTATAGTATGTGCGAGTAAAATTTTCCTCTCCATGCAACGTAAAAATAAAAATGGATTCAGTTTCTTCAACATCCACAGATTTATTTTTATTGTATTCGTTTTGTTCTGATTTATCTGAATTGTTACCGATAGCAAGATATTTATTGTACTGTGTCTCTGCTCCAGTACCACCTAATCGCTTAACGAGAGTAGAGAGTTGTGCTGTAGTTAAACTCGAAACTTTTGATGCGGTTATAAGTTGAGAATGAACATCGTGTAAATGATGAACACATGCTTTAACGCTAGGATCATTATCTATTGAAAGTGAATAGGTTCCTTTGTCAGCTAACATTATAACTAAATGTGTTACAAATGATTTAATTCCACAATTTTTTACTGTTGATGATAAAATTCGGGATTTTTCACCTAGTGATCTCAATGGTGATGTTCTTCCTTTACCACCATTTTGAACCCAAATAAATTGATCACCTGTAATTGAGCCACGCCAGCACTTACCTTCTACAACCCATATTGTGCCTCCTCCAATAATGATTGCATCTACTTCATAATCTCTCTTAGGCTCTACCAATGGAACATTTCCTAACACTACCCAATCTGAAGGCAAGTTATCCTTGAGATAAGTTAGCATCCGGTTTTCACTCTTATTCATGGACTTACCACATAAGATTAAACACGCCATTTCATTTCTCCAGTCTACTAACTGATTATTTCTTTAACCAGTCCAACAAGGCTGTCTGCATCTATTGATGTTTTGGGGACATATTGATGTGCTTTATTTCCATTGAGCATAAAACCTGCGATGTTTCCATTGTCATTCACCAACTTGTACCAGCAACCGGCAATCTTTGCTGAAGAATCTCCTTCAACTTGTAACAACTTATCACATAGAGCTTTCCAAGTTTCGCTATTGACACCATAACCCTTATTTAAGACAATATTGTTTGTACTGGAATTATGAAGAATTAAATATCCATTCCCATCATTATTATTATTTATGTAAGATAGCAAAGGGGCTTTTGAATTTGGCATTGCCCCCTTTAGAACAAATTCTACTACCCATGGTTTACGAGATGCCCCTGCAACTGGTATATGCCGGAAAGTTAGCTGCCCCATTGGTGTTCTGACAGGCGGAATTTCATGTGTTCCATCTCCAATCGTTGTTTTCAATACTTCAGTAATATTAGCGTACGTAATTTGAGATTGAACTCGAGCATCCCAGAAATGCGCCATGATAATATGTCCGATTTCTGGCCCCCAGTAATATTGACACAATGCAGCAAGGTAAGGCATCACGAGCTTTTGTTCGATTCTATTTCCGTATTTATCTTTCTTTTCTTCTTGGCCACCACCAGGTTTATTGATTAATAGGTAATGTGGTTCATATCTAGATATATTACCTTTTAGTCGTCCAAAAACATCTGTAAATTTTGGATCAACTTTGCGTAATAATGAGTATTTTTTATAAGCGTCCAAAGAGTCTTCGGCATACTGTTTCCAAAACGAAGCATCATTGAAACGTTTTTTGTCATTACTGGCTAGAATATATGCTGCCAAACACGCCTCAATCAACGTCTGTTTCCATGTTGGCGAGATTGAATCTTTAATATGATCTTTAGTAGAACTTCCAATTGAGAAAAAATATTCTGATTCGTGCATCCATTTAATATAGTTTCCTAGATGTTTATCATGTGCGTTAGCATAAGCGTCTATATGATCGATTTCCCCAATAGCTTTGTACAAAATCCCTGGATCATTCAAATGTCTTTTACTGACTAACATCGAGCAAGATGAATCTTTACGTACTTTGCCAGTCTCAACGTGCTCGTCATAATTGAATAATGCCCTTGCCCCCCCAGTATGAGTGCCACCTATTCCAATTACAGCAGCATTTCTCCATGTAACTTTAGCTAATTGATCGTTATTGATAGAATTGAGTGTAAACTCCTCTAGTTGTAATTCACGAAGTTTTTGTGGCGGCAGGCAAGCACGAAACAAAAGCACCGCAAGATATTCATCCAAATGAGGACTGGTGTGCACAAGAATTCGGTCGAGTTTATCCAGTTTCTCCTTGTTTATTGGTTTTATATTATTTTCTCCCAGAACACTTCGTACTACTTCAGCTGATTTTAGCGAAATAGCCCGTAAAAGTCCTCCGGCCTCTTCAATATATCTTGGGGTCAAATTGATCATTTACGGCCTCCTGAAGGGTTGTCCTTTTGAATTGTTTGACCTAAGAGTAATTTCCCTTGGTGATCAACAGTGGTTCTCATATCTTTATTATTTCCCGTTACATGCAAGTCATTAATATCTGGTGTCAACAATGCCTCATCGCATGGGACATAGTTATCTAATGGAGGACTCTCTTGATGAAATTTTTCTGTATTATCGAGGGACGGAGAAATCGACTCAAAATGAATTTGATCGCATATCACTATTGGATGGTTGACGGAATTGGCGGGTAGGTTTTCTACTACGGTCCTATGTGCTACTTCACCTGACAGCTCTGACGAACGAACTGAATCATGATCATATAAATTTATATGTTCGTTATTACGATCAGTACGTTCATCTTCTTGTGTGACACTATTAGAATTGACTTGATCAATTGTATTGCTCTCATCCAAATGAATTTTTCCTAGAGATGCCTCGGACAAATCATGTTCTTTAGATTCAGTAATATCTGATTTAGCTTCTTCGTTAAATTGCGCAGTTGGAGTATCAATCCCATTTTGCACATGGAGTGTGGTTACTGCTATTGAAACCGCACTAATCGGATCAACAATTATTTGTTCATTATCGTTTGTCGGTGTTGCAGCGCCCAGCGGAGATTCCATTATTTGATTAGATGGCTTAATATCCAACCAAGGCAGACGGCGTATCAAAATCAGTGAGCGATCATCATGCTCTCCATTCAATGTTGTCCCTGAGGATAAAGGGTTCCAAACCCGTTTGCGAAATTCTCTAAAAAATAATGAATCATAACCAGTTTGATATTGTGGTGATCGTTTATCAAGCGTATATGCAAGGTTTTCTAATAAGTTGCTTTTGGAATTCATTAAATCTAGCATTCCGTCACTACCCAACAAAAGATTGTTCAGATTCGAACTATCGCCTTCGTTAAGTATATGGAGAACATTATCTGGCTGATTACCCCTTTCTTTTAACAATATTGAGTTAGCCAGATATTCGCCGCTGTGACCATCCGGGGGAGAACCATTAATGTCATGGTATTTCCCATTGACAATCACAACGCCATCCCCACCATGAAAAACGCACCACCGTTCAGGTCCTATTACTGCCCCCACAATTGTGCTCATAAGAAGTTCAAATAAAACATGCTCTCGAAGAAAAGAATCTTTTCCAACAAGTAAAGATACCAACTGAAAATACTTTTCTTTTAGATCAAGCTCCAATTTGGCGATCATGTCTGTTCCAGGTGTAAATCCAAGAGACAATAGTCGTTGAATAGCTTGAGTAGCTAGAATTGTAAGGAGTTGTGAACCACACTCATTAAATGAAACATTATTGAGTCCGTGAGGAGAAGCACCAGCGCAACCATCGCAAACAACAGCAATTATATTCGATTCATATATCCCCAGGCCAACCGCATCCTGATTATTCCCAATAGGTTCATGAAAACCATGTTGAGTGACGCTACCAATCGTGAAAGGCAGTGTTGTAGAATCTGCATTTAATAATACAAAACGACTTTTGAAATTATGCATTCGGCTGACTCCCCCGAATGATAATTGTTGAATAATCAATTCCCAAATTTGCAACAAATAGTTTAAACATATCAGGGTCTTTTGTAGACGTCATTCGTCTGATATGTTGTTGTCGTACCGCCTCTCCGCGTCTATTTAACTCTTGTTCTATGCTTGCTAGAACCTCTGGCCCAAATATTGTTGTATTAGGAGGAAGCGCGATAATAGGTGGACCGATTTTCCACGTTGATTCTAATGGCTGTTGAACTCCATCTTTAAGAATATCGGATATTGTTTTAACTTTTTCTTTTGTGTGAAAAACATAAACCGGATTGCGTTTATCAGTTTTGGGTAATCTGTATAATAAATTTTCACGCTTGCCAATAACGAGAGTGTCAAACAAATACTTGTATAATACTTCGTTTTTTTGTTTCAGTAAGCGTAATCGTTCTAGACGGATTGCATTTTGCGGATGTTCAATTAAAGAAATATTTCCCATCCGCTGCAGATAATTCTTATCTTCTAAACATCCGATCAGCGCAAGACGTTTTGTTTTACGTTCAGATTCTTTCATAGATGGGTTCGTTCTGTAGGCATAGGGTTTTGCACCGACAAATAGCTGATATGCAATAACTGCCATAGCGAAACAGTCACTCATTACCGAGTATTTGAAATAACCATCAGCAGTTTTCCCAGACTCTTCTACAAAAGGATCTAAATATGACTCAGAAAATGCTGGACATCCGTATTTACCGAACTGCGCCGAATCGAAGTCGAAGAAAATAGGCTTATGAGCGTCATAATTGTATCCAATATTTGATGGGTTAAGGTCTCCAAAAACAAACTGTGCGGTGTGGATTTTATGTAAACTTTCATAGAGATCGTAAATAAGTTTTATCGCCGCATCGTCAGTCAAACTTTGACCATTTGGCATTTTACGGAAGTCATCTTGCTCGTACCCTATTGAATCAAGTTTGGGATAATGTGTTCCCAAATTAGACATCATAAATCCAACTATTTCGTTGTCATCGGATTTATTGGCAGGAATTTGCGGAAATGCATAATGTTTTTTACTAAATAGACCTCTGTAGGTTTCATATTTAGTACAGAATTCTAAAACTTTTTCCTGTCGCAATGAGCTAAGTTGGTCATCATGATACACTTTAACCAACATGTCGGGAGGAAGTTGGTGTATTTCACCTTCGCCACCGGCGTCCACCAAGCTCGTAGAATCTAACGTTACATTGTCTTTTACACCTTCAATATGAATTTTCATATAATCTCCCATTTGAATGTCATATGCCGGCAACAAGACTTTGTGAAAACAAACGAAACGCTTTACGTATTTCTTTTTCTGACGCCTGTGTACAGTTAACGCTTGCCTCAAAACCTAGATTTTTTTGAATAGTCTCAAGTCGTTCTTGCGTAAGGGTCTTGTTGAGGAGTCCAAGTAATACGGAGTTTTTCAAAATACTTTGTTCGCGTAATTCCTGAAGCAGGTTCCGGATATCCGTGGGATTAAACCCGCCCTCTGTATCTTCGCCATCAGTTATAAGTGCAATAATGCATTCGGGTGCCAATCCACCTTTTTTCGCATAAGATAATGTGACTAGCAGATCCTGTAAACCAGAGTGTAAAGTTTTATAAAGAGCAGTTCGTCCACTAGGGTTGTAGTTAGCGTTATTCAGTATTGTTACTTTGCAACCAGTTGTATTTGGCAACAGCGGTGTGAATGGGTGTAAGTTATTAGATGCACTATTAAATAAGTACTGACAAACAAGAAGCCGATTATGCCGTGCATGAGCACTGCCTCTTAATGATTCGAGCATTATTGGATGACTTTGTATTACTGCATCTTTGCATGATTCCATCGAACCAGAGGCATCAACCAATACCAATAAGAATAGGGGATCATCCGCAAGGCTATTTAAATTCGCACCTGTTACTGGTCTTGCCGTCCCTCCTGAATATTTCTTTGCGGTGTCGTTGCTTATTGTCCCGTCTTTTGCCAGTTCATTAATTTCTTGATGAGTATTCCCATAGTTTTCGGCCATTTTAGGGTCTCCTTACTGTGTGATATGATTCAATAATATTGTTATATAGTTAAATCCAGTGACTTCTTATATCTGGTTGTGGTGTGCAATCAATATACTCATCAAACCCTAGATTTTTTTGAATTGCTTCAAGTCGTTCTTGCGTAAGTGTATTGTTGAGAAATCCAAGTAATACGGAATTTTTCAAAATACTTTGTTCACGTAGTTCCTGAAGCAGGTTCCTAATATCCTCGGGGCTAACTTCACCCTCTGTATCTTCACCATCCGCTATAAGTGCAATTATACATACGGGTGCCAATCCATTTTTTCTCGCATAAGACAAAACAACCAGCAGATCCTGTAAACCAGAGTGTAAAGTTTTATAAAGAGCAGTTCGTCCACTAGGGTTGTAGTTAGCGTTATTCAGTATTGTTACTTTGCAACCAGTTGTATTTGGCAACA